>JANYDK010000091.1 GCA_025363655.1 Deltaproteobacteria bacterium | reverse complement strand
AGGCGCGCACCATCACCCGTCGCTCCTACGGTCTGCACAGCGCCTCGAGCCTCATCGCGATGCTCTTCCTCTGCTGCTCAGGCCTCACGCTGCGCCCAGCGCACGCCGTGCCGAGCTTCCACTAAACCTCTCGGAGAGCCGCAATTCCTCGGCGTCAGCGACTTCCCGAGCAAGACCGCTCTGCGTCAGCACATCGATGCATACATGACCCATTGGAACGAAGAACCCACGCCGTTCGCGTGGACCAAACCTGCCAACGCGATCATCCGCTCACACCGCCGAATGCTTGCGCGGATCTCGCATGCGGTGCACTAGCCCTCAGCGAGCACCCCAGTTGCGCTCTACACTTAGTTTCAGAAAAGGTAATTGTCGATCGCTTCGCTGATTCGGACACACGCCTGGTGGTCATGGGCGTTGTCTTCCAGGGCTTTCTCCAAGCACGGGGGGCAAAGCCAGACGCTTCCCTGGGCTCAGCTCGCCTGGATCTGTCCGGATGGATCGGCCTAAGCTTCGGTCATGGGGATCGAGGAAGACATCAAAGAGGATAGGGCCTACCGGGTCGCCCGCGACATCATCGCGAAGAGGGTCGTCTGCGATCCGCTCACCTACGCTAAGGTGAGCCTCATGTTCGATGCCGCCTACAAGGTCAGGTACGGTCCGGGCCGTGACGAGGAGAAGCAAGCCGACTTCCTACGCCTCGTGGGGGCCTTCCGCTGTTTTTGATGACCGGACACAGACGAGGTGGTGCGTTTCCGAAAACGCACCACCTTCCGCACCACCTGACCGTCACCGCCCGTCACGCTCTGTCACGGAAACACCGAGAATTCTCACCCTCCGTCACGGCTGGTCACGGGGAAACACGCTCAAATACGCCGGCAAGATTCCTTCACACGGTTGAAGTCACGTGTTCAAGTCACGTAACGCCCACTGAGAATCAGCAAGAAAACAGGCCGTTCCGTGGCTCAGCCCGGGACGGCCTCTTTCGTTGGCGGCAATCGCTCGCGTTCGACATTTGGCCCACTCGTCGTCGACCTCGGCACGCTCGTCCTCCGCTCCGCTCGCGCTTCAGACCAGCGGCGCCAGCGACTCGAGGATCGTCGGGATCAACTCCGAGACCGTCGGGTGTGCGTGCACCGCGCGCATCAGCACTTCGTAAGGCGCGTCGGCGTACATGACGTCGACGATGCCATGAATCGCCTCGTCGGCCTCGATGCCCAGGAGCGTCGCACCGAGTATTTTCCGAGTGTCGGCGTCGACGAGCACCTGCATGAAGCCATCGCTCTCGCCACGCTCGTTGGCGCGACCGACGCGCGACATCGGTCGCCGACCGACGAGCACACGCCGCCCCGAGGCGCGCGCCTGCGCGACGTTCATCCCGCAGCGCGCCAGCGGCGGGTCGACGTAGAGGGCGTAGATGGGGATCCGCTGGCTCACCCGTCGACCGCCGGCGCCGAGCAGGTTCGCCAAGACGATGTGGAAGTCGTCGTAGGACGTGTGCGTGAACGCGCCGCGCCCGTTGACGTCGCCGAGGGCGAAGATGTGCGGGACGTTGGTGCGCAGTTCGTCGTCGGTCTGCACGTAGCCGCGTGGATCGAGCTCCACACCAGCGCGCTCGAGGCGGAGACTTCGCGTGCTCGGTGACCGCCCGACCGCTACGAGCACGTGGCTGCCGGCAATCCGCACGAGCGACTCGCTGCGAGGGGCGCCGACCGCGATCTCGACGCCGCCATCGGCCGCCTTCGCGACGCGTACCTCGACGCCGAGTCGAAACGCGATCCCCTCGCCCTCGAGGATGCGCTGCAGCTCGGCACTCACGTCCTCGTCTTCACGCGCAGCGATGCGCTCGCCACGCTCGACGACGGTCACCTCGCTCCCGAAGCGTCGAAACATCTGCGCAAACTCGAGGCCGATGTAGCTGCCGCCGAGGACGATGAGGTGTCGCGGGACGACCGGCACGTCCATCATCGTTTCGCTCGTGAGGAAGGGGATTTCGGCGAGCCCATGGATCGACGGAACGATGGGCTTGCAGCCGGTGTTGAGGAAGATGCGATCGGCGGTCATCGTCCGGTCGCCGCTGACGACGACGGTACGCGCGTCGAGGAACTGACCTTCGCCGAGGACGATCTCGAGGTTCTTGGTGTTGCCGAGCCACGATTCGAGCCCGCCCCGCGACTTCGCGATGACGGCGTTCTTCCGCGCCTTTACGGCGGGCCAATCGATCGTCACCTCGCCGGACGTGCGCACGCCCCAGCGCCCGGCGTTGCGCACGACCCACGCGGCGCGCGCACTGGCAATCATCGTCTTGGTCGGCATGCAGCCGTCGTTCACGCACGTTCCACCCAGCCAGCGGCGCTCGACGAGCGCGACGCGACGGCCGCTGTTCGCGAGCTTCTCGGCAAGGAAAGGGCCGGATTGGCCCGCGCCGATGATGATCTCGTCGAAGTGGTCGGACATGGCGTGGGCTCCTTCGCGAGGTGGTGAGAGGCTCGTTCCCTCCACTTCACTACGACGACGTGGGGCAGCATTTGCATGGTAGTTCATTCGACTCGCGATCGCCGTTGCTCCAGCATCGTCGTGACGAGTCCGTGTTTGGCGAATAGCGCTCGCGGCGATTCGTAAGCGACGTCGACGACCTCGGCACGCCTGCCGGATGCCCGGTTGTCCAGCTGTCCCGAGGCTTGATCCATCACCGAATCTTCCCACCCACTTTCCCACCCCTCCCCGAAAACTCTGGCAACTTCCGGGAACGCCCCAGCAACGGAAAGGCGCAGGAAAATGGCTCTGGGAACCTCGCTGAAACGCCTTCGGTCTCCTTCACACGGTTGAAGTCACGTGTTCAAATCACGTAACGCCCACTGAGAATCAGCGAGAAAAAAGGCCGTTCCGTGGCTCAGCCCGGGACGGCCTGTTTCGTTGACGGGTTCTTCCCACCCACTTTCCCGCCACCCCACCCATCGCGCACGCACCGAGCGCGTCGCGGATGCCGACGAGTGCGGGTCAGCTCGCCGGCTTCGTCACCAGGCTGTACATGACCGTGCCGTTCCACGCGATCAGCTCGTCGCCGCATTCGGGACAGTTGATCGAGCCCGCATCGCTGACCAGCATCTCTTGCGACTCGAGCTGACGAACGATGCCGCAGCCATCGCACGTGACGTCGGAGATCGTGCGCAGGACGCCGCGTTTGGTCTTTCCCTTACCGACGGCGCGCGCGCACGTTCTTCTTCATCTCCCCCATGTCGAGCCCCCACGTTACGGATTGATCTTCGTCGGCGACGCCATCGATTCGACGGGCCTCGGCAACGTAGCAGGCCAGGCGAGAGCAGTAGAAGAGCCAGGATGGCCGCTGTACCTGGTGAACGACGTGCCATTCGTGACCCGTCAGGCGGGACGCGCTTCCGCGGCCTTGCGCTCGGCCTTGCCCTTGGCAGCAGGCTTCCCCGCGAGCTCCGCCGCAGCCTGCACCACCAAGCGGCGGAGCCAGCGATGCGAAGGATCGGCATCCACCCGCGGATGCCACACCTGACAGATCGTGTAGACCGGAAGCGCGAGCGGCGGCTTGAGCACTTGGAGGCCAAAGCGCGCCGCGTACGCCGTCGCGAGCCGCTCCGACACCGTGAGAACGCAATCGGTCCGCGACACCATGTCGAGGGCGACGACGAAATAAGGTACGAAGCGCATCACCTCGCGCGACAGTCCCCGCTCGGCGAGTGCCGTGTCGACGGTGCTGCCCGAGCGTCCGCGCGGCGCCACGAGCACGTGCTTCATCGAGAGGAAGCACTTCAGATTCATCTTCCCCTTCACGCGGGGATGCCCCTTGCGGACGACGCATGCGAAGCGCTCTTGGAAGAGCGCCTGGGTGCGAAATTCGGGCGGCAAGTCGGGAAAAACGCCGAGCGCCAAGTCGATTTGACCCCCGCGCAAGGGCGCCGCGTCGTCACCCTGAATCGGGAGGAAGCGCAGCGAGCACGAGGGCGCCTCACGCGCGAGCGCTCCACCAATGCCGGTGCCGAGCAAGGCGAGCATGTGGTCCGTCGCGTGGATTCGAAACTCGCGACGGGAGCTCGCTGGATCGAAGAGGGCCTCGCGGCTCAGGAGCGACTTGGCCTTTTCGGCGACGTCGCGCGCCTCCTCCCGCATCGCGAGGGCACGTTCGCTGAGGTGCCATTCCTGTCCGGCGCGCACGAGGACCGGGTCGCCCAATTGCTCACGGAGACGTGCGAGAGCGTGGCTCATCGCTGGCTTGGTGAGACCGACTTGCTCGGCCGCGCGACCCACGCTCCCGGTTTGGAGGATTGCATCGAGCACCACCAAGAGATTCAAGTCCACCGCAGAGACTTTCATATGCAGCTCCTCAGCTTCGGCGCATCAGCGACAAGCCGAATTCACGCGTGCCGATCTTTTGTGCCATCGCGATCCACAAGAGCGTGATGGGCTCGAGAACCCGCGCTGATGACAGAGGGCCAGCCTCCACGGAGTCGAGGCCGACGTCGGCGGAAAGGTCGCGCACCAAGTGGCGCGCGTCGTCGTCGTCTGCCGCGACGAAGTTCGTTGCCGCGACGCCTCCGAATGACGGATTTCGAAGGACCTCGGCGCCCTGTTGGTTGAACGAGCGGACCATCTTGGCGCCAGGGAGGGCGCGCGCAATCTCTTCCGAGGACGACGTCGTGTGGCCGTATTGCAAGGTGAACCCCTTGGCGATGGCGTTGGTGCAATCGACGACGACCTTTCCTTCGAGGGAACCCATCGATTTCGCGACGTCGACGACCGCACCCGCCGGGATCGCGAAGACGACGACATCGGCCCCGTCGGCCGCACCGGGCACGGGCACCGCCTTGGCGCCGAGAGCAACGAGGCCTGCGACTTCCTTCGAGGAGGCGTCCCGCACCGCTACCCGGACATCGTGTCCGGCGCGAAGCCAGGCGCGCGCCAACGCCTCACCGATGTTCCCTATGCCGACGATGACGATGCTGCGCGGCTGCGCGCTCGGTGCGATCGCGGGTGTCGGCGAACTCGCGCTGCGCCGCGAAATTCCGAAGCCGATGTCGCGGCCATTTCCCCACTGGAGCGCGAGCTTGATCCACAATAGACCCAGGGGCTCGAGCTCGCGCGCCCGCGAAAGGCCCTTTAGGCCGACGCTTTCGAAGCCGATGTCCGAGGCAAGTCTCACGGCCACATCCACCGCGGAAGAATCGTCGCCCGCGACCGGCATCACCACGCGCCGCTCCCCGAAAAGCGGGTTCGCCATGTTCTCGAGGCCCGTCGTGTTGAACGCCTTGACGACGCGTGCGTTGGTCGCGAGGCGCGCCACCACTTCCGCGCCCGACGTCGTATGACCGTGGGTGAGAGCAAACCCAGGACCGATCGGGTTGGTCACATCCAGCAGCGGCTTTCCTCCGAGATCGCCGGCCGCACGCAGAGCGTCGGCGGCGACCGCCCAGGGAGTCGCGAGCACGACGACCTCGCCCGCGACGGCCGCACCTCGCACCGAGTCGGTGGTCGCCCCAGCGTGCGGAGCGGGAAGTCCGCTCTCCCGCACGCCGTAGACGATTTCGTGCCCGGCATTCGCCCAGGCGAGTCCCAGCGTCTTGCCCACCTGGCCAGCTCCGATGATTCCTATCCGCATGATCGTTGCTCCTCGAAACCCATTCTGCGCGTTCGAGGCACTCGCGAGAAGTCACTCCCGTGCATGTTCGATGTGCACGCCGTGCAACTCGAGGTCCGTCACGGCCGTGACCGCGGGCGAAGCTCGAGACCGGCTTCGAGTTGCACGCCGTGCATCTTCAACCTTCATTTCGACGCGTTGACGATCACCGACCGACTGCCGACTGTGTCCTGCGTCGGAATGAACCGGCGTATCGCGCAAGCAGGAGATGCACATGAGCCTCAAGGACCCGAACGTCGTCAGTCCCAAGAAGAAGAAGCGCGTGGCGATCGTCATCGCCAACCCTGCCGTCTCGACGACGACCCAGTGGCCGGTCGGCTTTTGGTGGAGCGAGCTGACGCATCCGTACTACGTGCTCGAGGAAGCCGGCTACGAGGTGGAGATCTTCAGCCCCGATGGCGGCAAGTGCGAGGCGGACGGGATGAGCGATCCGCGCGACCCGAGCGGCTACTCCGCCAGCGATCTGATCAGCATGGGGTTCATCGCGACCCCCCGCCTCGCCGCGCGGGTCGAGAAGACCAAGCCCGTCAGTGAGATCGACGTCGCTGCGTTCGACGCCATCCTCGTGGCTGGCGGCCAGGCGCCGATGTTCACGTTCGAGAAGGCCACCGCCCTGCACGAGAAGTTCGCGAAGTTCTACGAAGCAGGAAAGATCGCGGTCGCGCTTTGCCACGGCGTGGCGATTCTTCGCTACGCGAAGCTCTCGAATGGTGAGCACCTCGCCAAGGGCAAGACGGTCACCGGCTTCGCGAACGTCGAGGAGGACTTTGCGGACAACGCCGTTTGGCAGATGAAGGCGCTCCCGGAAGGCAAGCACCTCATGCCTTGGCGCATCGAGGACGAGCTGAAGAAGATCGGCGCCAACTACATCCAAGCTGGCCTCTGGCGCGGCTACGCCGTTCGTGACGGGAACCTCATCACGGGACAGCAGAACTTCTCCGGCGAAGAGACGGCCCGCCTGCTCGTCGAGACCCTCGGCCGCTGAGGAGACATTTCGAGCGTCACGGGGAGTGTCGTTTTGCGCGTCACTCCGAAAGCAGAAGCTCAAGCTTTGCACGCATCCGACGCTCGTCCACGCCCCCCGGCTCGTACTTGCCCCCGGGATGGATGAAGCGAATCGTCCCCTGCTTGTCGATGAGAAAGCTCACGCTCGTGAACGTGCGCGAGTGCCCATCGAGCCACCAATCCTTCAGCGTGCGCCAATCGGTGTCGATGGCCACGGGGAATTCGTATCCATACTTGCGTACGTAGGTTTCGACCTTTGCCGGCTCGAGCGGGGCGTCGTCCTTGTGGTGATACAGGCCAATCACGCTCAATCCGCGATCGCGGAATTCCTCGTCGAACGCCCGCAGGCTGGGGGCCGTCGCCGAGCACAACGGGCACTCGGTGGACATGAACCAGCGGACCAAGACCACCCGGCCGCGCAGATCGGCGAGCCGCAGCGGAGGCGAGCTCATCCAGTGATCGACCGACCACTCGTGCGCCTTCGTGCCCAAGAGCTCGTCGCCCTCCTGCGCGACCGGCTTGGTCTCCGCGGCGAGAGTCTCGATTCGCGCCGGGCTGGGAGCCTTCTGCGACGTCGAACAGGCGACGGCGGCGAGAAGCCCGAGGACCAGTGCCATGCCGCGTGCGCGCATCGCGCGATCGTACTCTCGGGCTTCTGCATGCGCTCGATCCAACGGACGACGAAGCCATCGCGACCAGCACCAAGACGAGAAAGCCGCTCGGTATGTCGACACGACCGCCCGCACAGGCATCGTCGCGATCGCCGCCAACCAGCTGCTACTCTCCTCCCCCAATGACCCTCACCACCGAAGAAGCCTCGTGAACCACGCTGAGGTCGAGCGCTTGATCGACCATCCGATCGAGGAGGTCTTCCGACATTACACCGATCACGTCGGCTGGAGCGATTGGGCCGGGCTCGGGCCGGTGCGCCTGACGCGCGAAGGGAGCCCCGAGCGGAACGGCGTGGGGTGCGTGCGCGCTTTCGCACGAGCGGGCGGTTTGCGCGAGGAGGTGACTGCGTTCGAGCCGCCACACTCGATGCGATATCGAATCTCGGCGGGCGGTTTCCCGCTGGCAGACCATCGAGGTGAAGTCCTGTTCGCGTCCGAGGGGCGAGGCACCCGTGTCACCTGGCGAGTCTCGTTCCGCTCGCGAATCCCCCTCACCGGCTGGGCCCTGAAGCGCGGAATCAGTCTCATTTTCGGGCGCATTCTCGACGGCTTCGCCCGGCACCTCGACCGCTCGCCCCGCTCGTGAGCCTCAGTGGCTCGATGCCCTGGCCGTGCCCTTCGCGCTGGCGAGCTCGCCCCCGTTCGGCGCCTGGCCTCGGGCGGAGGGATCGCGCGCGAGCACTCGATAGACCGCCGGAAAGACCACCGAGAGCACCAGCGCCACGAGCACGAACGACGCGAGGGAACGCGTATCGACAACGCCGATTTCGTGCCCGACCGTGCCGATGGCGACGACCAAGGTGAGCGGCGCGGACAAGAGCGCCCCGGCCGCGAGCCGCTTGCGGAAGGACAGCGCACGCGGCGCGAAGAGGAGCGTCGGCACGAGCTTCACCGCGAAAGTGATGCCGATGAGCATGGCTGCCGTGCGTATCGCCGCGCCGTCGAGCGCGCGCGGGTCGAAGCGAATCCCCACCATGGTGAAGAACACCGGGATGAAGAGGCCGTGGCCGAGCGCCGCGACCTTGTGCTCGAGCGCTACCTTGTCGCGCAAGACGAAGCCGACCAGCGCACCGGCGATGAAGGCGCCGAGGATCGCCTCGACCCCGAAGAGCTTCATGAAGACGACGAACGCGAACATGATGAGGAGCCCGGTGCGTACGCCGATCTCCGCCGACGCGTGATCGTCGGCGGCGCGCTGGAAGAAGCGCGGGTACCACCAGACGAGCGCGCGCGCCCAGCGGATCGCCATTCCGGCGAGGAAGAAGGCGACCAGGACCTGCGCCACCTCGCGTACGAGCGCGAGCCCCGGACCGACGCGAGAGGAGATCTGCCAGCCGGTGATCGCGAGGATGGAGAGGAACTCGCCGATCGAGGCGGTGAGCAGGACGTGCTTGCCGAGCGGCGTCTTCAACGTCCCGCTCTCCTGCATCACGGCGATGGGCATGCCGAGGCTGGTCGCGCTCACCACCAGCGTCTGCGCGACCGAGAGGTGGAGTACGAGGCCAGCGCCGACGGCGCCAGCGATCGCGCCGAGGGCCGTGAGGAGCGGCGAGACGAGCGCACGGAGTCCGGCGATGCGGAGATCTTCGAAGTCGATCTCGAGGCCGGCGATGAACATGAGGATGAGAAAGCCGAGCTCGGCGGTGAACGCCGCGCTACCGCCGTCGTGCACGAGCCCGAGCGCGAGAGGTCCGACGGCCACGCCGGCGAGGATCATCCCTACTGCACCGGGAATGCGGAGCCGCGCCGCGAGGAGGGGCGCGAGCACCGAGACCGCCACGAGGACGAGGAGCTCGATCACGTCGCCGAAACCTTGTCACTCGCCTCGCCAGTGAGGACGAGCGTCGCGCACGGCGCCTTGCGCGCGAGCCGGAGCGCGACATCGGGCGACGAGAAGGAGTCGCGCGAGCCGGCAAAACGTGCGACCACGAGCAGGTCGTCGGGAAGAGCGCGCGAGACGACCTCGGCGATCGGGTTGCCACGCGCCTGAATCTCCTCCGCCGCGAGCCGATGCAGCTCGGCGCGCTTGACCACGCCGGCGGCCGTCTGCGCGAGAGGCGACTCGGCGCCGCCGAAGAATTTCGGCGGTTCGACGATCATCACCGTGAAGGTCGCGCCGAGCATGCGCGCGAGGTCGATCGAGACATCGGCGAGGCGCAGAGGCGCGAGGCCATCGGCGACCACGTGGACGACGCGTCGCTTGGTCGGCTCTCCACCGGCGAACCATATCGGCACGCGGAGCCGATCGCAGAGCTCGCCGTCGGCGCCGCTTCGCCCGAGCAGACGCGCGCCGAGCCCACGACCGAGTCGACCAGCGACGATGACCCCTGGACGCGTCGCGTGCAGTCGATCGAGCTGCGCGGCGAACGTCTCGTTCGGTTCGTTTTTCACCTGCGCGACGCCGCGATGCGCAGTCTTCGCCGCCAGCGCGATGGCGTCCGACTCGACGTGCGGCTCGACGGCGCCCGGGTGGAAGGTGACGAGATTGGGACCGAATCGGAGCGGAAAATCAGGCACTCCCGCGCGCAAGTCTTCGGCGACGCGAGGCAAGATTTCCGGGTCGCCGACCAAGAGCACGCGATCGTCGGTGGCGATGGTGGTGCCGCCGGTCGGGATCACCAAAGCACCGCGACGGTAGATCGCCGCCACGCGCCAGCCGTCGGCGCGAAGCTGCGACAGAGGGGTCCCCGCGTAGGGCGAAGAGGGCAGCACGCGCACCTCGAGGATGTCTCCCTTGCCGAGCCCGACGCTGGAGGCCACCGCGACGCCGTCGTAACGAAGCGCGCGCTCGACGACGTCGCCGAGGAGCGTCGCGCGCACGATGGTCCGAGCGCCGAGCACCTCGTACTGCTTGGCGGCGTGCGGATCGATGGCGATGGCGACCACCGGGCCGTAGTCGAGCTCGGCGCCGAGCCGGCACACCTCGAGATTGGTGCGATCGTCGCCGGTCGCTGCCACGAGGGCCGCGCGTTCTCCCCGCGGTCCGCGCAGATCTTCGAGCACGAGTCGCGAGGTCCCGTCGTTGTGGTTCTTCGTCACTGGAAAGGGCGCTGGCGCCGCGGCGTCGTGCGGCTCGCTCCCCTCCGCCGGGCGCGCAGCGAGTAGGGCGGCAGCTTCGTCCACCACTGCCGCGAGCGCGTCGGCCGACGTGTCGACCACCACGAGCGGCGCGACCGTCGAGAGTCGCGTCAGCAGCGACTCTCCAGTCCGCCCTGCCCCGACGACGACGATTCGATCGAGCATGGTCCTCGGTTTTCGCCCGTGCGCGTGGGAATGTCCACGCTCGCGACGAACGATCGGCTCCGTGCGTAGAGGTTCGGAGTGGCTCGCGCATTTCTGCCACAGGGGGCAATATTGCACCTACGTGCACGGCGCGGCCGCTGCGTGAATGGCTATCCACTGCAATCCATCTCTCGTATCCCGCAAAGCTCGAATGGACCGCCTCGATGCCATGCACGCCTTCGTCGTCACCGTCGATCGCGGGAGTGCCAAAGGGAGCTCGACGTCCACGCGCCGGCCGAGAGATGGAATCCGTCGCGTTGCCGACCGAGCCCAGGCCGTCGAGTGAGCTCCAAATCGCCGCAGGTGCAGCCGTCTTGTGCAGACAGTCGTCGAGCGTGCCTGCCCGGCGTCCACGTGAAGTCGAGCCCGTCGGCGAGGATCAGCATGCCCGCACGAATCGGTCGGACGGCGCAAAGATTGTCCCTCGGCAAGGAAAGCGACGAGCTGCGTCGCGATCGCGAATTTCTGGTCGGTTCGCGATGAACCAATTGGCATGGTTGAAAGACGCGCACCGTACGCTCGACCCAATGGCTTCGCCGCTCGAACACTCGCTCGCATGATTCGCTGGATCGCACCACTACTTGTCGCGAGCTCCCTGACATGCGCGGGCAAAGCGCTCGCAGAGGCGCCGAGTCGGGAGAGCTTGGCGCGCGCCGACGCGTGGGTCGCTCGACAACTCTCCGAGCACGAGCTCCTAGGCGGCGCGCTGGTAGTGACGTACGAGGATCGAGTCGTCTTGGTGCGCACGTATGGCGTCGCCGATCGTCTGACGGGAAGAGCCGTTCAGCTCGACACGCCCTTCGTCTCCGCATCCATAGCCAAGTCGTTCACCGCGGTTGCGATTCTACAATTGCGCGATCGCGGCCTTCTCGAGCTGGACGCTCCGGTCCAGCGCTATTTGCCCTGGTTTCGCGTGCTCGATGAGCCTGCGTCGCGGAAAATCACAATCCGCCATCTGCTCAACCACACCAGTGGTCTCCCGGAGAACGCGCACGCGGTGGTATGGCAGAATCCTTCCATTCGCGACTCCCTGGAAAACGGCGTGCGTGCGCTCGCTGCGATACGCTTGCGCAATAGCCCTGGAGCGAGCTTCGTTTACTCGAACATGAACTACGCGACGCTCGGACTCATCGTCGAGAGGGTCTCCGGTGAGCGCTGGGAGCATTACCTCTCTCGAGAGATCTTCGAGCCGTTGGCGATGACCGGTTCGAGCGCAGAGCGATCGCGCGCCGAGGCGCTAGGTGTGGCGCGCGGCTATGGACCCGAGTTCGGTCGACTCGTCGAACAGTCGCTCAGCGCCGGCGCCTTCCTCGCGCCCGCCGCGGAGGTCTATCTCACGGCTCCGGATCTCGGACGTTGGCTTACCGCGCACCTCGGCGTCTCGAGGCCATCCATCCTCCGACAATCGTCGCTCGACGAGGCGCATTATGGCGGAACCGTCGACGGGGCGTCTCGCTACGCGATGGGCTGGGGAACCTCCAGCGTCGACGGGCGCGTATTGATCTCGCACAGCGGCGCCTCGTCCCACTCGATGTTCATGGTGCTCGATCCCGCGCATAGTCTTGGCGTCGGCGTGATGACGAACGCATTCACCGGAGTCATCGGTGATATCGGTCGCGGCGCACTCGCCATCGTCGACGGCCGAACCGCGCAGCCCGTCGGGCGCGACCCCTACTTGTGGGGGAGCCGCGCGCTCGTCGCAGTAACCACGTTGTCGTGGCTATCGCTCGCCGTGATGGCACGCGCGGCGTTGCGACGAGGTCAGCGTACGATGGCGAGCCTGCTGCGCACGCGGCTGCGCGCGATCGTCGCGAGCCTTGTCGCCATCACTTCCACGCTCATCGTCCTGGTAGTCGTCCCCGCGCGTGCCCCTGCACTACCCGCCGCGTTTGGAATTCGCGGCTGGCCAGTCGACCTGGTGCTCGCAGGCGTCTCGATGCTTCTTGCGTCATGGACGTGGGCCGGCCGCTCGGCTCGCGACGCGTGGCAGAGGCCTCGCAGCACGCGGTAGGCCTATTGGAAGCAGCGTTCACCGAGTCCTTCCTGCTTGTTGCCACTTGGCTCATGGTGAAAAAGTACTCAACCCACGCCCGCGGCAAAGTCGCCGTCCCATCTCCTTCGAGGACGTCGGCCTCTCGGTCTCGTTCGCGCGGAAACCATGCAGGAGGACGCCGACGTACCCCTAGAGCTCCGCGCCGGACCAGCTGCGGAGATCGAGCGTTTGGCGTTCTCCCAAAAACTGCCACGCGCGTGAACCGTTCGCTCGTCACCCTTCTCGGCGGCGCGACCGGCGGCGCAGGCGGCACTCTCGGCGGCGGTGAGCAGGGCCCGTGATCCTCGCGCTCCGTTGTCCGACGTGCAGCGGTCCTCTCGCGCTCGCCGAGGGTGCGAGCCTCGCCTCGTGTAGCTTCTGCAAGACGACCTCGCTGGTGGCGCGACCGGCTGCGCCGCCCACTCGCCCCGCTGCCGAGCTCGCCTGCTGGTTCCTCTTCCGCGGCCCCTCGGCGAAGCGAAAGAGCCTGGTCGAACGGCCGCGCTGAGCTCGATGACTCTCCGCGTGCACCGACGACTTCTTCCCGCTCGTGATCTCGATTTACCCTCTCCTCTTGCCCACCTTGCAGCGCCCGCGTCATCCCTTCCACTCCTGGGAACCCCAGCGCACCTCCCCCGCCTTCGGTCATGCCTTCCGCTTGCAACGCGGCGTGCTCGCGACGCAGAGCACGGTCGAGGCCTGCACGACGGAATCGATCGACTTCGTGGTCGGGTGCGTCGACGCCATCCTCCGCCACGACGAGACCGAAGGCCTCGGCGGCATCACCATCTTGCACGACTGGCGCTCGTTCCGCAGCTACGAGTCCCCCGCGCGTACGCGGCTCTTCGAGGCGATGCGCGAACGTCCCAAGGGCTATGCCCGTCGCATCGCGATCGCCGTGCCCGCGACTCCGTTCTGGCGAATGGCCGTCTCCGGCGCGGCGGTCGTCTACGCATTCCTTCGCGTCTCCGCGCCCGAGCTCATCACCGACGCAGGCAAGCTCCTTCCCCATCCAGGGATGCGCCCGACCGCGCCGCCGCCGTGGTTCACCGGGGCGAAATGAGTCGACGTCGAAGGGTGCAATCGGCGGTCGCCGCGCTCGGGCGCTCCCTGAGCGACTCGCCCCTTCAGCAACCGACATGACGGTGCCCACCGCGAGCACGGATATCGACGAGGCCGTTGCGAGGAGATGCGCCCTGGATACGCTGACCGAATGAGGCCCTTCTCTCTCACGCTCGTCTGTCTCGCGCTCCTTCCGCTCTCCTCCATCTCGACGCTCGTCGGCTGCAGCAACAGCGACGGCGGTGGCGGCAGCAGCAACCCTGGCGACGATACCGCCGCGCCGGGCGACGACACGACGCCGCCTGCCGACAGCGGACCTGGTAGCGACACCACACCGGGCAGTGACACCGCGCCTCCCGATGACTCGGGTGACGACGGCTCGGCCGAGACGACGCCGGGCACGTTCACCGATCTCGGCTTCCGCCCGAAGCCCAACGGTTTCCCGTTCGAGAACTACGGCAAGGACCCGCCCTATCAAAACCTCGGGCCTGCCGAGCTGCAACGCATGTTCGGCGACGTCGCGTGCAGCAGCACTGCTGGCGGCACGTGCACGCTGACGCCGGCGGCCGAGACTTGGATGAACCAACAGAACGACGGCATGGGCGGCGGTCACTGCGAGGGAATGGCGGCGCTCTCGCTGCTCATGTTCCTCGGCAAGGTCAAGGTCAGCGACTTCGGAAGTGCGCCGAATGCGTTCGGTCTCGACATCGCCAGCAACACCAAGCTTCAGCACGAGATCGCCTATTGGTTCGTCACCCAAGCGGTCGAGCCGACGGCGAGCGCGGAGATTCGCACGCTGACGCCGAAGGAGATTCTGGCGAAGCTGCAGGAAGGCCTCTCGCCGACGGCGCCCGAGACGTTCACGATGGGTATCTATCAACGCGGCCCCAAGGGCGGCCACGCGATCACGCCGTACAAGGTCGATGTCACGGCGACGCCGGCGAAGATCTCGGTCTACGACAACAACTTCCCGGGCGACGAGCGCACGCTCGAGGTCGACGTCACGGCGGACACTTGGAAGTACTTCGCCTCCACCTCGCCGACCGTGCCCGGTTCCCTCTACGAGGGTGACGCGACGACGAAGACGTTGACGTTGACGTCGACCAGCGCGCGCCTGAAGCCGCAGCAGTGCCCGTTCTGCGGCGCGGCGGCGTCGGACGGTTCGGTGAAGGGCTCGACCTTCAGCTTCCGCGAGATCTTCCTCGACGGCCCTGCCAACTTGCTCATCACCGAAGACGCGAGCGGCAAGCGAATCGGCTGGGATGCTGCGGGCGCGCTCATCAACGAAATCAGCGGCGCGCGCTACGTGACGCAGAAGTCGGATGACCTCTGGAAGGACGACTTCGAGCCCATCTACCTACTGCCTTTCGGCTCCGATCTCACCGTCTCGCTCGACGGTTCCACGCTGACGGCGGCGGCCATGTCCGATGTGTCGATCAGCATGCCGGCCTTCGGCATCGACATCACCGGAATCAATCTCGATCCGGGGCAGAAGGACACCATCCAACTGTCGAAGGACGGCACGCAGATCATCTACAAGACCGCGGGGAGCGAGACTCCGACGCTCGATTTCGGCGTCACCATCGACGCCGACGCCGACTGGGACTTCGCCATCAAGGCCCATGGCGAGAGCGCTGGACAGAACGTGACCATGAAGCTCGATCTGGCGAAGAAGCAGCTCGTGATCAAGCTCGTCGGTGCGGACGCGAGCGCGAGCTACGACCTCGAGGCGACGCGCGTGGACGCCACCAGCTCGCAGGTCTTCAAACACACCGGCAACGGCGCCAAGCCCACCGACACGTTGTATCTCGACTACGGCTCGTGGGCGGGGGATGGGAAGACGATGAAGCTGCTGATCGATACCAATGGGGATGGGACCCCGGATTCGAGCGTGGATTTGACCGACACGCCGTGAGCGGTGTCGGTCGCTTCGTCGACGAGCGTGCCGCGTGCGGCTAGGTTCACGACCCCATGGATCTGAAGCTCACGAAGAAGGTCGCCGTCGTCACCGGAGCGAGCAAGGGAATCGGTCTCGCGATCACGCGGACGCTCGCGGCGGAAGGCGCGCTCGTCGTCGCGGGCGCGCGAACGATCGATGCCCTGGCCGGCCTCGAAGGGGTGACGGCCGTCGCGGTCGACCTCGCCTCGAAGGAAGGTCCCGCGCAGTTGATCCAGCGCGCGGTCGACGAGCATGGTCGCATCGACATCCTCGTCAACAACGTTGGCGCGGTGCGGCTCCGTTTGCACGGGTTCCTCGGAACGAGCGACGAGGAGTTCGAGTGGGCGATGCAGTTGAACTTCTTCGCCGCCCTGCGCGCGACACGGGCTGCGGTGACGGTGATGGTGAAGCAAGGCGGCGGCGCGATCGTCAACGTCGCATCGGTGAACGCGTTCTTCCAGCCGGACGCCGGCACCATCGACTACGGAGCGGCGAAGGCAGCGCTCGTCAATGCGAGCAAGGCCATCGCTCAGGAATTCGGCCCGCGCGGCATCCGCATCAACTCGGTCTCGCCCGGACCCGTCAGCACCGATCTGTGGCTCGGCAAGGATGGTGTCGCCGAGACGGTGGCCAAGGCAACTGGGGTCGACGCCGACACCGCGCGCAAGAACGTCATCGCCAGCATCGGCGGGTTCGCGACCGGCCGGTTCACTTCCCCCGAAGACGTCGCGAATCTCGTCGCATTCCTCGCCTCCGAGCGCGCCGGCAACGTCACCGGCTCGAACTACGTGATTGACGGCGGGCTGATCAAGACGCTCTGAGCACACGGGCCAAAACCGATCCGGCCGTTGACATGAAGCAACTCGAGGGATTGCACTTCGCTGCGCGTCGAGCGATTCAAGTGTCGTGATCGTACGGCCCGTTCTCCTGATCTCCACCCTCGTCGTTGGACTGGCCGGCACTGTCCAAGCCGAAGCGCTCGAGCTCTCACTGCGCCCAGGTTGGACCGGCGCGGGCCATGGCTCGCCCGTCGTCGACTCCCCAGGCCGCTTCCTCGGGACCTCGGCCGACGTCACGTACCGGGACGCGAGAGGCACGCCGTTGACCTACGGCAGCGGTCCTTCCGGTGAGCTGCAGGTGTCGTGGAGATTCGTCCCCCTGCTCGCCATCGGACTGAGCACCGCCTTTCGCCTGTCGTCCAGTTCACAGTCCGAGTTGGCGAACGTGTCGGTCCGTCGTTGGGGATGGCGCCTCGGACCGACGCTCCGCGCGCACCTCCCGGCGTTCGGCGGCTTCGAGCCCTGGGCATCGCTGGGCGTCGGCTACGCAGAGGATCGACAGGTGATCCAATCCAATGCGCCCGTTCGCTCCGAGAGTGCGACGTACGGCATCAAGATCGCGCACCGAGGTGTGGTGATCCCGATCGGGGTCGGCATCGACTATCGACTCTCTCGCCTGTTTTCCGTCGGACCTTCGTTCGAGATTGCGCGCACGTTCGCCCTCTCGGGCTGCTTCGAGAACGTCTCCCTCGCCAGCACGGCGAAGGCGTGCAGCACCGACGACGACCCCACCGTGAGCGCCAAGGGGTACACGACGTGGACGTTCGCGATCGGCGCGCGCATGTCGCTGTGAGCGCGAAGCCGCTTCCCATGTCGGCTAGGCTGGCGTCCATGGGTCGTCGCACGCTCCTCGGCCTCGGCTTGGTCTTCGCTGGATGCGCGGCGCCGATGCGTCCGACATCGACAGCCTCGAAGGCGCCGCTGTCGTCTGCATCGCCCAGCTCGTCCGGTTCGCCCAGCGCCTCGAGCGTGGCCGCGGGCACGACCGTCGCGGTGACGTTCGAGCAGCGCGTCGATGTCGGTCGTCCCCAGCTCTCGCACGTGTTTTTGGCGGCCAAATCGATTGGCTTCGAGGCCGAGGTCGTGCAGCTCGATGCCCTCGCGGCGTGCGCCGTCGAAGACGCCACCACGAAAAAGAAGAGCGCGGCGCCAGGCAACTGGGACTCCTATGACCAACATCCACCGGCGGCGCCCGCGTTGCTGACGTGCGGCGCCGACGCGGCAGCCCTCGTCGCCCACGACGATCGCCTCGTGGTCGGCAAGCACGAGGTCTTCCTCGGCGCGCGACCGACGTGGCAGGCCGGACCCGTTCCGCACGACGCAATGCCGTGCGACGCCGGCGTCGTCGGGCCCAAGCTCGCCCTCGGCGCACGCATCTCCGTCACCACGAGCGGCGACCTCTGGCTCGAGCTCGTCGTCCCTCGGCTCGGCATCACGCTGCCGCTCGCCGAGGGGCTCGGATACGTGCACGCACTGCCGAACGCCGCCCCGGCACAGTCGCTCCTCATCTCCGGACACTGGATGGAGCACGGCCTCCAAGTCGTCGTCTCTCGCGAAGGTGACACGCTGCGCGTGACCAGCGAGTCCGGCGGCTACGGCGATCACGACCCCGAGCACACGGTCGGCCGCTACTGGCTGCCCTGCGGCGCCACGCTCGACCCGAAGCCGGCGTTCGCGCGCTCGGCACTCTGGTTCGCCATGGGAGACGACTGCGACGCGTGCGGAGACCGACAGAGCCTCTGCAGCATCGCCTGTCTCACCAAGCACGGCGACGCGGGTTCGGTGCTCTCGCCCGACGGCGTCGCCTGCCTCGAGCGTTGCGAGAAGACGAGCGCCCTTTGCGCAACTGCGTGTCGCGCGAAGATCGCGAAGAAGTACGCCCAGCCGTGAGCCACCGCGGGTCCATCGGGCCTCGGCTCGTCGCCGGCTCGCTCGTCATCATCGGACTCGCCTGCGGACCGAAGGCGCAGCCGATCGCGGCTCCTGCACCCGCCAAGGCCGCGCCCTCGGCCAAGCAGGCACAGTGGGCGCTCACGCCGGTCGCGTTGACGACTTCGGCCCGCCTCGTCGTCGGCACCGGCGAGCTCATCGGCTCGACCGATGGCCGGCGCGCGCTCCGCGATGGCGATGGTCACTGGCATACGGCGACGAGCTTGGTCGGAGGAGAGATCCGCGCGATCCAGCGGGAGCCGTCGGGCGACTTCCTCTTCGTGATCGACGACGGCTCGGTGCAGGTCAGCCACGAGCCGCTCGGGCCCATCGTCGCCTCGCGCGCCGGTCCTTTCGAGGTCGATCGACCTGATCACGCCGCGCTCCTCGCCGATGCCGCCGCCGGCGTGATCGCGCTCGTCGAGATCGGCCTCGACGGCCATGGCTACCGCAGCGTCGATGGCGGGCGCTCTTGGACGGCGCTCTCGCTCCCTTCGGTGCCGTGGGGCAAGGGCAGCGTCGGGCTCGATCGAAAGGGCCGCGGCCTCGCGCTGATCTGGCCGCAGCGCGCCTACGCCACCGGCGATGACGGCGCGACTTGGACGCGGATTCCCACCACCGGCAACGCTCCTTGGGCGGTGGTCTTCGATGGCGCCGATCGGCTCTGGCTCGGTCCGCACGACGACGAGCTACCGATGGCCGTCTTCGATCCGGAGACGCTACGGGTGCAGGCTCCGGGCGCCGTGACCTTCACCGCGGCGCCGACGTGGCACGCGGACGAGGCGACGATCGACGAGCCCGTCGTCACCGGGTCGTTGGTCGTGCGGAAGATCGCGCGCATCGTCGACAGCCGACAGGAATCGCGCCGCCTCCTCGTCGGCCCGCTTGGCGGACCGTGGGTGACGCGCGAGCTGCCGAGCCCACTTTGGCTCGCCGAGGTCGCGGGCAAAGACGAGGACCTCTGGCTCTCGTTCGGTGAGCCCGGCGGCTCGTCGCGCCTGTTTCACAGCCTCGATGGCGGCGCGACCTTCCGCGACGAGGGCAGCTTCCGCGCGCTCTCGGGGGCCGCGTCGAGGCTCGAAGTGGTGGTCGGTCCAAGCCACTTCGTGATCGTCCTCGGCTGCCCGAGCGGCGCGGGGTCGGCAGCGTGCGACGCGCCCGTCGTCCGCACCAGCGCCTCGGGCGCGTTCACGCCGCTCCATCTCCCTGCCGACTTCGGTTCGGTGACGCACGCGGCGATCGACGCGGTGAAAGCGCGTCTCTGGCTCGTCGATCACCGCTCGTCGATCGCGGTCGGACCGCTCGGCGACGCCGGCTTCGTCGTCCAACCGAAGGCCGCGAAGACGACGAAGACGAAGAGCACCAAAGACGATGATGACGGCAATGACGGCAACGACGACAACGACGGCGGTGCGTTCGTGCCCCTCGACCAGATCGAGGCGAAAGACGGAGACGTGGTCGCCTTCGGCCGTGCGCTCTTCTGGCACCTCGAAGAGGGACGTCCGCTCGGCGCTCCCATGTCGCTGCCAGAAGGCCTCCCCGCTCAACTGATCGGAAAGCACGGGCTCGCCGTCGGACCCTGGACGAGCTGGGAGACGAGCGACGCCGGTGCACACTGGGGCTCGGTGACGACCCCGCATGCCTATCGCGGCTACGACTGCAACGCCGCTGGCTGCGCCTTCCGCGCCGCCGATCGCCTCGGTTGGGACGAGCCTCTTGCGGCAGAAATCGCGAAGCCGAGCACCACGACGATCGATCCGGGGAAGACCAGCACGCCACCGGACGGTCCTCTCGATTGGACGTCGCCGCCGCTCGTCGACGTGAAGTGCGTCGTCCAAGGCAAGCCGACGCCGGTCACCGGTCGACCGACGTGGATCGAGGCGCCAACTCTGCATTGGGGGGCCGTCGCTGCGGCGAAGAGCGGCGCGCTTGCGCTCGTCACGGGCGAGCTCGACGGCAAGGTGAAGTCGACGGCGCTCCTCGGCCCGCCGCCCGCTCCGAGCTCCCGCACCATCGCCGAGCTCGTTCGGCCGCCGCTCGTCGCCCGCTTCGTCTACCAAGGTCAGCCGCCCGCACAGACGATGGGCTGGCTCCTCGGCAACGGCGCATGGAATGCAGAAATCGCCTGGGTCGCTCCGCAGACGGGCGCGGTCGTCCATCACGTCCTCCACGGCGATCGTCTGCACGTCGAGGAAGCTCCGACGGTCTTCCCCGGCGGCGTCTTCCTCCGGGACGGTGATCTGCTTCGCTTCCTCGCCGACGACGGCACCGAGCGACTCTCACCGCTGCCACTCGGATCCGTCGTGGCGCGGGGCCATGACGGCTTCGTCTCGTTCGACGAGGGCACGGCCCGCCTCCGCTTCTGGGACGGCGTGAGCAAGACGGCGCGCGTCGTCCCTTGGAGCCTCGGTCCGGCCCTGGCCATCGCCTCGGGCGACGCGCCCTTCGCCCAGTTCTCCGCGCGCGAATCCGAGGCGGTCGTGCCCCTCCTGCCGCTCGGAGTCGATCCACCCGAGCCGCGCTTCGTCACGAAGACGCTCGTGCTGCCGCGCTGCGCGCCAAGTGATGGTGGCCTGCTGCGCAGAGCGTCGAGCTGGAGCTCCCGCGTCCGCGTCACCATCACCACCGATTCCCTCCCGCAGGTCCTCGTCGACGCCGTCCCGCTCGAGCTCCTCCGCGCCGACGGCACGCGATGCCTACGTGGCTTCGAGAGCGACACGCTCCTCCTCGCCTACACGGCCACGCCCGGCGCGCACCTGGGCGGCGCACTGGTGACGGGTGTTTCGGACTATGGTCCGCAGCCGATGGGAAAGGCGCAAGCGCTGATCTGCAAGGAGTAGAGAGGAGTAGAACCGAGTAGAACTGGCGTGCCGAGTGATGCGCTCGGCAGCGGCTGCTCGAACGACGCGCAGCAGAGCCCTGAAGTCGGCAACGAGGCCGGGGCGTCGATACTCATCATCGATGGCTGCGAGCGCTTCTTCGGAGAGGTCGCGTCCCTGCTCCGAGAAGTCCTCCCGATGGCGACTGGCATTCACGTCCTCTGTACGTCGCGAAGTCCCCTCGGTCTCTCCGGCGAACAGGGTTGGAGCGTCACGCCGCCTTCCTTCGACAAGACCGATGAAGCGTCCCCGGCTGCCCAGCTGTTCCTCGACCGCGCGCCGAGCTCACGCTGGAGGGCGACTCGGCGGACGACGTCGACGCGATCGTCGCTTCGCTCCGGCGGCCTTTCCGCGCGCCCTGGTATCCTTTGGGCATGCTCGGTCATCCGCTCTGGAATTCGGGCATCTTGCTCGTTGCCCTCTTGCCTTTCGGGTGTGGGGCGACGGGCGACGCGATGCGAGGCGGCCCGAGAAGCTTGCGCGCGGCCGAGGGTCGGACTGCCATCGAGCGGGTCTACTCGTCCACTGATCACGAATTGGCGCCGGCTGTCTCGAAGAACGGAACGAGACTCCTCTTGGAAGTCCATGAGCGCGCACCGGACGGTTCGTGTTGCGCGGATCCGAGAATTGCCGAGCTCGCGTTGACCGAAGGTCGAGCCGACCCGGCGTCTCTGCGCTTCATCACCGCACGAGACGAGGCGGCGGTTCGCCCGACTTGGGGTCCCGGCGACCTCTCCGTGCTCTACACCGCATCGCTGCCGCATCCCTCTCGAATTGCCTATCGACTCGGTGGAACCGAGACTTCAGCCGTGCCACTCGTCTTCGGTGAAGCTTCGGCAGCCTGGCAGTTCCAAAGAGACATCGCGATCTCCGTCGACGGCAAGCTCATGGCGTCTTCGCTCTCGCCGTTGGTGAAAAGGCAGCAGGCCCGACACTACTTGATTCCTCTGGAAGACCTCGCAGGGGCCTTCATTGCCGTTGCGCCTGCCGATTCACCGAAGCTTTCGCGGCTGTTTGCGAAGGGATTCGAGCCGGCGATTTCGCCGAATGGGGAGCTCGTCGCCTACATCGCCGACGAGCTCGGCCACTCCAAAGTATTCGTCGGTGAGCTCGCGACCGGAAGATTGATTCAGGTGTCGAGTGACGGAGGTGAAGACCGCTCTCCGACTTGGTCGCCGGACGGCCGTCGACTGGCCTACGTTTGCCGGCGTCATCCGGGAATCGACGAGGAGAGCGGAGAGCTCTGCGTCGTCTCTGCCGATGGAGCCGGCGCGGCCGTCCAACTGACCGACGGTGACGGCACCGTCGATCGACCTTGGTGGGCAGCCGATGGGTACATCTACTTCGCGGCCAACGAGCTCGGCACCTTCGACGTCTTTCGAATGAAGGCGCCCTCTCGCTGAGCGAAGAAGCATCTCGTTTCGCCAATGGTCAATCTCGCTCCGCTCGGTTGCCGAGGCGTCGCCGACGAGATGCGCTACTGTCGCGACCGTGTCTGCCTTCCGCCGAATGCTCGCGAGTCATGCGGTCGACGAGCGGGACCGAACTTGGATCTTCGTTCCCTACGATCAGCTCACTTCCGCGATCGGCCCGCTCTCGCGTGAGCCTGTCGGCAAGCTCGGTATCGTCGTCGTCGAGTGCCCCGACAAGGCTGCGCGAAGGCCCTATCATCAGCAGAAGCTCGCCCTAGTTCTGGCGAACCTTCGTCACTTCGCCCTCGAGCAGGCCCGACGCGGCGTCGCGGTACGTCATGTGGTGTCGCGCGGAGATTATGCTGCCGCGCTCGCGCCCCTGACGCCCGAGCTCGGCCCTCTCCGGATGATGGAAGCGGCCGAGCGCGAGCTGCGTGAAGACCTCTGGCCGCTCGTCGATTCGGCAGCCATCGAGGTGCTTCCCCACGAGGGTTGGCTGACGACGGACGAAGACTTCGCGCACGCCGGCGTCGAGGGACGTCCACCCTGGAGGATGGACAAATTCTACGCCGCCGTGCGTCGCCGCACCGGCATCTTGATGGAAGGAAAAGGAGGCAGCTCGCCGGTCGGAGGTCGCATGAGTCACGACGCCGACAACCGACAGCCGTGGCGAGGAGACCCCGAACCGCCATCGCCCCCACGCTTTTCTCCAGACGAAATCACGAGAGAGGTCGGCGAGCTGGTGACCACGCGCTTCGGCAAGCATCCCGGTCGGCTCGAGTTGGAGACTCTCCCGGCGACGCACGAAGATGCACGTCGCGCCTGGGCGTGGGCAGAGGAGAGCTGCCTGCCGACGTTCGGGCCTTTCGAGGACGCGATGAGCGTCGAGTCGTCTGGGCTCTTCCACACCCGGATTTCGCCCCTCCTCCATTTGCACCGGCTCTTGCCGAGCGAAGTGCTCGCCCGCGCGACGTCGCTCCCTTTGCCGCTGTCGAGCCGAGAGGGATTCGTCCGCCAAATCCTCGGCTGGAGGGAATTCGTGCGGCACGTCCATCGCGCCACCGACGGCTTTCGAGCGATTCCTGGTCTCCCGCCAACACCCAACGCCGACCCTTCCGCGCTCGGCGCCACCCACGCCTTGCCGCCTGCGTACTGGGGCAAGCCGAGCGGGCTCGCCTGCCTCGATCGCGTCGTCGACGACGTGTGGCGCGAAGGCTGGAGTCACCACATCACTCGACTCATGATCTTGTCCAACCTCGCGCAGCTCCTCGACGTCTCGCCACGCGAGCTGACCGACTGGTTTTGGATCGCGTACATCGATGCCTTCGACTGGGTCGTCGAGCCGAACGTGCTCGGCATGGGGACGTACGGCGCCGCCGACACGATGATCACCAAGCCCTACGTGGCGGGCGCCGCGTACGTGAATCGAATGAGTGACTTCTGCGACAGCTGCCGGTTCGATCCGAAGTCCAATTGCCCGCTGACTCGCCTCTACTGGGCTTTCTTGGCGCGCCATGAACGTGCACTCCACGCCAACATGCGGATGCGCGTTCCGCTGGCGGCCGTCGCCAAGAGGTCGGCGGACGAACGCCGGCTGGACGCACTCGAGTTCGAGCACGTGCGAGCGACGCTCGGAAGAGGCGAGGAGCTACATCCGCCGGCCTCTCGACAACTCAGCTTGATTCGCGTGAAGAAGTGAACGCTTCCCAAATTCCGACATCTCCCGCCCCCGCGGACGGCATTTGGACCGGGGAGGGTCGCAAATTACACAACGTGAACAAACATAGGACAAACCTATCGACGATCGCGCATCCGAACCTCCGACGCGGGCGAATCGATCGACGCTTCTACCCATCCCTCCCGGAGGTTTCCCCATGCGTCGTTCTCTCTTTTCTTTCGCCTCGATCGTCGTCGTCGGTCTCGCCTCGTTCGGTTGCAGCGCGTCGTCGGACAGCCCGGCGGAGACCGCCGACACAGGCGGCCCGAAGACCGACACCGGCAGCGAGACCAGCCCGACGACGAAGGACATCGTCGACACTGCCGTCGGGGCCGGGACCTTCAAAACGCTCGTCACGGCGGTGCAGGCGGCGGGGCTCGAGTCGACGCTCCGCGGCGCCGGCCCCTTCACCGTCTTCGCGCCGAGCGACGACGCGTTCAAGAAGAGCGTCCCCGACTTCTTGCTCACCGAGCTGACGTCGGCGCCCTACAAGACCGAGCTCGCGTTCATCCTCGAGTACCACGTGCACGCGGGCGCCGTGGCAGCCAAGGACATCCTCGGCAAGCCGGCCTCGCCTGTCGACACGGTCTCCGGCGCCAAGCTCTCGGTCGACGGCTCTGGCGGCAAGGTGGTGATCAACGGCGGCGTCAACGTCACGACGGCCGACATCGCGGCGTCCAACGGGGTGATTCACGTCATCGACGGCGTGCTCCTGCCGACCATCGTCGACACCGCGGTCGGTTACGACGACGGCACGGTGAAGTTCACCACGCTCGTCACTGCGGTGAAGGCCGCCGGTCTCGTCGACACGCTGAGCAAGCCCGGCACGTTCACCGTCTTCGCGCCGACCGACAAGGCCTTCGCCGATTTGAAGGCTGCGCTCGGTGACACTGCGTTCAACGCCATTCTCGCCGACAAGGCCAAGCTGACGAAGGTGCTCACCTATCACCTCCTCCCCGCCGTCGCCTACGGAAAGGACGTGAAAACGGGCGATGCGGCCACCGTCGAGGGCGACAAGCTGAAGCTCACCCTCGCGGGCGGCAAGGTCACGATCGGTGATTCGACGACGACCGTCGCCAACGTCGTCCTCACCGATATCCCCAATAGCAACGGCGTCATTCACGTCATCGACAAGGTGCTGATTCCCGCCGGACTCTGATTCTCGAATGCGAGGGACGCGCCGTGTCTCGCCTTTTCGGCGGACACGGCGCGTCGTCGTTCGAGAACGCGCGCCTCATGCTCCCGAGCGCGCGAGAATGGCCCGTCGCACGAGCGCGACGTGGAATTGGCCTCGGACGCGCGCCGGCGTGATGGTGATGGAGACGTGATGCTCGGCGTGTTGAAAGCGGAAGACGAAGTCGAACGTCTGCACGCGGACCCGCACGGGATCGCGAACCAGCTCCTCGAAGCGTCCCTGGAACTCGCGCACGCGCGTGCAAGGCGCGACCTCACCGAAGAAGGAGCGTCCGAGGACGCGCTCTTTGGGGAGACCGACCAGCCTCGCCTCGGTGTCGTTGTAGTGGAGCACCCGCCCGGCAGCGTCGAGCGTGATGAGGCCGTAGGGAAGCGCATCGAGCGCCGCCGGTGAGAGCTTGGCGACGGCGCCGAAGTCGATGCCCTGCTGCGGCGCCGAGACCCCCGACCCTGCCGTGGCGAAGAGACCCGACATGGGTGGATCGAGTGGATGCATGGCTGGCAAGGGCGGAGTCTCGAAGCGACCAGATGTAGCGGATGGAGCCGCGCGGGGCGTCTGCTGCAGTTGGAGAAGCGTGGTCCGGAGCTCCGCGAGCTCGAGGCGCAGCTGCGCGAGCTGCTCGGTCAGCGCGTCGCGCTCCTGCACGAGCTGACGGATCGCGTCGTTGGTTCCTGGCGGCAGCGTCCTTCCTCGAGTGGGCGTGTTCATGCGATCCTCCTGTCCATCGCAGACGCGTTGCCTTCGGTGAGCCGCAGGCGCCCGGCGAGGCGGGCGATCGCGGCGTCGCTGATTTTTGCGGCGCGGGTGACGGCGAGTACGCAGCGCTCGCTCTCGGGTGCGAGCGGCGCGTAGGTCAGGCAGTCACCGCCCGGAAGGTGCACGTCGAGGCGGAGCACGTCGCGGGCGCGCAATCGACGCGCCGAGCTCTGGCGAAGCTCGGCCATGCGGGCGACGAGGGGCGTCATGCGGCCGAGCGAGGCGATCGCCCTGCCCGTCGCCGACATCGGTTCGACGCCGTCGACGAGGAGCATCGCCGCCGCGCCGGTGGTCGCACACGCGTGCTCGAGCTCGCGCGCGTTCGGAAATGCGCTCTGGGGGCCGAGCTGCCCGAGCTCCCCGCCGAGGACGTCGACCGGCGCTGGCGGCGAGTCGGGCTCACGGAGCAACGCAGCGAACGCGATGGCCGCGTCGAGGACCGCGGGAGATGGAGGGCGGCTGAGCGAGCCGGCGGCCAGCCAGGCGTCACGGGTCCAGCGCGGAAGTGCGCGTAGGGCGAAGTGTCGCGCGTCGCTCGTCTCCAATTCGATCGCGGTGGCGGGCGCGAAGGAGCCAGCGAGCGTGGCGAGCGTGGCGAGGGCCTCTTCGTCGCGATGCTCGATGCGCGTACGTGGCAGCCCGTCGCTGCCGCCGATGACGACCGACTCGGCCGTGGAGAATCCGCGCACGCGCTGGACGATGCGCGCGAGCTCGACGGGAGTGGCCCTGCCCTCGCCGACGCCGATGGGGGCCGCGCCGAGGCTGGGAACGACCGCGCGCATACGAACGAGCTCCGAGCGCAGAGCCGCCGTCGCGTCTTCGCCACGTCGACGAGCGTCGGCGAGTGCGTGCCGGTGCTCGACGAGAGCCGCGTTCAGCTTCTTGCCCGACGAGCGGAGCGAGAGGACGTGGGCGACGTGCGCGACGCCACCGCCGAGGACGGCGCCGCCCGCGAGAAAGGCCAGCTCGATCACTGGGCACCCGCGAAGCGAAGTCGGTCCGCGACGAAACAGGCGTCGGCGCGGAGGGCTCCGGGCGCGGCTCCGGCGGCTCCGAGCACCACCACCGTGCGCGCACCGTCGACGTCTGCGATCGCCAACACGCCGCGATCTCCCTCGAGCGTCGTCACTGTGAATTGACCTGCGCCGAGCTCGGCGGACGCGCGGTCGAGCAAGGCGCGCAAGGGCACCACCATCGCCACGGCCGCAGCCAGAGCCTCCTCGTTGGCGCCTTCGGACCCCGAGACGACGCCATCGTCGTCGACGACGAACGCCCCGCTCACCTCGCCGTTGCCGGAGATGATCTCTGCGAGCACGCGCGCGATCGGATCAGGAGAGGACATTTCTTGATCGAAACGAACATTCATCGGACGACCTCCAAGTGGCTCGATGGATGTGACGCGACGCCGGAACGTTTCGGTGTTGTTCAAGGTTGATCGTAGATTCGTAAGAGCGTCGCCCACCGCCACCGAGGGCGAGCCACATGCGTTCTACATGTATTTTCTCGCGTATCACGCGAGCGCCGGATAGCGCGGGTCAAGCTCTCGCGCCGAAACATCGGTCGTTGTTGTACATAGTATGTACAATGTCTGTCGTAACCAGTGCGCGCTCTCGCTCATCGGAGGAACGACATGTTTTCGGTGACGATCGCTGGTGATGTCTCGGAGGGAGTCGCGCGCGTCCGGCGGGCGCTCGCGGCCGGACGATTCCGGGTCGAAGATCTAACCGAGCGGCTCGCCTCCCCGAGACGAAGGCCGATCGACGGCCTGGTGGTCGTGACCATGGCCCCTGGCCTTCCCATCAGCCTCGTCCACCATGCGCGGCGCGAAGAAGATCTCCGCTTCGTTCCCCTCGCGCTCGTCGGTCCCTCGATCGACGAGCGGAGCGCTCGCGGCCATGGCGCACGCAAGACCATCACGCTCGGCGTGCCCGACGCCGAACTGGTCGCTGCGGTTCGACGCATGATCCTCGACGCTCAAACGGCGGCGGCGATGGTTCATCAGCTCGACGGCAGCATCGCCGATCTGTCGATTTCACTCCTCGTCGACACGCTGGTGCGGGCACGGCGAGACTGTGTGGTACGCGTTCGCGCAGGCGAACAGCGCGGCGAGCTGCGTATCCGTAACGGGCTGCTGACGAGCTGTTCGCTCGACGCCCTGACAGGTCGGGGCGCGCTCGAGGCCCTCGGCGCGCTGCAGATCGGCCGCTTCCGCGTGGAGTTTCGTACCGTCGACGACACCGACGAGCTCGGGGCGCTCGATGCCGAGACCGCCGCGCGCATCATCGCTGCGGTCAAGCCGAGTCTCGCGCAACCCCCACCGCCCGCGCCGACGCTCGACGACCGGAGCGCCCTCGATGCCAGCGCGGTCGGCGTGCGCGTGGCGTTGGCGGTCGCGATGATCAACGCCGTCATCGCCCGCGGTCGCCGTTGGCTGCCCGAGGCCGTCGTCCTCCGAGAGGTCGAGCTCGCCCGGGTGGCTGCGCAGGTCGGCGCGCCGCAGCTCGGCCACTTTCGCGTCGCACCGAACGGGAACGTCCTCGTCGAGGGCCTACGAACGCTCTCCCTCGAAGGAGGCGCGCCCATCGCGTCCTGGGTCGCCATTGCCCTCGAGCGCCTCGAGGCGATGCGTCCAGGCCAGTTCGGTCGCTGCCGCATCGACGACGTCCTCGGTGGCCTCGGCCGGCTGGTCGACCAGCTCGGATTTCGCCCGGCGATCGACGCCGCAGCGCGCGGCACGACGAGCGCGGCCGCAAGCAGTCGGTGAGGAGGGAATCCAGCATGGAACAGGCGACGCACGACGAAGCAATCCTCGACGTCGAGCGCATTGCGCAGCTCACCCGCGAAGAGGTCGACGCACTTCCCTACGGGCTCATGATCTTCGACCACGAAGGTTACGTTCACCTCTACAACGACTACGAGTCGCGGCTCTCGCGCCGAGCCCCGCACGAGGTCCTCGGGCGCAATTGGTTCCACGAGGTCGCCCCGTGCACGCGCGTCGCTGCATTCGAGGGGCGCTTCCGTGCATTCGTCGCCGAGGCCCGCGCGGACGAGGTGGCGCGCTTCGGCTTTCGCTTCCACTTCCATCACGGCGCGCAGGACGTCGTCGTCAGCTTCGCCCACCTGCCCGGTCAGTCGCGCGTCCTCGTCATCGTCACGCGCCGCGAGCTGAAGGACGACGGACGCCCATTCGACCCGGTCGATCCCATCGTCGTCGACCTCGACGACGGGCAGGCGCGCGGAGGGCTCGGTTCCGCCTTGGCGCCGCCTCGCGTCTTCTGGGCGACGACGTTCGATCTCGTCGGGAAGGATCCATCGTTGACCGACGCCGTCGATCGTGGCGCTGAAGCCTGGGGTCGCCTCCTTGCCGATGCGCTCGAGAGGTTCGCGGGCCGCCATCACTCGCAACCGCTGTCGCGGCTCCCGCGGCTGCTCGGTGCCGCACTGGTCGACGACACGCTGGCTGCCCAGGGGCTCGGCCGCCTCGAGCTCGAGTTCGTCGAGGAGGCGGACGACGTGGTCGGGATGACGCTGCGAGGTGTCGACCTTCCCATCGACCTCGCCGAGCGGCTCTACGAGCGAGTTCTCCAACCGGCCATGACCGCCCTCACCGGTCGAGCGGTCGAGGTCGTGGTGTTCGGCCGGGCCGGCGCGATGTTGCGCCTCGTCGCGAGCTCGAGCCCACGCGCCGCGGATGCACGCGAGTGGCGAAGATTGGGTGTCGAGCCACGGGCCATCGCCGAGAGGCTCGGTCTCGAGGCATGGTGAGTGAAGGGCGACGCGTTGCGTGCGCAGTCGCCTCAGGTCTCGAAAGGCGCCTTCGACCGCCGCGCCTGACGTAGACGTCTCCCGCGGAGCGCTGCCTGCACCTGCAAGACCATGTGCTCGTCGTCGCCTTTGTTGGCGAGGATGCCGTCGAAGCCGGCCGCCTGCCAGTCCTTCGCGGCGTTCGAATCGCTCGTATAAAGGTAGAATTGGGGTCGATCGTCCATCTTCGCGGCCGCCTCGCGGAGCGACGCGAGCACCGCGGCGCCGTCGAGACCGGGCATGTGATAGTCGAGGAGCACAAGCTCGCAGCCGCGGAGAAAGCGCGCCGCGCCCACCGTTTGGGAGGTGACGACGACCTCGACGCCGACGCTGCGCAGCGCGTTGCTCACACGCACCAGCACGTGCTCTTGATCGTCGATGACGAGGACGTGGCCGGGCACTCGGCTCATCCTATCGCGTCGATCGCGTCGATGACGAAGGATGCGCCTGGAGTGGTGTCGACCAGGCGGAGGCGATGACCGACGCGGCCGAGCTCCGCGCGAGCCGCCGACAGTCCCACCCCGCGACCCGCGAGCGTGTCGACCTCGGCATGCGTGCTCGTTCCGGCGGCGAAAATCGAATCGCGGAGCGCGTCGGGCACGCCTCTGCCATCGTCGGAGAAGGTGATGCGTACGCCGGTCTCGGCCAATTCGCAGTGGAGCTCGATACGGCCATGGGCCAGCTTGGCGGCGTCGACACGCACATCTGGGAGCTCGAGGCCGTGGACGACTGCGTTCCTCGCGAGGTGGGCGAGCACGCTCCCGAGCACGTCGGCGAGCGAGGGCGGGACGAGCACCGAGCGCCCCTCGACGACGACGCTGGCGCGCTTGCCGAGGCTCGTCGCCCAGCGCGCGATGCGTGAGGGAAGGAGGCCGACGAGCTCGCCGAAAGGACGCGCCGCCATGCTCCGAGCCAGCGCGCCGAGCTCGTCTTTCCGCTGCCCGGCGAGCGCATAGAGCCGCTCGACGTCGGCGCCCTGCACCGTCGTCTGCGTGAGCACGGCGTCGCCGAGCGGCGAAGCCTGCACCAAGAGCGCTTGGGCCTCGGCGAGGGCCTGGCCGACCACGTCGGCTCGGGCGCGGGCAGTCGGGAGCGAGGCGTCACCGGTCCGCGAGGCGACGATCGCGTCTTCGAGCGCGTGCGCAGCCTCACGCAGCGCCGGAAGCTCGAACGCGTCCGCCTCGCCCTTGAGCGAGTGAACGTGTTCGAGCGCTTCGTCGAGATCCGAGCGCGACGGCGCCCCCGCCAGGAGCGATCGTGCATCACCGAGCCTTCCGCGAGCAGCGCGGAGGAAGGCGACGAACGCCTGGCCTCCGCCCGCGACGAGGCGCTGCATCGCCGCGAGACGGAGCGCGAACGACTCCTGCTGCGCACGCATCGCGCGCTCGAGAGCCTGCTTGTCGGACTCGTCGCGAACGCGCACGACGACGTGAGCGACCCGCCCCGACTCGACCATCGGTCGGAATTCCAAGGCGATTGGTCGCGCATCGGGCTTGCCCGCGCGGAGAATCGCTCGGCGCGGTGCGAGCCCCTCCAGCTCTTCCCACGCCGACGACGACTCGGCGAAGACGGCATCGAGCCAGCTCTCGAAGGCCGCGCGCTCGACTCCGTTCGGATCGTCCGGGTAGAGCAGCTCGACCACGTCGACCTCTTCGCGCGCGGCGTCGCCGAGGATGCGCGCGGTCTCGCGCGAGATGGTCCCGCGCACCTGACGATCGGGATCGACGACGAGGATGCCCTCGCGCATCGCGTCGAGCACCGCCTGGAGCCGCGCCGAGAGGTGCTCCAGGGCCCGATGCTGCTCGGCCTCGCGCAACCGGAGGGTCTCGATGCGGACGTTGGCGAGCCGGCGCACGACGAAGATGGCGATCGACATGCTGAGCGCCGAGACCATCAAGAAGGTGAAATGCGTCGCCAGCGGCGAGGGTGTCGAGGTGCGGAGCGCGAGGACGAACGAAGCGACGGTGAGCAGCTGCAGCGCGGAATACCAGCGGATCGAATGGAGCAGCGCGCCGATTCCAATGGCGAGGAGCGCGTAGTTGGTCGCCTGGTGCAGCTCGCGGGAGACCGCGACGTGGAGCGTGACGTTGATCCATACGACGATGGCGATGATGCTCTCGAGTCCGTAGGCGGAGCGCGCGAGCCGGAGCCCGCCACGTCGCATGTACCCGCCGAGGCCGACGAGGACGAGCGCGCTCGCGGCCGCGGTCGGCGTCATCACCCGCGCTTGGGCCGCAGGGAGCATGAAGGGGTGCGCCAAGGCGAAGACCACGTAGAGCGGCGCGATGATGAAGCTGACCGACGGCGTCGCGCGCAGGGCTCCACGCGCGAGCCCAGCCTCGACGAGCAGGGGATCGACCGCCGTCTCCTCCGCGGGTGACTTCATCCGGCGCATCCCGCGCGAGGATAGCTCCGATCAGAGACACCCGATGGCGCAGGCGCCGCTTGGAAAGCATCCCTACGCGGACGCGATCGATGGCATGCTTCAACGAAGGAGGCGCAGCCGACATGTCGAGTGTCCGTACGGACGAATCGTCGAGCGATGCGACGGCGCCGGACCTCCTTCCCGAGCTCGAGCTGCAGGCACTGAAAGAAGAGCTTCAGCGTGTGCAGGAGGAGTTGATCAGCTCGAGAACGCGCTATTTCGAGCTCTACGAGCTCGCGCCCGTCGGGTACGTCACGTTGGACGCCGAGGGAGAGATTCGCCGAGCCAACCGCACCGTCACGAACCTGCTCGGCTTGGCGCCCGGCGCGCTGGTCGGACTGCCGCTCGCCAGCCTCGTCGCTCCCCCCGACCAAGAGCAGTTGGCTCTCCTGCGAAAGCATCTCGCCGAGACCGGTGACCGGCAGTCGTGCGAGCTCCGTTTGATGGCCATCGACGGACCAATTTGGGCTCAACTCGAGGCCGCGTCGGGGGCCGATGAAAGCACGATGGTGACGCGGGTCGCGCTCAGCGACATCACCCAACGCAAGTCCCTCGAACTGCAATCCGAGCACGGCCGTGGCGTCTTGGAGGCACTCACGGGCGGCAAGTCATTGGCCGAAGTGCTGACCCAGGTCGTTCTCGGTTTCGAGGCGCTCTTCCTCGGTATGCGCGGTTCAGTGCTTCTCCTGGACGAGGACGGCCGCCGCCTGCGCCACGCAGCCGCGCCCAACGTTCCGCAGCCATTCTGCCTGGCGATCGACGGAATCGAGATTGGTCCCAGCGTCGGCTCCTGCGGCACCGCTGCCTTCACCGGAAACTCGGTGCTCGTCGCCGACATCGCCAATGACCCCCTTTGGAAAGACTTCAAGGACCTCGCACTTCGACACGGCCTCCGCGCTTGCTGGTCAGTGCCGGTAGTGGCGACTTCGGGACGTATTCTCGGCTCCTTCGCCTTCTATTTCGACCAGCCTCGCGCGGCCCTCCCTTCCGAGCGCACGACCCTCGAGCGTGGGGCGCAGTTGGCGAGCGTCGCGGTCGAGCGCTTCCACGCGGAGGCGACGCTCCGCGAGAGCGAGCAGCGAAGAGAAGTAGCCCTCTGGGGAGCCGATCTCGGACTGTGGGATTGGAATGTCGTGAGCGGTCGCGCGGTGTTCGACGCACGATGGTGTGCGATACTCGGCTATCTCGTCGACGAGCTGGCCCCCGAGGTCGATACGTGGCGTTCGCTTCTGCATCCAGACGATCTTCCTTCCGTACAGGCTGTGCTCACGCGCCACCTGGAGGGCGTGGCGGCCGACTACGACGTCGAGTTTCGTTTGCGGCACAAGGCGGGGCACTGGATATGGGTGCTTTCGCGAGGGAAGGTCGTCGAGCGCGACGCCGGCGGCGCGGCGCTCCGCATGGCCGGAACGCACCTCGACATCACGGCCCGCAAGAAGACCGAGGAGGCACTGCACGTAGGCGACAAGCGCAACGCCAAGCTCGAGAGACAACTGCAACAGGCGACGAAGATGCAAGCGGTGGGGCGCCTCGCAGGCGGCGTCGCGCACGACTTCAACAACATGTTGGCTGTCATCCAGGCCCACGTCGGGCTCGCCCTCGAGGCCGTCGACCCGTCGCTGCCGCTTCGCGAAGACCTTCTGGTGATTGAAGAGGCGTGTGGTCGCGCCGGCGACGTGACCCGTCAGCTGCTCGCCTTCGCCCGCCAGCAGACCATCGCGCCTAGAGTGCTCGACCTCAACGAGACGGTGGCCCGCATGCTCAAGCTCTTGCTTCGCATCCTCGGCGAAGACATCGAGGTCAGCTGGCAGCCTGCTCCGAGCTTGTGGCCCGTCGAGATGGATCCGACCCAAATCGATCAAATCGTCACCAACCTGTGCGTCAACGCCAAGGACGCGATCACCAACGTCGGTCACATCGTGCTCCGCACGAGCAACGTCACCATCGACGCAGAGTACTGCGCCGAACGGCCAGAATTCACGCCTGGTGACTACGTGCGACTGTCGGTGACCGACGACGGGGCAGGTATCGCCGCCGAGGTTCTCCCGAACATCTTCGAACCGTTCTTCACCACCAAGCGTGTCGGTGAGGGGACGGGCCTCGGGCTTGCGACGGTGTACGGCATCGTCCAGCAAAACCGCGGGCACGTCGCGGTCTCGAGTGAACGGGGCCAAGGAACCTCCTTCGACGTATTCCTGCCGCGCGCGGCGCCCGCCAATGCCTCACCCAACGTCGGCACGGCGGTCGCACCCAAGTTGGGCCGCGGTGAACGAATCCTCCTGGTGGAGGACGAGCCGTTGCTCCTCAGCGCGCTGGCAAGGCAGCTCGTCACCATGGGCTACTCCGTTCTCAGGGCTGAAAGCCCGGCCGACGCGCTGCGAATCGCCGACGACCGTACCCTCGAGATCGACCTGCTCGTCACCGATCTCGTCATGCCGGGGATGAACGGTCGTGAGCTGGCGTTCGCGCTTCAAGTGAAGAAGCCCCGTCTCCGGTGCCTGTTCATGTCGGGCTATGCCGCCGACGTCATCGGCGCGCGCGGGGTCGTCGATCGCGGCGTGCACTTCATCCAGAAGCCTTTCTCCATCGTCGAATTCGCGCGCAACGTGCATACGGCGCTGAGCTCGCCAAGCTCGCCCGACGCGCCCGACGCCTGAGGGGAGCGCGACACCTTGCGTTCGCACAACAACGCGTTCGCCAGCCCTGCGCGAGATCGACGCCTCGACGATCCATCCTTGACGGCGTCCACTGTCACAAGACAAGTAACGCAATGACCCGCCATCCGTCGCTCGGCGCGCTCCTCGTCGCCGCCGTGTTCGCCTCGTCGCTCGCCTGTGCCTCGAAGGTCGAGAATTCCTCGGCCGCGGTCGACTCGGGGGACTCGGGCGCGCTGCCAGTCGACGCGAGCATCGACGCCGCGACCGAAACCACTGTCGACGATGCGGATGCGGACACCGCAGCAGCCTACCCAGCTGGGCCCTACGGCATTCTCCTCGGCCAAGTCTTTCCCGACCTCGAGTGGGACGGGTATCGCGACGCTGCCGGCGACTGGACCAAGCTTCACATGCACGACTACTACGATCCCGACGGCAAGCTCGGGATTCGTGGGCTCCTCCTCGACATCACCAGCGGTGACAACTCCGGCTGGTGCGGTTGGTGCGAAGAGTGGAGTGGCAACCTCGCCAAGTGGAACGGCAAGATTCGCGAGCGCGGCGGACGTCTCCTCGAGGTCTTGCTCGGAGACTCACCCGTCCCGTCGACCGTGGCCGACCAGGCGATGACGGACCTCTGGATCAAGAAGCGGAAGCTCGACTTCGACGTCGTCGTCGATCGGAAACGCCTCTCGACCACCGAGGACGGCAAGGACCTCATCAAAGGAATTCCGCGCCTCGTCGTCATCGACACGCGCACGATGAAGGTCGCGGCGATCGTCGTCGGTCTCGACGGCGGCGTGCGATACCCGTGCAAGGACTCGACGGAGTGCTGCAAGGTCGGTGGCAGTCGGCCAGGGATCGATCGCCAGGGGTCGTCCGGGACCGGCGATCCTTTCTGCACGACGGTCGACTACGTCTGCAGCACCACTTACGCCTCGACGTGCGTGAACCCCGAAAAGCGATCTCCGGTCCCCGAGCTCGAGACCGTGCTGGTCGCGAACGGCGCACCCGCGCTCTGAGGCGAACGAGCTCAGGCGGACACGGATCGGCTCACGGCTCGGCGAGCCACAGACGCTGCATTTTTTCGCGGCGGCCGTCGGCGTCGCGCCTACCCGACACGAGCTTCAGCCTCCGCCGTTCGGCTTCACGCCCGAGCCTTGCGGTGGCGGCAGGGGTGCAAAGATGGGTGGGAGGAAAATCGACGGAATCCACGTCGCAGTCGGCTTCGGCTTCGGCTTCGGATTCGGCGCGGGCGCAGGCGGGGGGACCGACACGACGGACGACGCCGCGGGTGTCGGTTCGAGGGTGACGGCGGGCCGAAGCGCGAAGAGGGAAGGCGGCGGCGACACCTCGGCGACGAGCCACGAGGGGAGCGCGTGCGACGATCTCGCCCGCCCGCGCACGAACGTGCCGAGGCCAAAGGCGAGCACTGGAATGAGCACGAAGGCCCCGAGAAGGACGAGCAACTGGCGTGCTCGGAGCTTGCGCGGCTTTGCCCTCGTCGGCGCGGCGACCGGCACGAGCGGCACCTGCGGCAGCAGACGTGCATCGCCGATCATCGTCTGACCGAAGGCGTCTACGGGCGCACCACCGGGCACAGCGAGATCGCCGCGCGACTCCGGCGTCGCTCGCAGCGCAGTGAGAAACGCGGCGGCGTCGCGATGACGTGCGTTCGGATCCTTGACGAGCGCATGCTCGATCGCGGCGCACAGCTCGACGGAGAGATCGGGCCGCGCATCTCGCAGCGGCGGCGGTGGCTCGGTGCAGATGGCGAGGACGAGCCCGTTCCGATCGGCTGCTTGGAAGGGCCGACGGCGCGTGAGCATCTCGTAGAGAAGCACGCCGACCGAATAGAGATCGCTGCGATCGTCGGCGGCCTGCGCGCTCCGTACCTGCTCAGGCGCGAAGTACGCGAGGGCCGCTCGCGTCGACTCCGAGTCGTGCGTCGCGTCGAGCGAAGCGGCGAGCTCGCCGGTGTCGAAGCCGATCACCTTGACGAACTCGGCGTCGCCGGGCACGTCGGTGACGAGACAGTTCGTGGGCACCAGCCGCCGGTGAGAGAGCCCGATCACGTGCGCCGCGCCGAGCGCTTCGAGGAGCTGCACCCCGAGATGAATCGCCCGCGCAGCCGTCATCGGCGCGCCCGTCTCGATCAAGCGCGCGAGGTCGGTCCCTTCGACCAGCTCGAGGACGAGGAAGGGGACGCCATCCGGTTCGCGCTCGATCTCGAGCACGCGGACGACGTGAGGGCTCTCGACCCGCCGCGCGATCGCTCCGAGCTCGGCGAAGCGCGCAGCGACGTCGCTCCGTCCCCGCAGCTCGGGCGAGAGCCGCTTGATCGCCACGGTCTCGCCGGTCAGCGTGTCGATCGCGCGATGGACCGTTCCGCTTTGTCCAACGCCGATCTGCGAGCCGACGCGATAGCGTTCTCGAGGCACGGCGCGCGCCACGATTCGCGGCGGATCGGTGTGGCGCGGCGCGATCATGCCCGAGAGGGAGCAAGGGACGTTCCGCGGCGAACCACGCAGCCGTTCCGCAGGGCGTGCGCTCGGGCGCTCACATAGGGGCGGGCCATATCGTCGCGGTGGGACGGCAAGGTTGGTCACATCAACTCGGGCACATTCGCGCCGACATCGCGCGTGAGCGCGTCCGCACTCGCGATGAGGGCACGCTTCGTGCGTTGGCCAGTGGGCTCTCCACCTTTCCATCCGCCGCGCCGAAATGAGTGCTTCCGCATGCTCCATGCCCTCGCCAGTCACCTTCCGGTCGAGCTCCGAAGCGGTCTCCGACACGCGTGGCGTTCGCTCGCCAAGGCGCGTCTCTGGGAGTGGGGCGTCTCGATCGTCGAGCCAGATGGGCTGGCGCCGTTCGGAATCGCCTACGTAGGAAGGCTCGGGGAGCTCCCGATCGCGTCGGACCTGTTCGGCGTGCGCAGCACCGACGTCGATCGAACGATCCATCCGGTGTCGGTCGCGTCGCCAGAGCAGGCGGCGCTGATCTCCGAGATGCCGCTCCCCGGCTCGCTGCGGGTGCTGGGCATCATGCGAACGATGGTTTCGCTGGCGCCGTCGCTCGAGCAGATCCTCGCCGGCTACGAGCCCGAGCTGCGTCGTCGTATCCGCCGGCTCTCGTCGGGCTGTTCGGTGCGGCAGATCACCGACGAGCAGGAGATTCTGCGGGTACATCGCGAGCTGCTCGTGCCCTTCGCGCTCTCCCGCCACGGCGACCGCGCGGTGATCGTCGCCGAGGAGGACATCTTACGCATCGCCAAGAGCGGCTACCTCGGGCTCGTCTCGCTCGGGGGCGAGGTGGTGGCGGCGCACGTCGGCTTCTCCTACCGGCACGGCGATCAGAAGGTCTTTTCGGCGGTGCGCTTCGGCTACCCGTCACCGGTGTTCGGCGACGGAAAGAAGCTCGCCGACGCCAACACGCTCAACGCCTACTGCGCCCTCCAGCACGCCGCCGAGACGGGGCACGACGTCTTCGACTTCGGGACGTCCTGCGCGCGTCCAGAGGGCGGCCTGCTCCAGTTCAAGCGCAGGCGGGGCGGTGAGCTGTCGACCTTCGACTGTGAGTCCTCGTTCTGGATTCGCCTGCCTCGCTCGGGGAGCGCCGAGTTTCTCTGGCGATGGCCGATCTTCTCCGTCGACCACGATCGAATCGCGCTTCACCTCGGCGTGCCTCCGCGGGTGAGCGACGACGAGGTCCTCGCGCGCATGAAGAAGCTCACGTATGGCGGACTAGGGGCAATCTGTCTCCACACCGCGCGCCCCCTCGGGCCGCAACTCCTCGGCCGGGCCGGTGAGATCTACGGCAGCAGCAGCGGCGCCGTGCACGGCAAGGGCAGCGCGCAACGGTTCGAAATCTTGGAGGCCGCATGAGCGCGTTCGGACGACGAATCGAAGCACGCTTCCCAGTGATGACACTGCTACCGATCGCGCTCTTCGTGTCGGCGTGCAGCAGCAGCGGCGATGCCCGCAACGCTCCCTCCGCCGGTGCCGCCGATGCCGCCGATGCCGCCGTCGACGGCGCGCCTAGCCCTTCGCTGTGCGTCCCCACGGACGTGGTGCCAGGCGCCGGCGCCTGCGAGCTCGACGTGACGGTGGTCGGCCTCGCCACGGCCAACGGCTGCTATGTCGATCTCGCGGTGAAGGAGAAGGAAGTCGGTCGCCTGCGATGGGACTGCACGGCCACCGACGGCGCCGCGCAGATCGTCTTCCAAGAGCACACGTTCAATGGCCTGTGGCACGCGCCGACCTTCGAAGTCTGCCTCGGCACCAGCTTCCTCTACGCCGACGGCTGCAACTGGGGGTCGGCGCAACACATCGTCGGAGAGCCGACGCACGGCGCGGCCTTGACGTTCACGTACGCGGAGGCCCCTACGGACGAAAAGCGAGCCTGCTCGAGCTCCTGCTCCGCCAACGGCACGTTGCAAGTGGCCGAGTAGGCAACGCATCCAGGAATGAATCGCGGTTGCTTGCGCTCGGGCAATCGAGGCCGCGAAGTGGTCACGTGCTCGTTCCGCGCTTCCTACCCAATCGTCATTGTCGGCGCTTACAAGGACGGTGCGCAGGGTGAGCGATGGGCTCGCCCACGCGGAGGCACGCCACCATGACGACTACACTGACCACTTCCCTGCACCTTCGTCGGACTACCACCCTCGTCGGTACGATCATCCTCGCGGCGCTCGCCGCATGCTCCGGCAGCAACGGCAGCGACGGCAGCGTCGGCGCGAATGGTCAGAACGGCACCGACGGCAAGGTCGGCAACAATGGCACCAGCGGCAAGGACGGCACCGCGGGCAAGGACGGCGCTGCAGGAACGCCGGGGTCGGCGGGCTCGGCAGGGCCGACCGGACCGAGCGGTCCTCCTGGAAGCGGCAAGTCGCTCAGCTTCCAGCCGGTGGCCGTGCCGGTGACGACCATCGACAAGGCCGCACTCGTCGCCACGAGGCGCGCCACCGTCAACGGCACGGACGTCGCGCTCGACTATCAAATCGAGGTCCGCAGCGGCGACACGTCGGCGAGCAACGTCTTCGGACGCATCCTCGCCAAGGACAAGACGGTGGTGAAGAACGCCGACGGCACCGAGCTCGTCTCCAACTACAACGACTTCTCTTCGCTCCTCAGCGTCTCCGGCAAGCTCTTCGAGGTCACGCACATCGAGACGCTCCCCGGCGGCATGTACCTCTCGGACGTCACGCAGTCCGCGACCGGCGCGCTCACGGTCAGCAACTCGCGGCCCATCGACTTCTCGAGCGTCAACGGCACGTGGAACCCGTGCGCCGGCTTCGTCTCGCCGTGGGGCACGCACCTCGGATCCGAGGAGTACCCGGGCGACGCCCGCGCCTTCGAGACCGGCGCAGACGTCGTGACCGCGGTCGGCGCGTTCAACACCAACGTCGTCCGCTACTTCGGCCTCGATCCAGCGACGGCCACGCTCGCGCAGATGAAGGCCGTCTACAACCCCTACTTCTACGGCTGGGTCACCGAGGTCTCGGTCGACGCCGGCGGCGTGCCGACCGTGAAGAAGCACTACGCCGCGGGTCGCCGTGCGCTCGAGTTGGCGCACGTGATGCCCGACCAGAAGACCGTCTACCTGAGCGACGACGGGACCAACGACGCGTTCTACATGTTCATCGCCAAGACTCCCGGCGACCTCTCCGAAGGCACGCTCTACGCGGCTCGTTGGTTCCAGACCAGCCCCGCCGGAGCGCCGAACGGGCGGGCCGACCTCTTCTGGATCAAGCTCGGCCCGTCGGCGAAGGACTCCGAGGTGAAAGCGCTGCTCGACGCCGGCACCAAGTTCTCCGACATCTTCGACGCCAAGACGCAGGACACCGACGGCAGCTGCACCACGGCCGGCGCCGGCTACAAAGCGATCAACGCCGACACCGGGCGCGAGTGCTTGCTGCTGAAGACCGGGATGGAGCTCGCCGCCTCACGCTTCGAGAGCCGTCGCTATGCGGCCTACGTCGGCGCCACCACCGAGTTCCGCAAGACCGAAGGCCTCACCTTCGATCCGCAGACGAGCCGACTGTTCGTCTCCTTCAGCGAGATCAACGGCGGGATGCTCGACAACAACGCCAGCCGCGATCTCGGTGGCCCCAACCACATCAAGCTGGCGCAGAACTACTGCGGCGCAGTCTACGAGCTCGTCCTCGGCAAGAACCCGCTCATCGGCAGCGACTACGTCGCCGAGAGCGCAGCGGCGCTCGTCGAGGGCATGCCGCTCGATCCGCTCGGCGGAAAGGCTGGTTCCTATCCAACCGACAGCCCTTACTACGACGCGACCGCGACGGCCGAGGGTGGCGCGGCGGCGAAGACGAACGTCTGCGGACTCTCTGGCATCGCCAATCCGGACAACATCACCTTCGTCACCGGCTACGGCACGTTGATCATCGGCGAGGACACCACCGATGGTCACCAGAACGATGCGCTCTGGGCGTACGACCTGCAGCGCCGTGAGCTGACGCGCATCCTCACCTCGCCGTACGGCGCCGAGGTGACCGGCGCGTACTGGTACCCGAACCTCGGCGGGCACGGCTACCTCAAGGTGCAGATCCAGCACCCGTACGTCGAGTCCGATCCGGAGAAGGCGCCGAGCGCCGCCGCGCGTGCGTCCTACGTCGGCTACATCGGACCGTTCCCGAAGATGGATTGAAGCCGGCCCTCGCCTGGCGCATCGACGCTCGGACGAGCGCACGACCCGGCGTGCATCGCGAAGGCTTCGGCACGAGTATCGGCCGGAGCCTTCGCTCACTGCGCCGCGCGACTGACGCAGCAGCCACTCATCAAGGCGCACGGATGAGAATCGGATAGTAGCGACGCACCCCCGACGGAGCGTCCGACACGATGGTCGCGAGCTCGACGCCGTACGTCCCGCGACGAGTCACCTCCACGTCCAAGGCAAGGCCTCGAACGAATGCTGGTTGCACGGGCGCTGCGCCTCGCATTGCTCTTGCGCCGCTGCCATGTTGTCGGCGAAATGAGAGGAGTGAACCCCTACTCGCTCAGTTGGTACCTGCTCAGGGCGGCGCTCGTTCTCGGCATCATTTGGCTCGCTCGCTACCTCAAGCGACGTCGGGAGGGAGGCTCGGAAGCCGACGCACACGACGAGCAGGCCGAGCTGTTCAAGAAAGAGCTCCCGAAGCGTCCGAACTTCGTCGTCAACCGTGCGCTCCGCATCGCCTGTCGCAAGTGTGGCGAGCTCGTCGACGAGACCTTGCTCCACGACGTCGAGGGGCGCGGCAAGCTCTGCGACACCTGCCTGCCCATCCGGGAGCACGACACGAAGACCTACCGCGGCTGACTCGCGAGCCTCGCGCGTCACGGCGCGAACGGACCCCTCGATTCCCAGATGCGCCGGAGGGTGAGAACCGAGGGGTGAGCGGTCGGCGAGAGCGCGAAAGCTCTGTTAGCTTCACTTCCGAGGTGTGCCCATGAGTATGTATCGGCTGGTTGTTCTCGGCTTCTTGGCTGCGCCCAGCGCGCTCGGTTGCACCATCGTCAACAACACCGGCGCCGACGCCGCGCCCGGAGCAGACACGTCGACCGTCGACGATTCGACCGTTCCCGACTCCGATGGCGCAGACATGGGAGCCGATGCCAGCGGCGAAGTCGGTGGCGACGCCAGTGACGCAGGAAGCGACGCCACGGGCGCAGAGGTCTCGACCGGTCCCTCGGGCGCCCTCGATCCGTCGTTCGGAACGGGCGGCCTCGTCACCTACGATCCGTCGACGAGCGAGGATCAGACGGAGGCCATCGCGCTGCAGGGCGACGGAAAACTAGCGGTCACCGGCTACGTGATGAACGCGTCGGGCGGCACCGACTTCGCGCTCGCGCGCTTCGACCGGTCGGGTGCGCTCGACACGTCCTTCGGCACGGGCGGGCTCGTGACACTCGACACGGCATATTCGGATTTCGCCGCCGACGTCGTGCTCGCAAGCGACGGCAAGATCATCCTCCTCGGCAACGGCGACGCGCCCATCGCGGCACGCTTCACCGCGGCTGGCGCGCTCGACACGACGTTCGCCACCAAGGGGTGGGAGACGATCGCGCTGCCGAAATCGAAGGACACGATCCGCAAAGCGGTCGCCACGCCGGACGGGCACCTCGTCGGCGTCGGCATCACGAGCCCGACCTCGAGCACGTTCGACACCATCTTCGTGTCGCTTTCGTCCGATGGCTCGCTCGACTCCACCTTCGGCACCGGCGGTCTCGTCACGCCGTTTCCCGGGACGAAGAACAACCTCTCGCGCGCACTCGTGCGAGGCTCGGATGGCTCGCTCTATGCGGCGGGCAACGCCGGCAAGAACGTGCTCGCGACGAAGCTCGGGGCCCACGGCGCGGTCGATCTCTCCTACGGTACGTCGGGTCTGGCCAGCGCCACGCTCAGCGCGACGGCCTCGACCTGGGCGGCGGCGCTGCAGTCCGACGGCAAGCTCGTCATCGCCGCGAACAGCGGCAGCCCGCTCGGCATCTCCCTCATCCGCCTGAACGCTGCAGGCCAACTCGACGCAACGTTCGGCACGGGCGGCATCGCCTCCACCACGAAGAGCGGCGTCGACCTTCAGGCCTACGCCATCGCTCTACAACCCGACGGCAAGATCGTCGTCGCGGGCTTCACCGACATCGGCGACGCCGGACGCTTCGTCGTCTTGCGCTACACCGCGAGCGGCGTCCTCGACACGGCGTTCGGCTCGAGCGGAGACGGTACTGCGACCGCTGCATTTCCGGCGCCGAATCACGGCGATTTCGCCATCGCGCTCGCCCTCCGCCCCGAGGGACCGATCGTCGTCGGTGGGTATCGCTATCTCGAGGCCACGCCGAGCACGGGTTCCGCCAACGCCGCCTGGGGTCTTGCGCAGTTCAACCGCTGATTAGGGCCCCTCCTCCGTCGCCTTCAATCCTTCGCGAGCGACACCGTGCTGAGCGGCGTCACCTCGAAGTGCAGCCTTCGCGCCATGTTGAGGATCGGACCGCGCGTGACCTTCGAAGGAAGCGGCGTCTTGAACCACGACACCTTCACCTGCGTCTTTCCCACATCCGGGCTGCCCACCAGGCTCGCGCCGACGCCCCGAGGATGCGCGGTGAAGAAATACCGCAGGGCGAAGGCGACGCTTCGCACGCGGCCGCCGAGCTCCGCGTGCATCCGCTCTGGCTTGACGATGAACGCCGCTTTGGAGGGCTTTTCGGCCTTGATGGCGAACGGCGGCTCTGGAAACGCGCGAAATGCGGGCGTCGGATCGCGCAGCCACTCGAGCATTCGTTCGGTCGTCGCGCTCGCCGGAGACCCGTCCACCGGCACGTCGCCGACGATCGAGATGTGCTTCGGACACTCCTTGGCCTCGCACTTCGAGTAGTACTTTCGAGGATTGGCGACGAGGTGCAGCGCGACCGCCCAAAATGCGGGCGCGACGCCGCGCACGTCCAACGTCCAGCGAAAGTCGCGGCCAGGGTCGTTCGCGTCGCTGCCGTCGACGATCTTGGCGTGCCCGAGCTCGGGCGCGAACACATCGGCGCCGGCGAGACCGAAGTTGATCAGCGCGACGACGTCACGTACAGCATCGCAGAAGTGACGCGCGAAGCCGAGACGGGGCAACCCGGTGATCGCGAGGACCACGCGCTGGGGCTCGAGGGAGCCGTGATAGCGCACGGTCAGCCGTTCGGTGTTCAGACGCGCGAGGTGCGGATGCGTCGAATTTTCGTGCTCGTCCTGCTCCGGAGGCTCGATCTGCGGCGCGTTGGCCAGCATCTTCGCCAACGAAGCGCTCGGTGCGTTCGACTGATCCTCTGCCAGCTTCGTCGTGATCGCGACGAGTCTGACGAGGTTCTGCTCCTCGATCGGCGTCGTGGGATCGATGTTCGTCGCCGCCAGCGTCGCCGGAAGAAGCTGCTCCCCGAACGCCACCGCCTGCGCCGCACCACCCGCGCGTCGCGCAGCGTCGACGAGCATTTCGAGGAGGCCGGTGGTCAGTGCAAGCGGCGAGGCGGCGCGACCCGCGAGGACGAGCGCGGCCTCGAACGATTCGGGACGGGTCTTCGGCGTGCGCGCGGGGCGCTCGATCTTCACCATCAGCGGCACCGAGTCGAGCATCGCGCTGATGGCCGCCATCACCAGGAGATGTTGCACGGCCGATGCACGCATGGGCTTGCATGCATCGGCCAGCGCGACGAGATGCCGCGCGTGTGCAGGCAGGTCGGCCACCAGCTCCGTGATCGAGGCGCACGCCCAGAATCCAAGCTCGCCGTAAGGTCCGAGCGCGGACAGTGACGCGGGCCCGAGCGCCTCCACGAGCGGCATCGCGAGGAGGCAGCGCCGACCGACGTCACCGACGTATCCCTGCGGGTCCTCCTCGGCGAGCGCGCGGATGTCCTCGAACGAGGTGGTCGCGCCCTCGCGGAGGAAGCTCGTCGCAATCCAGTGGGCGTGATCGCTCTCGCCGTCTTCACGAAGCGCCTCGACCACCGGACGCACGCGCTCGGCGAAGTGCTTCACCGTATCGGCGTGCCACGCGCCGCGCTTGCCATCGGAGCCGACGAAGAAGAGCGCGACCGGGTGCGCGCGGTGCACGCCCTCGATCCACTTCGTGACCACCTTCGCCGGCGGAGGCTTGCCCGTCGTCTCCAGCGACAACCAACGCCTGCCGCTCTTCACGAACGACTGCATCGGCTCCGGCGCGCTCGCCGCGATCGCCTTCGCCTCGGCGCGCGAGATGGGCGAGGCGAAGACCACGAGCGACAACAGCCCATCCTTCGCGCGAATCGGCCGAGTGCTCCCCTCACCGAAATAGGGAAATGGATGGCTTCTCATGCTCTTCGGTATATCGCCTCTCGCCGGCCATCGACGCGTGCGTCGGAAAATGGAACGCGGGCGTTGAAATTTTCGACGCGGGAGATGAAAAATTCCACGCGAACGTTGAAATTTTCGACGCGAACGTTGAACCGTTCGGCGTACGCGATGAATTTTTCGACACCCCGTCCGCTCAGCCGTTCATACCCGCCTCGCCAACGACGGCCGCGATCACAAGCAGACTGCCAACGTCGCATGTGAGCGCGCTCCGACCCCTGCCGCGCGCGCGGAGGAAGCTACGCCTACCGTCGGCTTCCGCTGCTGCGCCAAGTGACGGACGGTATTCTCACCGCTGGTGAGGCCGGAACGTCTGGTCAGAAGGCCACCATGAACCGGAGTGAAGCACCGAACGTGAGCTGTCCGGCGTCGACCTGCGCGTCGACGTAGTGCGGCCCGTCGATCGCCTCGCGCGCGTGGACGCTGGTACGGGCGACGTCGTTGCGCACGTAGACGAGGAGACCGAGGCCGGTCGTGCGATCTTTGCCGAAGCGAAAGGTGAGCGCGCCGCGGAAACCCATGTAGAAGAGGTCGGCCGAGCCCCCCGAAACGATCACGTTCTGCGGCTGTGCTCCGAGCTTGCGATAGAGGTGAGCGCCCGACTCGAGGCCGACCTGCACGTCCGTCGTGGCGTCGTCCGAGATCGTCCCGAAGCCGACGAAACCGCCCAGCGTGGTGAACGAACCGGAGAGGAGCGTCGATGCGCTCTCGGCCAAGACGCCGGTGCGGAAGAGCCCGTTCGAGTAGGTGCCATCGACGCCGACGCTTCCGAAAGCGTGGTCCTGGCCAGTGCCGACGCCGAGGTTGGCGGCGACGGCGAAGTGTCGTTCGGTGAGAGGCGTCGTGGCGGCGGTGGGGGTCGCCTCGGCGGAGGGCACAGGGGCGCTTTCGTCGGAAGCACGCGCAGGCGGGACGAGAGCGAACGTGGTGCCTGCGAAGAGGAACGCGGCGAGGTAGGTCTTCATCGGGCGCCTGGTCTGCACGCCTCGCGCCATGCTCGCAAACGGCGTAAATCCCGCGAGAGTCGCTGCTGACGGACAGGCTTGGTGAGCCATCCGTGCGTCACGAGTTGAGCGAGAGCAAGGTGCCAAAGTGCAAGGTGCCGTCCCCCTCGATCGCATGCTTGGCGCGCAGGCGATCGAGGAAGCGGCGAGTGACGGTGACTCTTGATTACTTCGTGCAGACGCCCATCGCGTCCGGGTACGTGGCGGTGATCACGCAGGTGAGACCCGCGAAGCAGGGGAGCGCAGCGATGCCACCGCACGAGGTGCCGACGTCGCCGCGCACTTCGCAGACGCCCGGCTTGTCGGGAATCGTCGAGGTGCGGACGCAGACGAGATCGCCGTTGCAGGGGAGACCGCTGAAGCCGCCGCAGGCCGTGCCCACGTCGCCGGGCGCGCGGCAGACGCCGGGCTTGTCGGGGATGGTCGAGGTGCGGATGCAGGCGAGCCCGCTCTCGCAGGGGAGGCCGCTGAAGCCGCCGCACGAGGTGCCGCGCGCGCCCTGCTCGAGGCAGACGCCCGCCATGTCGGGGTGAATCGGGCCGTCGGGATAGACGCACTGCAGGCCCGACGCACACGTGAGCGCGCCGATGCCTCCGCAGGTCGCAGGCACGCGACGGAGATCTTCGACGGCGCCCGTCGAGGTCGTGAGCTCGAGGAGGAAGTTCTTGTCGAGGAGCTTGACGCCGAGGACGGTGGTGACCGTGGAGCCCTTCGGCGTGAGGCGGAGGTGCGTGCCATCCGTCGTCCACTTGCCGCTCTCGGCGACGTCGTTGCACGGCGCCTTGATGCAGGTGACCTGGACCGAAGCCGTGTACGTGCCCGCGGCGTCGAGCGTGAGCGTGCTGAGGCGACCGGTCGCTCCCGGAGCGCGCGTGAACGAGCCCACGAGGGCCTTGCCGAAGCTGGAGAGCTCGGCGGCGGCGGTGGTGGTGCTCTCCGAGTCCGAGGAGGAATCGGGGGCGACGGCGCAGCCGACGAGGGCGATGGAACCAGCGAGAGCGAGGGCGAGCGAGGCAAACGACGCGGAGAGGGAACGCATGGGAGAACTCCTGCAGAGGGCTCGGTGGAGAGCGGCCCGCGCATGCAACTGCACGACGGGTCCGCATGCCTTTCGAGGCGGTGCAGGAGGTAGAGAAGGCCCGCCGCCGATGTGACGACGGGCCGGTCGATTTATTTAGTAGGGCCGCGTCGGATCGCCTGCCAGGAGCTGCGTCGTGCCGAGGAACCACGGCTGAATCGCGGGCTCGCCGGTGCGGCCGTAGATCTGGCCGCGGCCGTGGCCGTGCTCGACGTGGCACTGGCGATTGTCGAGGTAGCAATCGCCGTTGTCGCACTGCGCTTGATCGGCGCTGCAATACCAATAGCCGTTGGGCAGGTGCGCCTGGCCGACGTCGATCTTGATGAAGTACTGACGAATGCGCAGCGTGCCGTTGCCGAAGCGCTCGCCGTAGACGACGAGACCGGCGGGCGCCTCGGCGTCTTCGAGCACGCCGGCGTGCGTTTGCACGCAGACCGTCTCACCACCGACGGGGTCGCAGTCTTCCATCGTCGGGGAGTGCCCGAAATCGAGCTTCGCGACGTCGCTCTCGTTCCAGGTGCCGACGAGGAGCGCACGCTTGGCTTCGTGGGAGACGTGGTAGACGTTCCCCGAAAGCACGCGCGGCTCGGGCGCGCGCCACACCTCGGAGACCGACAGCTTCACGGCCTTGCGCCCGTAGGCGTCGCGCACGAGCTCGGTCTTGCCGACGAAGAGGAGCGTGGCGACGCGCGGATCGTCGCCGAGCTGCGAGAGGATTTTTTCGCCATCGGCGGCCGAGACGTTGATGTGCGCGAGGTCGAGGGTGGCTTCGCAGCTGTCGGCGAGCCGCCCGTCGGCACACTGCGTGCGAACGCCGTTGGGCTGCGCAACGCGGACGCCGTGCCAGGTGCGGACCGCGACGAAGTAGGCGTAGTCGTCGACGCCAGGCGCGCTGCCGCCGGGCGGGGTGGAGCAGGCCGCGCTGCTGCTGCCGAGGTCGGAGTCGACCGGTGCGGCGACGCATCCGAGGGCGGTGGCTCCTGCAAGCGTGCCGAGCGTGGCAAGCGTGGCAAGCGTAACTAGCGACGAGAGGCGACGAAGAGAGGAATGGGCGTTCATGAGGCTCCTCCGCGGGGGTGCGGGAAAGCTCGCCCCGATGAGGGCGGAGCGAGGTCGTGGGAGGGCCTCCTGCCGCTTTGTCCGGTTTGGCGTCAAGGCAGCCGGTGCGTCATGCCTTTTCGCCCCCTTGACTGCGAGGCGGCGTGTGCGACATACGCGCTGGGATGGAAGGGGCACGCGAAGCATTCGAGGCGGAGCTCCACCTCCTTCATGCGCAGGGTCGACTGCGCGAGGTGGCGACGCGCGTGCTCGGCGAGTACGGCGGCGAGGTCCTCGGTTTCCTCGCCAACGTCACCGGCTCACGAGACGAAGCGAGCGTCGTCTTCTCGCAGGTCTGCGAAGACCTCTGGGTCGGGCTCCCCGCCTTCCGCTTCGGCTGCTCGCTGCGCACGTGGATGTACACGCTCGCGCGCAACGCCACCCACCGCGCGCGACTCGAGCCCTTCGGACGAAAGCGCGTGGCGATCTCCGATCACCCCGAGCTCCTCGAGGTCGAAGCGCGCGTGCGCACGACGACTCTCACCTATCTCCGCAGCGAGACCAAAGATCGAGTGCGCAGGCTCCGCGAAGAGCTCGAGCCGGACGATCGCACCATCCTCGTCCTCCGCATCGATCGCGACATGTCGTGGAACGAGGTCGCCGCGATCATGCTCGGCGATCGCGTAGAGGACGAGGCCACGCGCACGCAGCACGCGGCCTGGCTCCGCAAACGCTTCGAACGCATCAAAGAGCGACTGCGGGCGATGCTCGCCCGTGAGGAAGCTGCCAGGCGCGCGTGACGGGAGAGGCTCGCTCCTCCGGCTCGGACGAGAGCTTCGAGCAGCTCCTCCGCGAGGTGGCGCGCGCGCCGTCGATCGATCCGGACGAAGCGCTCGTCGCGCAGGTCGATCTGGTCGGCCGCACGCTGGCCCACTTCCGCGTCGTCGAGCGCATCGGCGCAGGTGGCATGGGCGTCGTCTATCGCGCGATCGACGAGAAGCTCCAACGTCCGGTGGCGCTCAAGGTCCTCTCGCCGCGGGCGGTGCGCGACCGCGAGGCGCGCGAGCTGCTGCTGCGCGAAGCGCGTAGTGCGGCCGCGGTCAATCACCCCAACATCGCCGCCGTCTACGAGGTGGGCGAGGCCGGCGAGGCCGGCGAGACCGGCGAGACCGGAAATGTCTCCTTCATCGCGATGGAGCTCGTCGAGGGGACCACGCTGCGCGCGCAGTCGAAGAACGGGCCGATCGCGCCGGACGCGCTCCTTCACTTCGCCACCGAGATCGCCCGCGGGCTCGCGCGTGCGCACAAGCAGGGCATCGTCCATCGCGATCTGAAGCCGGACAACGTGATGACGTCGGGCGACGGTCAGGTGAAGATCCTCGATTTCGGCCTGGCAAAGGCGGTGACCTCAGGCGAGACGAGCTCGGGTCAGGTCGCGGGAACCCCGGCGTACATGTCGCCCGAGCAAGCGATGGGCGCGGCGGTGGATGCGCGCTCCGACGTCTTCTCCTTCGGCGTGATGCTCGTCGAGCTCGCCACCGGCACCTTGCCCGAAGGCGTCCGCAAGCGGGCGCCGGCCGAGATCGCCGCGCGCGCGCCGATGCCGTTCGCGCCCATCGTCGCGCGCTGCCTCCAGCACGAGCCTGCCGATCGCTTCGCCGACGGTGACGAGCTCCTCGCGGCCTTGCGCGCAGCAATGCCGTCTGCCGGAGAGACGAAGCCGGCGCCGACGCGACGCAAGGGCCGTGTTTTTCCGCTCGTTGTCGCTGCCGGCGCTGCAGTCGTGGTGACGGCGACGGTCGCGATCGGCGTCTCGTCGCGAAGAGCCCGCGACGTGCATGACCCTCGCCTGCCAGCGTCGAGCGCACCGCCACCGGTCGTCACCAAGCCGACGCCGACGCTGAGGCGTCTCACTGCCAACATCCCCGCCGATCCGATCGCGCACGCTGCCCTCTCGCCCGATGGAAAGTCGCTCGCGTGGTCGGACGCGACCGGGCTCTACGTGCAGACGCTCGGCGCGCCGGCACCGCGGGCGATCGAGCTCCCGAGCGGAGGTCCCTCGGCGGTGGTCGCCTGGACGCCCTCGGGGAAGCGTCTCTACGCCTCGAGCACCGACGCGCTGATCGAGGTCGACCTCGCGACGATGGCCACCACCGAGATCGCCAAAGGCCGCTTCAGTGGCCTCGCGGTCGCCGGAGACGGCAAGCACATCGCCTTCGCCGACACCGATCGCGTCGGTTATCTCTCGCTCGAGAGCCCGCGCGACGCGCACCCGTTGGTACAGAAGAAGGACGGCTGCTTCATCAGCGAAGTCGCCTGGTCGCCCGACGGCGGTCGCATCGCCTACGTGAGCCACTGCTTCGACTCGCTGGCGGCGACGGCGATCGAGAGCGTCGACCTCGACGGCCACGCACCGCAACTCGCGCTCGCCGATCCGCGGCTGTGGAACGACAGTGGCTACGGCGGGCTCGTCTGGACGAAGGCCGGCGAGCTCGTCTATCCGCTCGCCGAGTGGCTCCCTGCCGAGCCGGGCTCGAACCTCCACGCGCTCCACGTCGATCCCAAAACGGGCGCCGCAATCGGCTCCGCACGTCAGCTCACCCACCTGGTCGGCGTCAACGCGAGCCGCCTCAGCACCGACGCCGAAGCCACGCGCATCGCCTTCGTGCGATTCGAAGTGCAGACCGACGTCTACCTCGGCGCGCTGGAAGACGGCGGGCGCCGCTTGCATCCACCGACGCGCCTCACGCTCACCGACCGCAACGAGCGACCGTCGACGTTCTCGCGCGACGGCGCCGACGTCCTCTTCTTCACCGATCGCAACGGCAGCTTCGACCTCTATGCGCAGGCGATCGCCGGCGGCCCCGCGCGCCCGCTGGTGGCGACGCCCGCGTGGGAGACGATGTCCCAACTCGGGCCGGACGGCGCGAGCCTCCTCTTCTGGCAGTTTCCGGCGGTGGCCGCCGGCGAAGCGGTGAAGCCGACGTTGATGCGCGCGCACCTCGACGGCACCGGCAACGCGCCGCTCCTGACCACGCTCGGCTTCTCCCACCCCGCCGGCGCAGGGAGGCCGCAGCCGTGGGAGATGCGCTTTCGCTGCCCGCGTGCCAAGGACGCGTCGTGCCTCCTCAGCGAGCGTGACGGCGACGCTCTCGTGTTCACCGCGCTCGATCCTTTCACCGGCCGCGGCAAGGAGCGCTTTCGCTTCGCCCACGCGACCGCAGCACAGAACCTCTGGGATCTCTCCCCCGACGGCCGACGCCTCGCGCTCCCCTCCGCCAACGGGCCCATCACCGTGCGCACGCTCGAGGGCGGCGCGTCGTTCGAGGTCTCGCTCCCCAGCGGGTGCGATCCCCTGGTGCCGACGTTCGCCTCCGACGGCGCCGGCCTCTTCGTCAGCGCCGAGTGCCAGGACGAGGCATTCCGACTTTATGCGATTCGTTTCGGCGAGAAACCGACGCTACTGTGGGAAGACCCGCCGCGGCTGCTCCTCGAAACCGAGGCCTCCCCCGACGGCAAGCAGCTGGCGATCGCCGTGAAGACCTCCGACGACGACGTGTGGATGTTGCAGGATTGGTGAGCCGCCCGTGATGACCTGCGAATACGACGGCGCGCTCGCGGGGGAGCCTCGCTCGCATCCGTGGACCGACGCGGTGACCAACTCGTCTGCCCGCTACTACGACTTGAAAAAGAGGCCGGCACTCATCCGGACGTCGCTCGAAGACTTCCTGCCGTGGGATCGCTACGCGGCGATCGAGAGCTTCTACGCGATGCTCGAGTGGCTCAACGGGCCATCGTCGAGACTCGAGACCAACGACTGTGCGTTCTCTGGGCCCGAGCCCAACGAGCACGCGAGCATCGAGAAGAAGCTCGCCTGTTCGGGACGAGTGATGGTGCTGTTTCGCGCGCTCGCCGAGAACCTCGACCCTCGACGCGTCGAGCAGTGGAAGAACCGTCTCCACGCCAAGCTCGCGGACATCGACCGCGAGCTCGAGTGGGGCATCGTCGGGACGACGGTGATGCCGGTGCGATACCTGGCGATGCCGGGCCCCGCGAAAAAGCAGCTCGGCGTGCAGGTGATGATCTCGTTCTGGGCTTTCGGCGACGACGAGTCCGAGACGATGGCGAGCCTCGGGCGGGTGATCGCCAACCTCGACGAAGCGCTCCGCGGCGGACGGCGATCGGACATCCCGGCCAACGGCGGTCAGCGAAGCGCGACGTAGGCGTAGATCGAGCCTTCGCCACCGTCGGGCTCGGAGAACTTGCTGTGCCGGCCGGCGTCGGAGACGCACTCGACCACCTTCGAGTCGAGCCCCTCGCTGCCGAGCACCACGACCTTCGTCACCACCCCGCCATCGTCGATGCGCAAGGTCATCTCGACGAATCCGAGCTGCGGCGGCACCGACTTTTGCGCCAGGAGTCGACAGGGCCGAAAGGCATCGTTCGGCCAATAGAAGGAGATGCCGGTGCTGTTCCCCGGAGCGTAAGACTCGAGAAAGAGACCGATCTCCTCACCAGGCGCGGCCGACGGCACCGGCAGAGGCGCGGTCTTCGGGGCCGACTCGGTCGCCTTTCCGAGGGTCGTCGACTCCTCGCCGCGCGGCGCGCGACGACACGCGGTGGAGCCGAGGACGACGACCGCCAGCACTACCGCGAGGGACGTGACGCGCATCGAGTCGAAAACGAATATCATCGCCTCGTGCGCTGCGCAGCCGTCGCCACCCCACTCGTCCCACTCGTCCCACTCGTCTCGCTCGTCCTGCTCGCGGTCGAGACCATCGCGGTACGGAGCGATGCCTGCTCGTGCGCGGCCTACCTCGAGCCGACGTCGCCGGTGCCGCCGACGAAGATCCCGACCAACGCGCGCGTCGTGGTGACGATGCCGAGGGGATGGCCGACGGCGCCGGTGTCCGACGACGACGAGCACGCGCCGCTCGGAAACTTCCGCCTCCAGCTGCGCACACCGGCGACCGTGCAAAAATCGGCGATCGCGCTCGCCACCCGCGCCGTCACGCTCGGGCTCGGCGGTGGCGGCGGGCCGACGATCGAGCTCGTCCCTGAAGCGCCCCTCGCAGCGCAATCGATCTACGAGGTCTGGGCGATCGACGACAGCCCGTTGCATGCGTCGCGACTGGTGCGCGTCGTGCGCACCGGCATGGAAGACGATCGCACGCCGCCCGCTTGGAGCGGCCCGACCCACGTCGCGTACGCGCCGGCGCCGCCCCCGGGAACGCTCGACCTCTGCGGCAACGGCGCGTCGCTCGAATTCAGCGGCCCCGCGGCCACCGACGTCGGCTCCCTCCACTACGAGCTGTGGCTCGTGCCGGGCGCCTCCGTCGACGTCGGCAAGCCCTTCACGCTGCTCGCGACGACCTGGGTCGACCCCGCCATCGGTCTCTTCTCGGTCGGAGAAAGCGGGTGCAGCTGGCAGGCCGCCCTCCCCTTGTCCCCGGCGCTCCACGTCGGCGTCCGTGCCGTCGACTGGGCGGGCAACGCCTCGCCGCTCTCGGAGATCGTCCTCGACACCTCCCCGACGGCGAAGAAGGCAAAGCCGAAGGCTCCCTGA
>JANYDK010000088.1 GCA_025363655.1 Deltaproteobacteria bacterium | reverse complement strand
AGGCGCGCACCATCACCCGTCGCTCCTACGGTCTGCACAGCGCCTCGAGCCTCATCGCGATGCTCTTCCTCTGCTGCTCAGGCCTCACGCTGCGCCCAGCGCACGCCGTGCCGAGCTTCCACTAAACCTCTCGGAGAGCCTCTCTTTCCCAGCGAGCTGCAGTAGTGGCGCGCGCCGAAGAGCGTGACCTGCGTCACCGGCCAGGCGCTGCGTCCTTCACGCACGCGATACGTCTCGGCGGTGCCGGGAAGCTTGGTGTAGGCCACGCCGCTGGTGGCCTCGAAGAGATCGAGCAACACGCGGCCATCCTGGCCGATCCCATCATTGAAGCGCACGTAGCGCGGCGCGTGGGTCTCTTCGTCGGGGACTACGAGCAGCGAGCCGCGAAGACCATTCAGCATCGTCACCATCTCGGCGTTGGTGACCTCGTGCGCGTCGAGATAGTACGGCGCCACGGTGACGGTGCGCCGTGGGACCGACCATTCGAGGCGCGCGCGATCGCATTTGGGGCCGATTTCCGCGCACGCTGCGTCGACCTCGGCGGGGTTCGCTCCGACGTCTAGCGTGCCGCCGTGGACCAGCGCCATCCCCGTGGGGGGTGGTGCTTCGAGGATGCGGGTGCGCGCACGATGACGGGCGATTCGACCGAGCGCGAAGTAAGCCGTCGCTGCGAGCGCGATGGCGCCGACTCCGCCGAGAGCGATCCGCCGAAGCACTCGTCGCGTGCGTGGATCGAGGGTCGGTCGCGTGCTCGGCGGCAGAGGCTGGAGCGTACGAAAGGCCGCTAGAACCGCGCCTCCGTCGGCCAAGCGATCGCCCGGAGCCCGCGCCAACATCCGCCGCGTGATCACCCGGAGCCCCTCCGGCGCCTCCTTCCACGACTGCGCTCCGAGCGCCGGCTCGGTCAGGCGCGTTGCACGGAGGAGCGCGCCGGCCGTCTCGCCACGAAACGGTCGCTCACCGGTGACGAGCTCGTAGCAGACGACGCCGAGCGCGAAGACGTCGGCACGCGCGTCGATCGGTTGGCCCGCGCACTGCTCGGGAGACATGTATCCGGGCGTGCCCGAGACGGCCTGCAGGCTCTCGCCACTCGAGCCAGGCGACTGCGCGCCTTCGTCTGCGTCGACGTCGTCGACCATCAACGCGCGGGCGAGGCCGAAATCGAGCAGCTTCACCCCCCCTTGCTCGGTGAGCATGACGTTGTCCGGCTTGAGATCGCGGTGCACCACGCCCGTCGCGTGGAGCTCACGCAAAGCCTCCGCGATTTGGATCACGATCGCGATCGTCTCGTCGACCGAGAGGCGTGAGTCGTGCGCGCGGCGGCGGAGCGTCACTCCACGCACCAACTCCATGGCCACGAAGTCGACGCCGTCGAAGGTTCCGACGTCGTAGATGCGAGCAATCCGATCGTGCTCGACGCTGGCCGCGAGGCGAGCCTCACGAAGGAGACGGCGGCGGGCGGTCGCGTCGTCCGAGAGCGCCGTGGCCAAGGTCGCATCCAAGGTCTTGATCGCGACCTTGCGCGCGAGCACCGTGTCGAAGGCGGCATAGACGGTGCCCATTCCGCCGCGGCCGATGCGTGCCTCGATCACGTAACGATCGTCGGCGCCCCAACGCGCGCCGGCGGCGAGCGTGACTGGCGGCTTTCGTGGGGGCGCGGCGGCGATCTCGCGGAGGAGACGTGCGTCGGCGTCGTCGAGGTCGGAGGACGAAATCTCGTCCGCGTCGCGCGTCGGCTCCGTCACGGCCGAGAGGCTATCACGGTCAGTCATCGTTCGAAGAAGTGCCCCCTTGGGGGGCATGGATGTGACTTCGCGCGTTGGTCCTTCATCGCTTGGCACGGTGGAGCCTCCGCGGGGTGGAATGTGAAGCCGTAGCCCGGCGAAAAAATATTTCACCTCGCGCCTTCACATCGCCGCTCGCGCGGGGTCTCTCGGCGAGTAGGGGCATCGAGCGAGCCGCACGCGGGCTTCGATGCGCCACGTCCACCCAAGGAGACGACGATGAACGCGCAGCAACGGAGACTCGGGATCCTTCTTTTCGTCGGCGTGATTGGCTGCAGCAGCGGAGGAGGTACGGGCGGCGGGTTCGGCGAAGACGCCGGCACCAGCGGGGGCTGCAGTGGCGACAGCGACTGCAAGGGCTCGCGCATCTGCAAAAGTGGTGTCTGCGTCGATGCGCAGGCGGACACCGGCAGTCCCTCGCACGACACCGGCACTCCCACGCTCGACACGGGGGTGTGCGGAGCCGAGCCGGGCGACGGCTGCAGCGCTACGAAGGACTGTTGTCAGTCCTCCGCACGCGCGCCCAAAGGTCAAATCTGTCTCTCGGACGACAGCTCTTGTCACGCCAAATGCACCAATGACTACGAGTGCACGAGCGGTTGCTGCGCGGCACTCAAGGGCGAGAGCTACGGCGCCTGTGCTGCCACCAGCTTCTGCCCGGCCGGCGGCATCGGCGACGCGTGCGCGACCTCGAGCTCGTGCTCGGTCGGAAGCTGCGCCGGTACCACCCGCGGTTGGTGCTCGCGAGGCTGCAGTTACTCGAGCGACTGCAATGGCAGCTACTCGGGGGGGGTCAACAAGTACGGCGGTTACAATTTCTGCATCGCAGCGAGCAGCGGCTCGAACTTCTGCTTCCCCGCCTGCGCGAGCGACGCGGACTGCACCTGGTACCCCGGGACGGTCTGCCGAGACACCAGCACCACCACGGGCACGACCGTCCGCGTCTGCGGCAAGTGACGTCGGCGCGACGATCGACGGCAGTACGCGGGAAAGGAGCAGAAGACGTGGGCGCAGGCGAGCTCGTGACGCCGACTCTCCGTCTCGTCCGTCAGCTCGGCAAGGGCGGCATGGGGAGCGTGTGGCTCGCGGAGAACCTCGCGCTCCGCACCACGGTCGCAGTGAAGTTCATGTCACGCGAGCTGGCGGCGACGGAGGAGGGACGAATGCGTTTCGCCCGTGAGGCCGCCGCCGCCTCGCAAGTACGCAGTCCCCACGTGGTGCAGATGTTCGACCACGGCCTGACGCGGGAGGGAGTCCCGTTCATCGTGATGGAGCTCCTCGAGGGAGAGGATCTAGGGGCGCGTGTCCGTCGCCTCGGCGCGCCGTCGCCGACCGAGATTGCGACGATGATCTCGCAGGCGGCGAAGGCCCTTTCGCGCGCGCACGAACGGGGGATCGTCCACCGCGACATCAAGCCCGACAACCTCTTCCTATGCCAGGGCGACGACGACGAGATCTTCGTCAAAGTGATCGACTTCGGGATCGCCAAGGTCGCCGACGGAGTCGCCAGCACCACGCGCACCGGGGCGATGATGGGGACTGCCTATTACATGAGTCCCGAACAGATGATGGGCAGTCGGGAGGTCGATCATCGCACCGACGTGTGGGCGCTGGGGGTCGTCGTCTACGAATTGCTCACCGGACGACTGCCCTTCGACGGAGAAACCATCGGCGCGCTCGCGCTCGCGATCCACACGGCCACGCCGACACCGGTGCGCGCGCTCCGGCCGGATCTCCCGTCGGAGATCGACGTCTTCATCGAGCGGTCTTTGGCACGCGATCTCGCGGTGCGCTTCGGATCGGTGAAAGAGCAGGCGCGGGCGCTCTCGGCGACCTTGGCGCGGGTCGACGTCTCCGCGACCGGAGCAATCCGCGCCCCCGGAGCGCAGCTCGCGTCGCTCGCGATGACCACGCATGGCCGATCGGCGAGCGAGATGGCCCCCCGCGCGTCGAGCCTCGGGCGCACGTCGCCCGCGATCTTTCCGGTGGCCGTGGTCGCGGTGCTCGCGGTAATCGCCGCCGCCTTCGTGATCGCGTTCGTGGTTCGGCTTCGCAACGACGACGTGCGTGCCACCGCCGACATCGGCGGAGCGACCATGCCGCCGCCTCATCCTCCGTCTCCAGAGAAGCCCAAGAAGACCGAGGACACGCACCCGACCGATGCAGGCGCGATTCCGCCGCCCCCGATCGTCGCTGCGCCGCCGAAACCATCGCCGATCGCGAAGCCGGTCGTCACCTCCGCACCCTGGCCGTCGACCGCCACGTCGGCCTCCGTCTCGATCGGCAAACCCTCGAACACCAAGAGCACCCATGAGCCCGTCCTCTTCTGAACTACGCGGAGCCCTCGTCGCAGGCACGCTCGCCCTCGCGTTCGTCTCGACGTGCTCTATCGTCGAGGTCGCACACGCTGAGCCGACGCCGGCCGAGATCGACACCGCACGACGCCTCTACAAGGAAGCGCTCGAGCTGCGCAAAAGCGGTGGCGAGGCGAGCGCCCTGGTGAAGCTGAAGGCGGCGTATGCGCTCAGCAAATCGGCCGTCCTCGGGCTCGAAGTGGCGAAGAGCGAGGCTGCACTGGGAAAGCTGATCGAGGCGCGCGAGCAAGCGATCGAGATCGAGTCGTTGCCGGTGGTCGCCAAGGAAACCAAGGTGTCCGCCGACGCGCGCGAAGAAGCTACGCGACTCGCCGCGGCGATCGAGCAAAGGATTGCTTCCGTCAACGTACGGCTCACCGGCGTGCCGAGTGGCTCGACGCCGAACGTGACCATCGACGGCGTGCCGCTCCCGAGCGCCGCGCTCGGCCTCGGCCATGCGATCGATCCGGGCAAGCACGCGATCACTGCATCTGCCGGAAACGGCCCCATCGCCTCGGTCGAGATCGTGCTCGGTGAAGGAGAATCGCGGGACGTCACGTTGAGCTTGGCGACGACCGATCGTCCACCCGCGGCGCCGACTCCCGACAAGCACGTCGACCAGCCGGCCCCGCCAACGCCGGACACTGCCAACGGAGGCATCCGCTTCGAGCTCGGAGCGCGCCTCGGCTACGGGCTTCCGATGGGATCGGCCGACGCGTCGACCACCTTGGGTGACGCGCTCGGCGGGCTCGCACCCTTCGGGGTGGACGGGGCCTTGGTTCTTCCTGCGGGATGGTCCTTCGGTGGATATCTCGCGTACGGAATCGCCTCGGTGAAGCGTGGCGGCCCGTTCTGCCCTTCGGTGGCGAGCTCCTGCTCTGGCCACGACATTCGCGTCGGCGTCGAGGTTCTCTATCACTTTTCGGTCGGCGGTCCGGGCGCAGATCCGTGGATTGGATTCGGCGCCGGATACGAGTGGCTCGCCTACGACCTCTCCGCCCCCACCAACACCGGCGGCAACGCCACGGGCACGGAGTCGGTGAAGGGTATCGAGCTCCTCAACCTGCAAGCAGGTTGCTCATGGCGACTCGCCCCGACGCTCGGCCTCGGTCCCTTTCTCCAACTCTCGCTCGGCAAATACACCGATTATTCGTACTCGATCACCAGCAACGGCGTCGCCCAGCCCGAGAAGAGCGGGAGCATCGACGCCCCGAAGATGCACGAGTGGCTTCAGCTCGGCGTGCGCGGCGCGCTGCGGCTCTGACCGTCTCTCGAAACTCGAACCTGGATAGGAGATTCTCCCATGCGCCCGCGATTCGTCGATCTCGTTCGTTCGTCGTTGTTCGTCGTCGCTTCGACGATGGTGACTGAGGTCGCGCGCGCCGAGCCCGATCCGGCCGTGAGCTGCCAACCGGCATGCCGCAGCGGCTACACCTGTGTCGAAGGTCGCTGCGTCTCTGCCTGCAATCCGCCGTGCGCAGCCAACGAGGTATGCGCCACCGGTGGCGCGTGCGTCACCTCCGCACCGGCAGTCTCCTACGCCGAAACCGTCAAGGTCGCAGCGACGCCTGCACCCGCGCCCGAGTCCGACTCACCACCGCCCGCGAATACGAATGCGAGTACGAACGCGGATGCGAACGTGCATACCTCGTCCGCCCGTCTCCACGACGGCTTCTACTTCCGCGGCGCCGTCGGCTTCGGCACGCTGGCGAGTGGCTCGGTCACCCCACCAGGTGGCGGTGGCGACGTCAAACTCGCTGGTAGCGGTCCCGCCGTCGAGCTCGCCTTCGGAGGCACGCTCTCGAGCGGCCTCGTCGTCGGGGGCGGCATCTACGGGATGTCGATTGGCAGTCCGAGTTATTCGAGGAACAGCGCCTCCGTCGACGGCGGCGCCGCCCTCGTCTCCACCGTGGGTCCGTTCATCGATTGGTATCCCAACCCCGCAGGCGGTTTTCACTTCCAGGTCTCGATCGGATGGGCGATCCTCAGCGCGGGAAAGGGGAGTAAAACCCCCACGTATCCTGCCAGAGATCAATCGGGCAATGGCTTTGCTCTTCTCGGCGGCGCCGGATACGAATGGTGGATTGCCGATCAGTGGAGCCTCGGCGTGATCGCCCGCGTGCAATACGCGTCCGGCTCGGTTAAGGGTGACGGCGACACCGATTCGACCAGCGTGAGCCTGCTGATGCCAGCGTTGCTGGTCGGCGTGACGTATCACTGACGCATCGTAAAACCGAGAGCGCTATCGCGCGGCGACGGAGGATGTCTGCGCTCGGCTCGTGAGCTACCCGCGGGGTCCGCCCAGCCTCCCACCAGTGAGAAAAAACCATTGAGCAATGTCTGGAGCCTCGAGCTCGAGGCAATCAGGCGCGAAATCGCCTCCTTGTGCGGGTTCTCCACGTCCAATAGCTTGGGGCTCGCCCTCGATGGGCAGTGGAGGATTGCATGCGAAAATTCAAGATGTCCCATAGCGTCGCCCTTGCGGCGGCAGTCGTCGCGACCATGGGAGGCATGGCCGCCTGCGGAAGCTCGACCGACGACACCGGCACGACCGACGACACCGGCACCGACACAGGCACGTCGTCCCCGGACACCGCTGTGGCCGACACGAGCGTCAAAGACACCGCGATCGGGACCGACACCACGCCGGTCGACACGGGGACGGCGGACACTGGGTCGCCAGACACCACCGTGATCGACAGCGGCACCGATACGACCGACGCCGCCAAGGCCGACAGCACCGCAGACGTGACGGACACCGCGGATTCGACGGCTGCCGCCGACACGACCGATGCCGCCGACACGACCGACGCCGCGGATACGACCGACTCCGCACCGACCGACACGGGGCCTCCCTGCTTCGTGCCGTACGGGTGCACCGCGTACATCTGCGCGCCTGCAGGGGATGCCGGCGCCGACGCCGCCGATGCCGACGGTGGTACGGGCGTCGTCGTCACGGGCGCGACGGTCACGGCAGGCCCGCGCGGCGGGCTCGGCGGTGACGCTGGTGCCGACGGCGGCGCCGACACCGGCACGAGCGGCGCGGGTGAAGCGTTGCTGTTCGCTTCGGGCAACACGCTCCTCGGATCGAGCTTGCTCCTGCCGCAAGGCGGCCTCGCGCGCACGATGACGCTCTGGGTGAAGCCGTCCACCACCGCCGGCTCGGCCACGTTCTTCAACTACGGCTCTTTCGTGAGCAACCAGCGCTTCGGCCTGCTCAACAGCGGCAGCCATGATTACTTCGTCGGCGAGTCCAACGACGTCGCCGGCACCAAGACGCTCACCGATGGCGTCTGGCACCACATCGCCGTGACCTACGCTGCGACCGGAGCCATCAATCTCTACGTCGACGGCATCCTCGACAAGACCCAGACGCTCACCACGCTGCTCAACACCACGGGCTTCAACTTCGCGATCGGAACCACGGCGACCGTGGCGGCGCGGGAGCCGTTCGTCGGAAGCATCTCCGACATCCGCGTCTACAACCGCGTGCTGACGGCGACCGAGGTCACCAACGCGGCGACGTTCACCGCGTCGGGCGCGAACCCCGAGGCGCTGCGCAGCTCGACGTCGGGACTCGTGCTCTGGTTGCCGCTCATCGGTTCGAGCAACGTCATGCTCAACCGCTGCGCGCCCTGAGACAGTCTCGTTTCGCTCATCGCTGCCGAGGCCGTTCGCCGTAGACCGGCGGATGGCCTCGGTAGTCGAGCACTGCTACCCGCTTCGGTCGCTCCGGCCAGCGTCAAGGACAGTCGACTGCTGGCGACGCCGAGGGATGGCCGGCCGCTGAAGGTGCCAACTTCACGAATTCCCAACGTCGAGCTGCTCGGCGTGCTCATCGGCCTCAATCCTGGGCCGATGGAGCTCGAGTGCTACTGAGCACGAACGATGGAGGCCGCCATGCACATGAACCAGACGGGGCTCTTCGTGAACGGCCAGCCGGTGGTCGATTTGCAGCTTCAGATCACCAATCCGGTGCACGCATCGTACGTCGTCGCGCGGCGCGAAGCGGTGCCGGCCGCGATGATGGGATGGCCGATGAGCGGTCAGCCGATGCCGGTGCGGGTGGATGCGACGAAGCCGGAGAATGTGGCGATCGCGTGGGAGACGATGCGCGGGTGAACTTCACCGGCGACGTCACTCATGCGCGGCCGATCACGCGTCGGGAAAGTCGCCCTCCTCGAGGAAGCGCTTTGCTGCGGCGCGGCCGATGCCGGTCGCGCCACCGGTGATCACAGCGGTCTTTCCATTCAGTCTGGTCATGACGCGCATCCTTCCGTGGATTGTTTGAATCGAACCTTCAGCGCGCCGTCATTCCGCCGTCGACGTTGATAATCCCGCCCGTCATCCACTTCCCGCGGTCCGACGCGAGCAACGCGATGACCTCCGCCACGTCCTCCGGCGCCCCGTAGCGACCGAGCGGGACTTCCTTGGCGAAGAGGTCGGGCGGCGCGCCCAACGCGTCGCTGAATGCCCTGCTCCCGGGCGTCGTCACCGGCCCCGGCTACACGACGTTCACTCGGATGTTGCTCGGCGCGAGATCGATCGCGAGCGAGCGTGAATAGGCGTTGAGAGCCGCCTTCGCGGCGCCGTAATGTGCGACCGCCCCGAACGCCATCGTCGCCGCTCCCGACGAGAGGTTCACGATGGCGCCGGCCTTCGATTCGCGAAGCGCCGGCAAGAGCGCATTCGTCAGCCGGATCGCGGCGAACAGGTTGAGCGCGAAGGCGGCCTGCCAGTCCTCGTCCGGGATGGACGCGGTGCCCTGCGGGAACCCGCTCGCGCCCCCCGCGTTGTTCACGAGGATGTCGAGGCCGCCGAGGGCCTCGAGCGCTCCGGCGGCGATGGCCTTCACCCCGGAGGCGGAGGCGACGTCGCCCGCGACGAACGCGGCGCCCGCAGGCAAGGCCTCGCCACGAGAGCGCGCCGTCACCACGACCTTCGCGCCGGCGTCGAGCAGGCGCTGCGCGATCGCCGCGCCGATGCCGCGGGTGCCTCCGGTGACGAGCGCACGGCGACCGATGAGTTCCTTGGAGAAATCGAGCTTGTTGGACATGAGATTCCTTTGGTTGGGAACGACACGTCCTACGTACGGCTCGATATCCGCACGAACCATCCGAAGCCGTCCGGGAAAGTATCGAGATCGTCCGTGCTGCCTGGAGACCGGGGCTCGGGCACTCTACGCTGCTGCTCGATGGACGCTCTAAGCGCGGTTCTCGCCCCGGTTCGTCTGCAGCAGACCTGCTGGGCATTCACCGTCGGGCGTGCACCGTGGGGCCTGGCCTTCTCGGGAAGGAAGAGCGTGGTCCGCTTCCACTACATGGTGCGCGGCAGTGCATGGCTCAGCGTGGACGATACGGACGAGCCAGACGTCGCACTCTCCGGCGGCGATCTCGCCGTCCTGCCGCTCGGCCACGCGCACGCGCTACGCGACCATCCACGCAGCGCCGCCGTACCAGTCGATGAGGTGGCAACGTGCGACTCGCGCAGTGTCATCATGCACCTCGAAATCGGCGGGAAGGGTCCGGAGACGAACTTCATCACCGGCGCTTTCGTGCTCGACGATCCACTCGCGCGGCAGATCCTCACCGTGCTGCCGCCGGTCGTCCGAATGAGGCCCGAAGCGGAGCCCGGGGTGCCGTCGTTCCTCGAGAACATTCAGTTCGTCACCCGCGAAGTGGCGACGGACCGTCCCGGCTCCGAGCTCGTCCTCCTCCGGATGGCGGACGTCATCTTCATCCAGATCCTCCGCGCGTATCTGTCGCGCGTCCCCAACGACGGCGGCGGCTTTCTCGGCGCCCTCCGCGATCCGAGCACCGCGGCCGCGCTGAGCGCGATGCACGATCGCGCCGAGGCGCCGTGGACGGTGGCCTCGCTCGCCAAGGAGGTCGGCCTCTCTCGCTCGGTCTTCGCAGCTCGCTTCGCACAGCTCGTCGGCGAGCCACCGCTCGGGTACCTGACGCGTCTCCGCATGGAGAAGGCGGCGACGCTGCTCCGCGACGGCGCAAGGCTCACAGAGGCCTCGCGCCTGACGGGCTACGCTTCGGAGGCCTCGTTCAGCCATGCGTTCCGCCAATGGGCCGGCGTCGCGCCTGGGGCCTACCGCAAGCACCTCCGCGGGTCGTCTCCGGGCGCCGATTGGTGCACCGCGTGCGAGCTGGCCTCAATTTCATGAGCGTTCCGCGTCCAACGGCGATGGACGCTGCAGAACGTTCTCAGTCCATCGCAGCACGCACGCGCGGAGCGTGTTTGTCGTGGTTGCTCACGGGAGCGCACGTGACGCGGTCAACGCCACATTGCCGATCTGCCGGTAATGCAGCAGATCCGAATTCGGGCTCTGCACGCCGTACCCTGCAAACGTCAGCGCAACATGCGTTGCGTCGATCTTGACGATCGACGGCGCGTACGTTCGCGACTGATGCCAGTCGAGCGCGGGACCCGTGACCGGGTACTGCCAGGGAATGGCCGTCGCGTCGCCGCCCGCGCCGGGAAGAACGATGGTGACGAGCGACGCGATCGGGTTGGTGATGCCGTTCACGATCGTCCAGTTTTTCAGGTCGGTCGATTCGGCATAGCCGATGTAGTGGAACGCGTCCGAATCCGCGTCGATACAGTTGCCGCCGGCGAAGAAGAGGCCGTAGTGCGCGGCGTCGAGCTTGACGATGGTCCCGTTCGGCGCCACCCAACGTGTGCCTAGATTCGAGACGCTGGTCGAGTCGTTGAGCCCGCTCACCGCTCCGAGATCGGTGAACGACACACCATCGATGGTCGAAGCGAGACGAATCGTGACGATGTCGTGGTTGGCGGTCTTCGCCTTGGTCGCTCCCGGCTGCAGGTACGGCTGCGCCCCGCATTGCTGCGTCGTCGGTAGCGCAGTCGAGCCGGTATTGTCTGCGCCCTTCAGCTTTTGGACGTAAAGAACCTGCACCGGCGAGCTGCCCGGCACGACGCCGAGAATGCCGTCGGGATTGAGGAGCCCGACCGTGCGAGTGATGCCCGCACCGCCCGCCGGTCCGACGGCAGGCATCGGCGCGAGCGGCGAAGCGACGAGGCCTTCGAGCTCGGTCTTCGTCTTGGTGAGCGGATGGACCAAGAGCCCGAGGTTGTCGATGCTCGCCGCCGAACGGTCGAGCGCGTAGAGGCGCGCGACACCGCCGACCTCGATGAGATAGGGGTGACCGAAGCCGTTGTCGGCCTGCGTGGTGTCGGGATTGGTCTTCGTGACGTCGGCCGGGCAGGCGGTCGTGAGCTCAAGCGCTTCTTGTTGGAACGTCCACGTCTTGCCGCCGTCGTTCGACTTGGCCGCGACGATGCTCTCGTTGATGTCCTTCGGACGCCAATCGAAGAAGCCCTGGAGGTTGCTCCCCGAGCCGATGATCATCGGGAAGTAGTAGGGCTGCATCGACGCGACGCCGGGGTTCAACGTGCGGGCGCCGCTCGCGCAATAGCCGTAAGAGACGTTCGTTAGCGTCGTCCCGACCGGAGGCGGCGTCGGCGTTCCAGGGGCGAGCTGGGCGAGGCTCCACGGACCGCCGCTGATGGTGACCGGGGTCGGCGCCGCGCTCGCGGTCCAGCGCATCGGCGTCCAGGTCGGGGTCTTCGCGAAGCTGAGGCCGGGCAGCTCCGCAGTGCCCTCCTTCTGCACGGCCTGCAGGGCGGTCGCGTCGAGACCGAGCGCGTGGAGGACGGTCGGTGCCACCTGCTTCGTGCGCACCGGATTGGTGTTCTTCGCGCCAGCGATTGCAGGGTTGGAGACGAGGAGCGCCACGTGCGCATCGTCGTCGGCGAAGCCGCCGTGCTCGGCCCATTTCTTCGCGCTCGTCGAATAGATCGTTCCCTTCTTCGGCTGGACGACGATGTCGGGCGCGTGCGGGTCGATCGACGGGTCACCGAACATCGCAGCAAATCCAGTCGATCCAATCGTGAAGACCTTGTCGACGGAAGGATCGTTGACACTGCCATCCGCCGGCGCGCTCGTCAGCGCGGTCGCGCCCAAGGTCGCCTTGCCGTGGTCTTTCAGCCAGTAGAGGCCGACGTCGTCTTCGGTGTGACCGGCGAGAGGCGCAACGGCGTCGACGATGGCGGCCACGCCCGAACCACTCCGACGCTTCAATAGCGTGTTGTCGATCGGCGATTGACCGTGTTTGGCAGTCACGACGATCAACGTCGAAGCCGATAGGCCCTTGGCATTCAATTCGGCGACCAGTTTGCCGAGCGATGCATCGGTGTGCTCGAGGGCGGTGAGGAGCTCGGCAGACGGCGTGCCCACCGCATCGGAATAGCCGCCAGGGCCGACCTTGGCGTCTTTCTGCGCGACGCTCACGGCCTGGAAATTCATGCCGAAGATCGCCGGCACGCCCGGACTGCCGCTGACGTCGGTGGCGCCGGCGAGACCGTCGTCACTCCACTTGCCATCGACCTGATTGAGGATCGCTTGCACCTTGTAGTCGTCGTACGCGGCCGTATACGCAGCCTTGGTCGTGAAGTCTTCGCCCGCTGCGGCTCCCGTGCCCGGAAGGTTCGTCGCCGCCGAGTTGATTTCAGGGACGAAGAGGTCGTCGACGCCCGCACCGGAGGGGCCGGTGACGAGCTCGTAAGCCAGGTGCTTGTCCGACCAAGCGGTATGCAGACCGGCCGCGTGCGCGACTTCGAAGATGGTGTTCACACGGAGAAATTCGTGCGGAAGCACCGACGAACAGCCGCTCAGGGTCTTGCGATAGGGGAGCTTGGTCGCATCGATGCGCGAGCGAACGACGGCTGCCTGGTGGGTCGGCGCGGTACCGCTCGCGGTGTCGCCGAAGAGGCCCGCGTTGTTCTTGTCGATGCTCTCGTCGTACGTGACGTTGGTGCCTTGCGTGGTGCATGCCGAGTCGGCGTAGAGCTCGTGCGCGAAGGAGGCGTCGTACCAGACACCGTGCGTCGGCGACGAGCCGCCGGTGGTGAGCGCGAGGAGCCCCGGAAAGGAGTCACTCGGGTTGCTGGGCGAGCCGTCGAGCGCGTTGACGGCGGCGTTGGTGTACTCGATGCCGTTCTTCGCCAACTTCGCCAACGTCGAGGTCGGGTGGCTGGCGATGAAGTTCGCGAGATCGGTCTCGTGCAGACCATCGATGCTGAGAAGGAGCACGTGCTGGATGTCGAGCGCGGTCGGCGCCGCATCCGTCGCGTCGGCTGCATCCACAGTGTCGCTTGCGGCATCCGCGGCGTCGTGAGTGTCAGCACCGATGTCGACCGTGGTCGAATCTCGAGTCGACGTGTCGGTGCCCGTATCGATCGCGCCGGTGTCGGCGGTCGCGTCGCTCGTGTCGTGACGCGCGCTGTCTGTGACCGTTCCGGTGTCGAGCTCGGAGACGTCGCCGCCTCCATCGTCACTGGGACCAACGTCGTCACCGCTGCTCCCGCAGCCGGCGAGCACGAGAGTCCAGACGAGAGGAGTGATGGCGAGCGAGCGGTTCAGGCGCATGGGTAGGTTCTCCGAGCGTGGATGAAGCGGCACGACCCTAGATCACGGCTGCTCGCGCGATTCCCACGTTTGCGTGCCGAGATGACGCCAAGAACCGCACGTCGGTATCACCTTCGTGTCGCGAGTTTGATGATGCTCAAGGCATGGTGCGACGACGCCCGAGCGTCGAAATCGAAGCTGCCTACGCCTTGCAGATCGGAGAATTTCGGCGTGTCGCCACACACCTCTCAGGGGGCGTCGGCCCTTTGCACGCGCGCGCACACGAGGTGGATGCCCACCTGCATCGCTCCGAGCGAGATCGGAACCGGCACGAGCCCCGACCTTCTCGGTAACGAGCACCCTCTCGGAAGACCTTCGGAAGCGCGTCGTCGAGAGGGTCAACCCATCGAGCTGTGAGCGGCTGCCCTACGCGACGAACCCGAACGCGAGGTTCAAAGCGAGCGCGACGATCGCGGTGGTGTAAACGAACGACTGGCAGGCGTGGAATAGTACCGAGCGGCGGATCTGCCGGCTCGAGACGGTGACGTCCGACGTCTGGAAGCAGATGCCGATGGTGAAGGCGAAGTAGGCGAAGTCGAACGCGTCGGGCGGCGCATCGCCGGGGAACGAGAGGCCGCCGACACCCTCGTGATCCTCGCGATAATAGAGGTGCGCATAGCGAAGCGCCCACGACGTATGCGTCAGCAACCACGAGAAGGCCACCGCGGAGAGGCACAGCACGATCCAGATCGTCGCGCGCTCCGGCGCCAGCGTGTGCGCCTGACGAAGCACGACGACCGCCGCGAAGAGGCTGAACGAGCTCGAGAGGATCGCGAGAAACCAGACGACCGCGCGTCCGGGATCCTCGGCCGCCGCGTGTTGCTTGGTGAGGGCCCCGTCGGCGCGCCAGATTATCAGCCACGCGAAGCACAGCATCGCGATTGCGAAGGCGTTCCAGCCGGCGACGATTCGGATCGACCAACTCTCGCGCGCCAGGCCGAGCACGACGGCGACGCCGATCGTCAGCGCGGTGAGCAATCGCAACGGCGCCCTTCGTGGCACGAGCGGATGAATTCGCGGTCGCGACATCGGGGCGATGTGTGAGGGAATCGGCATGTCGAGCGCGAGAAATATGTCATCGACTCGGGACGCCTGGTGATCGCGGCCATACGCAAAGAGCGACGTGCGCTCGTGGAGGGCCCGGGATCACGAAGCACGTCTCGCCGCGCGCCATGCGTCGCACGTTCCAGGACCTCGCACGAGCCGCCTCGATGGGCGACCTCGTCACGCGCGCCGTCTCAGGACACGCGACCGAGCAGATGCAACACCACTACAGCACCGTCCGCATGGACGAGATGCGAGGCGGGCTCGACCGAGTCGCCGTCCTCGCCAACCTCGATGCCTTCCGGCCAGGTGGTGTGCTTGGTGGGGTGCATAAGGAGGTAATGGGCCAAAGCGCCTGATCACCGAACCCGCAACACCCTGTTTTTCCCGATCAACTTCGAGCGGGAGACGGGATTCGAACCCGCGACCCTCAGCTTGGGAAGCTGATGCTCTACCAACTGAGCTACTCCCGCGCTCGACGTACGGACCGTAGTCCCCCCCTTCGCGCCGATCAAGCCCTTCGCCGCCGACGCGCGAGCACGGCCGCGATCGCGAGCGAAGCGCCGAGCAACGCGTGGCCTGCGCCCCCCTCGCCTTCCATCTGACCCGCGACCCGGCAGCCGCAACCGCTCGAGAGCGCCGGATCGGGATCTTCACCTGCGTCGCCCTCACCGCCATCGAGCTCGCCGGAGTCGACTCCGGTGCCGCTGTCGGTTTTGCTTCCGCTATCGGTCGCGACTCCCGTGTCCTTGACGCTGCCCGTGTCGGTCGCGGTCGCCGTGTCGGTGACGCTGCCGGTGTCGACGACGACTCCGCTGTCTTTTCCGGTATCGATGACGCTGCCGGTGTCGATCACCGAGCCTGTGTCGATGACGCTGCCGGTGTCGATCACCGTGCCCGTGTCGACGACGGTGCCGGTGTCGATCACCGTCCCGGTATCGAACACGCTTCCCGTGTCGGTCCCGCTGTCGATCGCCGTGCCCGTGTCGGTCCCCGAATCCATCCCCGAATCCGTCCCCGCATCGCCGCCCGCATCGCTGGGCGTGCACGGCACGATCGGCGTGTGAAGGCACGTGCCGCTCGGGCCGATGCAGCTGTCGTTCGTGCACGAATCGCCGTCGTCGCAGCTCTTCGCCGCGCCCTTGTTGCACGTCCCGCCGCCACAGGCGCCGACGAAGCACTTGTCGAAATACGTGGTGCACGCGGGCGAGCCGGTCGCGGGGACTCCGATGCAACCGCGCGTGGTGTCGCAGACGTTGACGACGCACGGGTTGGTGCTGATGCCGCATGTGACCGCGGCGCCGACGCAGGTGCCGGTGGCGTCGCACTTGTCGCCGCTGGTGCACGCGCTGCCGGTGGCGCAATCGGAGCCGACGGGGAGCGGGATGCTGAGGCACTTCGCCGAAGCGAGTGGATCGCAGAAGTCGTACCTGCAGTCGCCCGTCTTGTTGAGCGGACAAGGGCGCGCGGCAGCCGCATAGGCGACGCAATCACCCGCTGCGTTGCAGGCGCCGTCGCAGATCGATGCTGGGCGCGTGCCGATGAATCCGGCTGGTCGACAAGCGGTGCCGACCGACGCGCCTCCGGTGACGCAATCGCCCGAGTCGTCGCACGTGTGTTGGCAATCGCTCGCTTCGCCTGCTTTTTTTCCGCAGACCTTGCCGTCGTTGTCGGCGACCTTGGCGAGCGCGACGCAGGTGACCGTCGCCCCTGGTGCACCGGTGCTGCCGACGATCTTGCAGACGCCTTCGCACTCCTTGCCGAGGCCTCCGGCGGTGCTCGGACGACATGGCTCGCCGACTTGCTCGAGCGTGCAGCCGTCGGTAATCGCTTCCTTCGCCTGCCCTGTCGGCTCGGATTTTTCAGCCTTTTCGTTGCTCGACTCGTGCGTGCTCGAGCACCCGACCTCCGCCGAGCTGGCGAACGCGCCGAGCGCACCGACCGCGACCAAGGCGACGAGCCGAGACAGAGCCGAGCGCGACGACGGCATGATGACCTCCGAAGACTTCTCGAAACTTCTGAAGACTTCTCACGAGAAGAAGAAGGTCAATCTATCCCGGAGCACGCCGCGCTGTCGCGGCCCCACTCAGCGCGCGCAGCTCGCGTACCCTTGCGCACACGCCGTCGCGGAGATTTCGGTCTTCCACGCGTCGAACGCGTCCGGAGCAATGCTCATGCGCGTGCTCGGGTCGACCTCGCGCAGCTCGGCAGCAGTCCACACGTGGCTCGGATCGGCGCCGAAGACGTGATGTGCGCCCGCCTCACGACCGGCATCACGAGGCGCCCCCGCGTCGGTCGCTCCGCCGCCACCACCACCACCACCACCACCACCACCGAGAGCGCCGCCGCACGCGCTCCCGCACTTGCCGGTGACGCAGGTGAAGGCGGCGATGGCCTCGCTCGCCTTGGAGAAATCACCGCCGAAGCAACCGAACACGCATGTGAGATCGAAGCCCCCGGGACCTCCGCCGCCGAGGCACTTGGTGACGACGCAGGTGAGCCCGGTGCGACAGGTCGGATCGTTGAGGCAGGCGTTGACCTGCGCCGAGCAGTTGGTCGCGACGCACGAAGCGCACGCGCCAATCGGCCCGCTGTCGGGGATCGGAAAGATGTCGAAGAAGTCGATCCCGGTGTCTTTGGGCGGCGGCGCGGTGTCCGGACCGACGGTCGAGTCGACGGGCGTCACGGAGGTGTCTTCGACGACGACGACGTCATCGGTGGGAATTCCGCTGTCGAATCCCGGCGTCGCGGTGTCGAAGCCCTCGCCGCCGAACGGGTCGTCCCCCTCTGGATCGGTGCGCCCGAGGCAGCCCACCAGGAGCGACGTCGACGCGAGGAAGAGGACGACGGACCTGAGATGCTTCATATGTGAAACAAAAGCGCGGACACGCCCTTCCGTCGAGTCGCGATTGCGCAACGTCCGTACGGATTGTGCAATGAGCGTCCGCCGAGGAAAAATACGGGAGAGCGAGAAAAACACGAAGCAACGGAGCCATGTTCTTTCGGGCTCGAGAGCGAGTTCACTCTTGCTCCGTAGCTTGGTGGCTTCGTGGTCCTCTCGCTCTCACTCGGACTTCGTCGGATCGACGTCTTCCACTGGCTCACCCGCAGCAGCTTCTCGGCGGCGTTGCCACTCGGCGATGCGCTGGGCGATCGTGGACTCGTAACCCGCGCCCTTCGGCGTGTAGAAGCGCTCGCCGGTGAGCTCGTCGGGAAGGTAGCGCTGGCTCGCGGAGTAGCCGCCTTCTTCCTCGTGCGTGTAGGCGTAGCCCTTTCCCCAACCGAGCTCGCGGTTCACTTGGGTGCTGCCGGGGCGGAGGTGCGAGGGAACGTCGAGCGCGCCGCGTGATTTCGCGGCTTCGGCGGCGGCGTTGTACGCGGCAATCGACGCGTTCGATTTCGGCGCGGTCGCGAGGTACGTGCAGGCTTGGGAGAGCGGGTGGATACCTTCGGGCATGCCCATCCGTCGGAACGATTCATCGGCGGCGACGGCGACGAGGAGGGCTCGCGGGTCGGCGTTGCCGATGTCTTCGCTGGCGAAGACGAGGAGCCTTCGCGAGACGAAGAGCGGGTCTTCGCCGGCTTCGAGCATGCGCGCCATCCAGTAGAGCGCGGCGTCGGCGTCGCTCCCGCGCATCGATTTGATGAACGCGCTGACGACGCCGTAGTGCTCGTCGCCCTTCTTGTCGTAGCGAAGGCCGGGCGCCGATTGCGCCTGCGAGACGAGCGCGCGCGTCAGGTGCGTGACGTCGGTCTCGACGGCGAAGTCGGCGGAGAGCTCGAGCGCGGTGAGGGCCCTGCGCGCATCGCCTTGCGCGAGGGCCGCGATCGCCGAGAGCGCGTCGTCGTCGGCGGTGAGCTCGAGCGGGCCGAGGCCGCGTTCGTGATCGTCGAGGGCACGGCGAAGGAGGACGACGATCGCTTCTTCGTCGATCGGCTCGAGCCGCATCACGCGCGAACGGGAGAGGAGCGCGGCGTTGACGGCGAAGCTCGGATTCTCGGTGGTCGCGCCGATCAGCGTCACCGTGCCGTCTTCGACGTGCGGGAGGAACGCGTCTTGTTGCGCTTTGTTGAAGCGATGAATCTCGTCGACGAAGAGAATGGTGCGCGCGTTGCGATAGGCGCGGGCCTCACGGGCCTCGCCGAGGATCAGACGAATCTCCGGCACGCCCCCGAGCACCGCGGAAAAAGGCACGAAACGCGCACGCGTGGCCTGGGCGACGAGCCGCGCGATGGTCGTTTTGCCGGCGCCGGGCGGACCCCACAGGATCAGCGAAGGAATCTTGTCGGACTCGATCGCGCGACGCAGCGGCCTCCCGGCGCCGACCAACTTCTCTTGGCCGACGAGCTCGTCGAGGGTCCGTGGTCGCATTCGTTCGGCGAGCGGCGTCGAGGCCGGATCGAGCCGCGCCGGATCTTTGGCGAGCGCGCGCGTGAAGAGGTCGTCCTCTCCGGAGGCACGTCCACCCGCGCGCGTCTTCGCTTTCGCCACCGACGTCGACTACCGCTCGCGGAGGCCGGCGGAAAGACAGGCGTCAAAAGGGCGAACCGAAGGCCTTGCCGATGGCGTCGCCGAGGTGCCCGGTCGCCCAACTGCGCACCACCTCGCCGGGCACCTCCAGCGTCACGGAAGGCCTATTTTCCTGGGTCGCGACGACATGCACGGCGTCGTCGCCGAGGGAGATGTCGAACCGCAGAGGGCCACTCGCCTTCACCACTTGGAGCGCGGCCACCCAGGCGGCGACGTCCATCGAAGTCTTCTGCGCCGACGACGAAGCATCGAGCGACTTGCCCCAGGCAGCGACGCCATCGAGCGCGTGATCGACGAGGCGCCACGCGGCGGGCCGAGCCTCGACGTCGATGCGAACGTCGAGGTGCGCGTCGAGCTCGCTCGCCACCTTCGCCAACCTACGCACGAGATGATCGGTGTGCGCGGCGATGCTCTCTTCACGTGCTCCGAAGACGAAGAACCCGGAAGCGATGCCGAGCGGCACCCCCGAAGGAACGCCTCCCGCGCGCAGCCGGAGAAAGCGCACGCTCCCCATCGACGTAGGCGCCGCGAGGACGAAGCGATCGGGATCGATCCGCGGCAAGCGATCGGGATCGTCCGCGTGCCAGGCCACCACCTCCTCCGCGCGCGCGTTCACGTCGGTCTTGTCGGCCCCACAGAGGAGCGCGACGAGCGGGTGATTGGGCTCGACCTGCGCTTCGACGCGCGAGGGAACGGGCCCATGCTCCGAGAGCAACATGAACGGCGTCCGCGGCAGCGCCCAGGCAGCGACGCCGAGGAGCGTGCGCAGACGCGACCACGACGTCGACGGATCGCGCACCGAGACCTCGACCCAGACGTCGTCGGGCCTCGGCGGCAACGGGCTCGCATCGGGCGGCGGCTTGCGACGACATCCGACGCAAGCCGTTGCCCAAATGAGCAGCGCAGCTCCGGTGCTACGTACTACCGAACGCACTACCGAAACTGTAGCAACGCAGCGAGGCTGATGACGCCCGTGATGAGCACGCAGATGACGAGGCCGAGCCCGAGCGTGGGGGTGTGCTCCTTGTCCTTCTCCGACAGGCGATGAAAGCCCATCAGCATGAGAATGCCGAGGCCGAGCGTCCCCGAGGCGGCGGCCGTGTGCGTGAAGAAGCGGCCACCGTCGCCGTCGATCTTGAAGGCGCCGACGAGCCAATTGCAGCCGACCATCAGCGCGAGCAGGGCCGCGGCGATGAAGAGGAGCGGCGGGCTCTTCTTGGCAGGCGTCGGTGACGGCCCACCGGAGCCGGGCATCGGCGCCGCTTGTGCCGCCGGATACCCACCCGCGCCCGATTGAAAACCAGCCGGCGTCTGCTGTTGTCCCTGATAACCCGGGTTCATGTGACTGCTCCCCTCGCATGCGAGCGCGAGTCACCGCGAAATGCGGCGCGCGCGACGTCTTCGATCACAGCAAGGGAGGATTCTCCCGCAGCGGCGGTGATCGGCCAAAGAACCCGTGCAAACTCCAAGCGAGACGGGCCAGCACTGCTACGTTAAGTCGCACTTGATGATCGTCGGCGGGGGGCCACGCATCACAATGAGAAGCAGTCGGCGGGAGAGAAACATGACTAACTTATGCAATGCGGCGGCGGTCTGGCTCGTGGCTTCCGTGGCGCTGGTCGGCTGCGGCTCGGCGGATTCGAGTGCCTTCGATGACAAGGGCGGCGGCGGTGCCGACAGCTCGGTGACCGAAGACACCAGCGGCGGCGGCTCCGACACCACCACGCCAACCGACACCGTGACGCCGGCCGACGTGACGCCGCCGCCGAAGGACACCGCGGGCGGCACCGACACGACCCCTCCGCCAATCGACACCAGTCCTCCGCCCGTCGTCACCCTCGACAGCGTCTGCGGTCGCCTCGCCGACACCATCTGCGCCGCGCCGCTCACGTCTTGCTGCACCAAACGCGGCATGAAGTTCGACGTCGCCACCTGTCGCGACAACGTGCTCACCAGCTGTGGCGACGCCGTCGACGAGGTGAAGGCCGGCGATCGCACCTTCGATCCGTCGCAGTTCGATGCCTGCGCCGCGGCGTGGACCAAGTTGACGACCACCTGCTCGGTCGGCATCCTCGACTACATCCGCACGTACACCCCGTGCGAGCTGCTGCTCAACCCGAAGTCGCCTCCGGGCACTCCGTGCACGGCCGACAGCGAGTGCCATGCCTCGGCCGGCGCCTATGCCAACTGCAACAAGAGCAGCGGCGACTGCGAGACCATCAGCTTCGTCGGCAAGGGCGCCCCCTGCAGCTACTCCGGCCCGGACGAGCGTCTCTGCAACGACGGTCTCTTCTGTCCGTTCGCCACCGGAGGCGGCGGCGGCACCACCGTCTGCGACAACGCGCACCCCATCGGCGGCGGCTGCGGCGGCGGACCGTTCGGCTCGACCAATGATCCTTCCTGCGGCTTCGGCAATCGCTGCAACGCCGGCAAGTGTGCGCCCGGGCTCCCGCTCGACGCCGCATGCACGAGCGAGCTCCAGTGCGCTTCGTGGAACTGCGTCTCGGGTCGTTGCACCGATCCGTTCGTCCAAATGGCCAATACGGGGACCTGCGGGGGCTGACTGCTCTCGGCGGGTGTACTCTGGAGCGAGAGGTGCTCCATGCGTCGTCCTCTTCGCTTCGCTCGTCTTGCCTTGCTCGCTTCGCCGCTCGTGCTCGTCGCCTGTGGTGGCCGGGTCAACCCGGATCTCAGCGCCGATCCCGATGCGCGCGCCGATGCTGGCAGCGACACGAGCACGCCCTTCGAGGACTCCTCGGTTCGCCCAGACCTCGGGCCGCCGCCCACCGACGGCATCGTCCCTCCCCCTCTCGATGGCGCACCTCCGCCGTTCGACATCGGACCGACCGACGCTATCGCGCCTCCGCCGCCGTCGATTTGCAACGACCTCGCCGACGCCATTTGCACCAAGTACACCGCTGCTTGCTGCAGCGCGCACGGCACCACGTACGTCGACTCGAAGTGTCGCGACGCGGAGATCAGCTACTGCAAATACGAGCTCGACTGGGTCGCCACCGGTCGCCTCACCTACGACGGCAGCCAACTGGCGAGCTGCGAAGGGGCCTGGACCAAGGCGTTCGCGACCTGCGGCGTCTTCTTCGTCGACTGGCTGAAGCTCTACGAGCCGTGCACGCGCGTCTTCAACGGCGTCCTCAAGCCGGGCGACGCATGCAGCTACGACATCGAGTGCATGTCGCCGCCGAAGGGCGAGGGCTACTGCGATCCGACGTCGAAGAAGTGCAAACAGTACGACGTCGTCGGCAAGGGGGCTGGCTGCAACTTCACCGGCCGCGTCATCCACTACTGCGACGCGGGCCTCTTCTGCGACACCACCAGCACGACGCCGACGTGTCTGCCCGAGAAGCCGCTCGGCTCGGCGTGCGATGGCACCGACGATCTATCGTGTGGTTATCTACATGCCTGCGTCGGCGGGACGTGCCAGAAGGGGCTTCCCGCGGGCGCAGCGTGCGACGCGTCGGCGGCGATTCAATGCGCGTCGTGGACGTGCACCGGTGGCAAGTGCACGGATCCGAACGTGAGCTTGGCGGACGCGTCGGTCTGCGGCGGGTGAGGGGCAAGACCGGGGCAAGGCCGTCCCTCACCCCTCACAACTTGCAACACCGAAACCCAATCGCTTCACTCCGCGTCAGCGGCGCCTTCGCCTCGCTCGCAGCACACGAGGCTTCCTTGCTCGAATTCTTGAAGGACCCGCCGCGTGCCCAGCACGTGACGTAGCTCGGGCTGCACGAGTCTTCCCATTCGGCGATGTTGCCGCTCTGATCGAAGAGCGACGCGTTGAGCTCGCTGCTCGAGCCTTTGCATCCGGCGAAGAAGCCGCTCTCGACGGGAGCTCCCGGCGGTGGCGCATCGGCCACGCCGCCGTCGCGATCACGCGTCTCGCAGAGATCGGCGTTGGCGCTCGCGCCGTAAGGCCAGACCGACGCATCGCCGATGCCCTTGTCTGCCGAACACGCACGTCGCCACTGCCCCGAGCTCGGATCGTTCGGACGATCGTACGGATTGGTCTTTCCGCCGATTTGACCGCAAAGGCGCTTACCGGCCCAATCGCAATAGGCCCAGGCGTCGCACCAATCGACGTAGCGCACCGGCGTCGTCGGACCCGCATCGGTGCCTCCCGGATAGCCGGCGACGAACGACGTTTTGGCCGGCACCGCGCACGGCGTCGGCAAGGGATTCTTCGTCGTCGTCGGCGTCACCGTCGAGGAGAAGAGCGCGTAGTCGGCGGCGGAGACCTCGTTCGCATCGATGCAATACACGAGCGGCACCGCGCCGGTGACGATGCGGACGCGGACCATGCCAGCGGGGCACTCGACGCATTTGCTGCCGATGCAGTTGCCGCTGTTGCAGTCCCCCGGCACGTCGCACTTCTTGCCGGCGCCGCAGCGCGGACAGGTGCCCCCACAATCGATGTCGGTCTCTCCGTCGCCGACCTTCTTGTCGCTGCAATGCGCAGGAATCTCGATGGCGTCGGTCTCGGAGTCGGTTGCATCGCTCGTCTCGGGGAGGGTGGTATCGAGCGCCGCGTCGAGGCCGGCCTCACCGACGTCGGCGCCGTGATCACGCGTCAGCTCGCCGAAATCGAGCGAAAGCAGGCACGCGGTGGCCATGGCGGCCGACGCCGCGATGACGAGGATGAGCCCACGTCGCATCGAGCCGCTCAGTCTAGCAGCCTGCGAGCAGCGAAGGGTCGCGGCAGCCGAACGCGCTAGGGTGCGCGGTCGAGCCAGGCCTTGACCGCGTCACGATCGGACTCGGCGAAGGTCTGCGACTTCGGCGGCATCGAGCGTTGATCGATCACGCGCTTGCGAATCTCGCCGCGGTAGTCGAGCCAACCTTGGTAGGTCGAGAGGTCGACGTTGGCGGTGCCGCCGGGCTGGTGACAGTTGCTGCAAACCTTGGCGAAGATCGGGAGCATCGTCGTCTCCCAATCGAGCCGCGCCAAATCGGCGGGGTCGCGACCGTAGCGATGAAGGCCAGCCGGCGAGAGCGTCCAGACGTCGCCGTTCATCGCCGGAACGAGCCGCGTCGTCGCCGGGAGCTCGAGGTCTTTCGTGCGATGGAGAATGCCTGCCTCGAGCGCGCCGAGCTCCGCACCGAGGCGCACCCAGACGCGCGTGCCCGCAGCCACGAGCGCTCCGACGTCAGCGTCGGGCGACGTGTACGCGAGGTGGAGCGCACCTTCCTTCTCGACGTAAATCGCACGTGCGGTGGCGGCCACGAGGTTGCCGTCGTGATCGATGGTGACGAAGGCAGCACCGGTGAGCGGATAGCGCGCGAGGGTCTTGGTCTTGACGTCGAGCGTGCGTACTTCGCCCTTCTCGGTCCACGCGAGACGACCGTTGCCGCCCGCGGGCGTCGTCCCGGCGGCGGCGTCGTAGTGGGTGACCGTCTTGCCGTCGGCGATGGCGATGCCGCTGCTCACCGCGAAGACGACGGCGGTATCGAGCGCGATCATCGCGCGCACGTGATCTTTGTCGAGCCCGTAGCGCGCCGTCACGTCTTCGAAGACGCCGGTGGCACGGAGTCGCAGCAATTTTCCATCGCTGGTGACCCCGACGATCCAAGTTCCGACGCCATCGGCGGCGGGGATCGGCGTCGCCGCGCTCCACTCGGAGACGCCGGCGACGGTCGACGAAATCGCGCCCCCTTGGAGGATGGTCGCGCCATGCGAACCGAAGAAGACGGTCTCGCCTTCGACCTCGACGATCGCGCTCACCTGCCCGACGTCGGCCTTGGTGAGGTTCCAGTCGATGTCACGGAGCCCGAGGCTCTCGTCGTGAGTGCTCTTCGGCGGCAGTGGATCGATCTTCGAGCTGCAGGACGGGAGGAGCGCGAGCACTCCGACCAGCGCGAGAGAAATCGAAATCGGCTTCATTTCAGCATCTCCGGCACCGGTTCGCCGTCACGCATGTACTTGCGGGGATCGACGCCGAACGCCGAGAGGAAGGTGGCGAGCACGTCGGGAGGCCCAATCGAACGATCGCCGTCGGTGAAGGCGCGCGTCGCCTTGGGCAGCAGCTGCTCGGTGTCGGATGCGCCGAAGACCGTGTTGCCCTTGAACCGCGGCGAGATGATCAGCGAGGTGCCGTTGGGGTAGTGATCGCGGCCACCGCCGAGGTTCACCTGCGGCGTGCGGCAGAACTCGCTGACGACGACGATGTGCGTGTGCTCGGAGAGCTTGCTCCCCGTCTTGGTCGGGTGCGGCGTCGCGTCGAGCGCCTCGATCAGCCGGGCGATGACGTTGAACATCTCCTGCTGCTTCTGCCCTTGGTCGGTGTAGTCGGCGCCGTGCGTGTCGAAGCTGCCCATCGCGAAGGCGACCGAGCGGACCAAGTTCTGCTTCATCGCCTCGATCGCGAAGGCCGCGTTGGGCGCGAATTGACCCATGTATTGCGCGGCGTAGTCGAAGCTCGGTTGTGCGAGCTTGAGCTTGTTGGTGTCGAGGAGCGCCTGCACCGGCCCACCGATCATCTTCTGGAGCGACGCGAATTGCAGGCCGAAGCCCTTCCACGCCGAAGGATCGGCGGCGCGCGCGGCGAGGTCGTTGGCCTCGTCGGTGAGCATGCTCGTCACCGCCGCGCGATCTTCAGGGAGCTCGTAGCGCGTCGAGCGCACCAACGATTTGCCCATCGAGCCGATACTGTCGACGAGCAGCGGCATCGCCCTCCGATCGAGCGTCTGACCGACGAACGACGACGGATAGCGAATCGACACCGCCGGGAAGAGCTGCTCGGCGCCGAACTCGTTGGCCATCATGGTGTCGATGCTGGTCGCGGCGACGCGCCCGCCGGCGAGGTGACGACCGGTGGCCGCGAAGACGGTGCCGTCGGGGTGGCTGACGGTGTTGACCGCGAGGCCGTTGACCACCGTGAGGCGATCGTAGTGGTTGGCGAGATCGCCGATCGCCGGACCGAAGGGAATCTTGCTGCCGGCCGGCTGGACGATGCGAAACGAATATTCGTCGCCGTCGAGCGCCGCCGAGTCGTTCTCCCAGCGCGTGAGCGAGGCGTAGTCGATGTTCTTGGTCGTCGCCGGGACGATCAGCCCCGTCTTCTCGTTGCGCGGATCGAGCCCGAGCGTGACGTCCCAACCGCCTTGCGCGTGGATGAAGACGAAGAACTCGTCGGTCCCGGCGCCCGGTCCGGCGAACGCCCGATAGAGCGGCGAGGCAGCCGCGGCGGCGCCGAGGCTGCCCACGATCTTGAGAAAGTTCCGTCGACTGTTTCCGCGTTCGGTGCACATGAGCTCTGCTCCCTCTCGACGTTTCGGGCTCAGTAGGTGTGGAGCTCGGGGTGACGAACGAGGCCATGGCAGACCGCTGCCCAGCCCGCTTCGGTCGGCGTGAACGACGAGGTGCCGCCCTTGAGGGCGACGTGACGAGCGACGGTGTCGCGGTAGATCTTGAGGAAGCGACTGATGCGCGGCGTCTCCGCCATCACCGCCGGATAGCCGAGGAAGGTGCGATGGAGGACGTCGAAGCGATCGGCGAACTCCTTGTCGGTCGGCTCGGCGGGCGTGAGATCGAAGGCGAAGACGACCTTCTTCGACCCGGTTTTTGCCCGTAAATCACGCTCGACGGCGCGATCGCAGAGCGCGAGGCCGAGGCGCTCGAAGGTCGCCACCATGATCGCGTTGGTCTGTCCGACGCGCGCGATGTCCTTCTCGTAGTCGGGGAGGCCGAGCGAGGCGAGGTAGTCGCTCCAGTGATCGAAGAGCGTTCCATCGGTGCCACGCGCCGCTGCTTCCGCATCGAGCGGTGAGAGCCCGCCGAAGAGATCGAGGTACATGCGGATGTAGACCTCCGCCGGAAGGAGCCGCGGCCCCTCCTTGTGCGAGTCGTCCTGCGCGAGCGAGTCGTGACCCGGGAGCGCACCGACAGGCACCGACGGGATGGCATTGGGATCGGGAGGCGACGACGAATCGCCGCCGTGGTTGCAGCCGATCTGACCAGAGCCGAGCGTGAGGCCCGCCGCGGTCAGAAGAATCGCCAGAAAATTCCGCTTCACGGCGCACCTCCGGCCTCGCGCCAGTCGTTGGAGTCGAGATCATTCGACTTGCGATAGAGATCCGATTTGACGATCTCGCGCACCAGCGCGCGCAGCTTGAAGCCGCCCTTCTCGAGGTCTGCGGCCATCGCCGCCACCACCGACGCGTCGTCGGCGGAGAGCTGCCGTCCGAGGAACGAACCGAGGAGGTTGTTGACGACGCAGCTCCCGAACTCGGCCGAGCCGGCGAGATCTTTCGCGAGGCCTGCGGGCCCGGCGTCGGCGTGATCGAGGCTGGCGTAGGCGCCGCGAAGGAGCCCCTGCGTCGAGGTGACGAACGCCGGATCGTAGTAGCTCTTGCACGCGCTGCTGCCGTTGGCCGATTTGCAGACCGTGTTCTGCAGCGGGAAGGTGTCCTTCGGCAGCCACGTCCAATCGGACTCGATGACGCGAGTGAAGTACGCCGCCATCGGCTCGAGCGTCGCGTGACAGGTCGAACAGCCATCGCGCTTCGTCAGGTCGGGCTCGGTCGACGGCGTCAGCTTGACGTTGCCGGCGATGAAGTCGCGGCATTGAAACGCTTGGTAGAGCACGTGCGCCCGACCGCGCCGGGTGCCGTATTTCGTGAGGAAAACAGGCATCGTGAGGATGCCCGAGGCGTTCGGCCCGCGATCGTCGACGAGCTTCCACGTCGTCGCGTCGTGCGGCATCAGCGCCGGCAACTTCTTCGGATCGAGGAGCGGCGTCGGGTGCACGTAGCCGAGCGTCAGCCCCTGCCCGCAGCACGTCGCGCCGGCACCCGAAGCGTAGAACTGCGCCAGCGGCCCGTTCACCATCGTGTAGCGACCGGTCAGCACTTCGCGGAAGTCGCGATCTTCGTGGGCGACGTATTCGAGGAACTTCACCGCCTCTTCCGACCACCAGAAGCGCGTCCAGGTCCCTTCGCTCGCCGAGCCGACGTCCATCGGCTGCGTCTCGCCGAGCGGCACGTGCACCGGCGCCATGAAGGCCGCGGGCTCGACGCCGGCACCGGCTGCGGGGAGACATCGCTCGAGCCCGACGCCACAGCCGCAGTCGGTGCTGTGCACGTAGGCAGTGCCGCCGTCACAAGCGAGCGCGGCTCCCTTGTTCGCCGTCGCGTAGGCATCGTCGAGCGGGAGCTGCGTCGTGCGATCGTAAGGAGGGAGCGTGCCCGCGGGCGGCCCCTTGATTCGACCGGAAGCGAAGACGGTCCCGGTGGCGCTCGGGCTCGCCTCCTCGTTGCAAACCCGAATCGACGTCATCGGCGTCCCGTCGGCGTCTTTCGCCATGTCGGGTAGAAGCGTGAAACCGCCGTCTCCCACAGGAAATGAAGCCGTTCCGTAGAGCTTGCCGGGCACGCTGGCGGCGTAGTCTTTGTAGAGCCACCAAGGCTTCACCACCTTCGTGTTCTTCGCCAGCGCCGCCGCATCGACGTTCTTCAGCGTGCCCACGAGCTGCCCGGTGCCGAGGATGCTGACGCCGATCTCCGCCTTGGTGAAACAGAAGGCGCCGTCGGTCTCCTCACGCACGCGGCGCTGGCCGTTGCGGAAGAAGACGTACATGTTCTTCCCATCCGGCCCGAGGATCGTCGCCCGCCGCAGAATCGTCGCCGATGGCCGGTAGGTGAAGACGTTCGAGACGTCGAGCCGCAAGAGATCCATGTACGTCCGACGCACGCGCGCCTCGTACCCGGGCCCGTTCAGCCGATCGTCGATCCACTTGTCGAGATCGAACGAGTCCGCTTCGAACGCCGTCAGATCGTCCCGCGTCGGCACGCGCCCCGCGAGGTCGACCGAGAGAGCGCGGAAGTAGCGATAGTCCTGCAGCGTGCGCTTGGCCTCGGCAGGCGCGCTGAGCGTCGCCATCGCCATCGCCACACCCGCACCGAGTATCGCCGTTCTCCGCTGCATGATTGCTCCTCTGGTGGGACCGTGACTGCGGGAGAGGAGAGCAACCGATGTGCCGAGGAGGATGGGGCTTGTTTTCCAGGTGGAGCGTGGGGGATCGGATCGATTCGATCACCCTTGGTGAGGTCGGTGGGTGATCG
>JANYDK010000068.1 GCA_025363655.1 Deltaproteobacteria bacterium | reverse complement strand
GCATCGATCACCGCATCGAAGCGCACTCGCTCGGCGCGCGCGATCTCACGCGCTCCTCGTCGACCGAGATCGCCGCACGTAAGGTCGGCGCGCACGGTCGCAAGGTCGACGTTGCCGAGCTCCACGCGTCGTATCGGCATCAAGAGATCATCTTGCGCGACGCGCTTGCTCTTCCGAACGACGTGGCGATCGGCGCTGGAACACGCGCGCCGGATCCGTTCATCGTCGCCGGCCTCAATCGGATCGGCACCGCAGCGCAGCGGATCTCCGACGGAGGCGCGCGCTCCGCGATCGCGCACGCGACGTCGGGGCCGTGCTTGCAACAGAACTTGGTGTGCTTGCTGGAGGCGGACTGATGGCCGAGCGTTGCGCCGTCATTGGGATTGGGCAGACCTTGCACGCGTCGAAGCGCGACGATCTGTCGATCGCTGGTCTCGTTCGCGAAGCGGCGATGCGTGCGCTCGACGACGCCGGGCTCGGGTGGCGCGACATCGATGCGGTCGTGATCGGCAAAGCGCCCGACATGTTCGAAGGCATCATGATGCCGGAGCTCTATCTGGCAGACGCGCTCGGCGCGGTCGGAAAACCAATGATGCGCGTGCACACCGCGGGCAGCGTCGGAGGATCGACGGCGATCGTCGCCGCGCACCTCGTGCAGTCCGGCATTCACGATCGCGTGCTCACAGTCGCGTTCGAGAAGCAGTCCGAGAGTGACGCGATGTGGGCGCTCTCTCCAAAGTATCCGTTCCAACCGCCGCTGGTCGCGGGGGCAGGCGGGTTCTTCGCGCCGATTGTCCGCAGCTACATCCGCCGATCGGGCGCGCCTGACGACGTCGGAATGCGCGTCGCGGTCAAAGACCGGTTGAACGCGCTGAAGAATCCGTATGCCCATTTGCGCATGGACGACATCTCGCTCGAGAAGGTCGCCGCATCACCCATGCTATGGGATCCCATACGATACCTCGAGACCTGCCCATCTTCGGATGGCGCGTGCGCGATGGTCCTCGCGAGCGACAAAGCCGCCAAGGCATCGCCAAAGAAGCCAGCGTGGGTGCGCGGAACCGCGGTGCGCAGCGAGCCGAGCATGTTTGCGGGGAGAAACCAGGTCGATCCGCGTGCCGGACGCGACTGCGCCAAAGACGTGTACGCGCAGGCGGGCATCGTCGATCCGCGACGCGACGTCGACGTCGCCGAGCTCTACGTGCCCTTCAGTTGGTTCGAGCCGATGTGGCTCGAGAACTTGGGATTCGCGGACCTCGATTGCGGCTGGAAGATGACGCTCGAAGGAGCCACCGCGATAGGCGGCGATCTCCCCGTCAATCCGTCCGGCGGTGTCTTGTCGTCCAATCCGATCGGCGCGTCGGGGATGCTCCGTTTCGCGGAGGCTGCGATGCAGGTCCGCGGCACCGCGGGCGCGCATCAAGTGGAAGGCGCGCGGACGGGGGTCGGCCATGCGTATGGCGGCGCGTCGCAGTTCTTCGCGATGTGGGTCGTCGGTAGCGAGCGGCCTTAGCGCCGGGGAGAGGACCATGGAGCTCAACATCGCCGATCTGTTCGAGAGCCTCGTCGACGTGATTCCAGAGCGCACCGCGCTCGTCTGTGGCGATCGCCGTCTCACGTATGCACAGCTCGAAGAGCGCGCGAACCGAATGGCCAACGTGCTTCGAGCGCGCGGCCTGAAGGCCGGTGATCACATCGGGCTCTATCTCTACAACGGCGTCGAGTTCATCGAGTCGATGCTCGCGGCGTTCAAGCTCCGCGCGGTACCGATCAACATCAACTACCGCTACGTCGAGGGCGAGCTCACGTACCTCTTCGAGAATGCCAAGCTCGTCGCGCTCGTGCACCAGCGCGAGCTGTCTTCCTTCGCGGGCGCAGCAGCGAAGACGGTCCCCGGGTTGAGGACGTTCGTCGCGGTCGCCGACAGCGGCGCACCGGTCGCGTGCGACATCGATCCGATCGACTACGAGAGCGCGCTTCGTGCCGCGTCGCCCGAGCGAAAGTTCGAGACGCGATCGGGCGACGACCTCTACATCATCTACACCGGCGGAACGACCGGCATGCCGCGCGGCGTAATGTGGCGGCACGAGGACGTCTTCTACGCAGGGCTCCAAGGCGGTCGTCCGGGCGGCGACCCGCTCACGCGCGCCGAGGAGCTCGCGGAGGTCGCGAAGGATTCCGAGGAGCCGCTCACGTTTCTTCCGGCGGCGCCGCTGATCCACGGCGCGGCGCAGTGGGCCGCGCTCATCGGCCTCTTCGGCGGCGGCAAGGTCGTCCTGCAAGGCGGCCGCAGCTTCAACGCGAAGGAAGTGTGCGAGCTCATCGAGCGCGAGAAGGTGAGCACGCTCACGTTCGTCGGCGACGCGATGGCGCGCCCGCTCGTCGACGCGCTGCGTGCGGGGACGTTCGATACGTCGTCGCTCTTCGTCATCGCCTCGGCCGGTGCGATTTTGTCGGATTCGGTGAAGGAGGACCTGGTCGCGCTCCTACCGAACACGATGGTGCTGAACAGCTTCGGTGCGACGGAGACGGGACATCAAGGCACGACCGGCACGATGACGGAAGGTGGCGTCCCGAGTGGACGCCCCAGCTTCTACATGGACGACAGCAACACGGTCCTCGGCGACGACATGAAGCCACTCGAACCGGGCACGACGACGATTGGCAAGTTGGCACGCCGTGGCCGATTGCCAATTGGCTACTTCAATGACCCCGAGAAGACCGCAAAGACGTTCATCACGATCGACGGCGAGCGTTGGGTCGTTCCGGGCGATCTCGCGACGCTCGAGGCCGACGGGCGCATCACGGTGCTCGGCCGCGGCGCGGTCTGCATCAACAGCGGCGGCGAGAAGATTTTTCCCGAAGAAGTCGAGTCGGTGCTGAAGGCGCACCCGTCGGTTCAAGACGCGGTCGTCGTGGGCGTGCCTGACGATCGATGGGGGCAGCGTGTCGCGGCGATCGTGCAAACGCGCGAGGGAGCATCGGTAACACTCGCGGAGCTCGAGACGTTCTGCCGAACGCGCATTGCGGGATACAAGGTTCCGCGTGAGCTCAAGGTCGTCACGCAGATCGCGCGGCACCCGAGCGGGAAGCCGGACTACCGCTGGGCGACCGCCACGGCGCGCGGTGACGCCGCATGATGCCAAAGCACTATTGGGATGTGCCGCCGGCGCTCCCGACGGGCGCATGGGCGGCGAAGCGTGAGCTCGCAGCGAAGCTTCGTGAGCTCGCCGCCGTCGTCGTGACTACGGACGCCCCGGAGGACGCGCTCTTGCTCGCCGCGGAGGCCGTCGACGAGGCCGCGTTCGTGCTGTGTCCGTTCCCGACGCGCACGTTCAAGGAGGGATTCGCGTCGTGCACGAGCGCGGAGCAGTTCGCTGTTTTCGCGGACCGCACCGCGCTCACAGGCGAGTCGAATCCGATTTCGCCGCCGATGAAGCTCTCGAAAGACGCCGACACCGCGATCGGTCTGGTGACGTTCGGTCCGTCGTTCGAGGGCATTCCCGGCTGCGTTCACGGCGGATTCGTCGCTGCCGCGTTCGATCAAGTCTTTGGCTACTTGCAAGTCATTCGAGGCACGGGCGGAGTGACGGCGGCGCTCGAAGTTCGCTATCTGCGCCCGACCCCACTCGGGGTCGAGCTTCGCATCGAGGCGACGACGTCGAGCGTCGACGGCAAGAAGAGCTTCGTCGCCGCGAAGATGACCGCGGGTGGCAAGGTCACGGCGGAAGCGACGGGCAAGTTCGTCGAAATCGACGCCGCGCGCATGAGGTCGATCATCGGCGCGCAGGCGCCCAAGGAAGGCTGAGATGTACATCGATTACACGCCGGCCGAGCGCGCGCTCCGCGACGAGCTCCGCGCGTACTTGCGAAAGCACGTGACCGAAGACGTCCTCGCGGAGGTCGCGGGCACCGAAGGCGGCGGTCCGCTCTACACGAAGGTGCTCGAGCATATGGGCGCCGACGGTTGGCTCGGTATCGGATGGCCGACGGAGTTCGGCGGTCGCGGGCGCCCAGCGATCGAGGAGTTCATCTTCTTCGATGAAGTGCAGCGCGCAGGGTTCCCCATTCCGTTCCTGACGCTCTGCACGGTCGGTCCGACGCTCATCAAGTACGGAACGGACGAACAGAAGGCGACGATGCTCCCGCGCATCTTGCGCGGCCAGCTTCATTTCGCAATTGGCTATTCCGAGCCGAGCGCGGGGACGGATCTCGCGTCGCTCAAGACGAAGGCCGTCCGCGACGGCGACGACTACATCGTCACGGGGCAGAAGATCTTCACGAGCCTGGCCGAGTCCGCCGACTACGTCTGGCTCGCCGTGCGAACGGATCCCGAAGCGCCGAAGCACAAAGGGATCTCGATCTTGATGGTCGATACCAACTCGCCCGGCTTCTCGCTTACGCCGATTCACACGCTCGGCGGCAACCGCACGAACGCGACCTACTACGACGGCGTAAGGGTCCCGGTGTCGATGCGCGTCGGTCGTGAGAACGACGGATGGAAGCTCATCACGACGCAGCTCAATCACGAGCGCGTCGCGCTCAGCTCGCCCGGTCCCATCACGCGGTTCATCAGCGAGGTCGTCGCCTGGGCCAAGGAGACGCGCTTCGCCGACGGTCGCCGCGTCATCGACGAGCCGTGGGTCCAGCTCAACTTGGCACGCGCGCACGCGCACGCCGAGGTGCTCAAGCTCATGACGTGGCGCCAGGCGTTCAACATCGATCAGGGGAAGCTCGATCCCGCCGAGTCGTCGTGCGTGAAGGTCTTCGGGAGCGAGTCGTTCGTGAAGGTGTACGCGCTGCTACTCGAGGTCCTCGGTCAGCCCGGCTACTTGAAGACGGGATCGCCCGGAGTCGTCCTTCGCGGACGCATCGAAAGCTATTACCGGCCGACGCTCGTGCTGACGTTCGGCGGCGGAACGAACGAAGTGCAGCGCGACATCATTGCGATGGTCGGGCTCGGCATGCCGCGCGCGCCGCGCTGAAGGAGACGACGATGGATTTCTCGTTTGCGGAGGCTCAAACCGCAGTTGCGGATCTCGCGCGGAAGCTGTTCGCGGAGCGACTGACGCCCGCGGCGTTGAAGACGATCGAGGCCACGGAAGATCGCTTCCAAGCGCCGCTCTGGAAGGAGCTCGCGGGCCTCGGGCTCCTCGGGACGGCGATCGCGGAGAGCGATGGCGGCGGCGGTCATGGGCTCCTCGAGCTGTGTGCGTTGTTGCAAGAGGCAGGTGGCGCGGTCGTGCCGCTGCCGCTTTGGGCGACGCTCGCGCTCGGCGCATTGCCGATTGGCAAATTCGGGAATGCCGAGCAACGCGGTCGCCTTCTCCCTTCTGTCGCGCGCGGCGAGACGATCCTCACGGCGGCGCTCGCCGAGTATGGCTCCCAAGATCCGCTCCGTCCTTCGACCACGGCGAGAGCGGACGGCGCGGCGTGGATTCTCAACGGAGTGAAGACGTGCGTTCCGGCGGCGCGCCTCGCGAGCCGCATCCTGGTCGGTGCGCGCACGACGGGTGACGCGCTCGGCGTCTTCCTCGTCGATGCCAAAGCGGCGGGTGTGAAGCTAGAACGCCAAGTCACGACGGCTGGTGAGTCGCAGTACGAGATGACGCTCACGAACGTTCGCGTCGCGCGCGAGGACATCCTCGGCGATCCCGAGCGCGGCATCGACGTCCTCGCGTGGCTCGTCCCGCGTGCCACGATCACGCTCGTCGCGATGGAGCTCGGAATCGCCGAGCGCGTGTTGCGGATGACCGCGTCGTACACGACGTCGCGCCAGCAATTCGATCGCCCGATCGCGACGTTTCAAGCGGTCGCGCAGCGCGCCGCGGACGCGTACATCGACGTCGAATCGATCCGTGTCGCGACCTGGCAAGCAGCGTGGCGCTTGTCCGAGGAACTCCCCGCGAGCGCCGAGGTTGGCGTCGCGAAGTTCTTCGCCTCCGAAGCGGGGCATCGCGTCGTCTACGCCGCGCAGCACCTGCACGCCGGAATGGGCTTCGATCTCGATTACCCACTTCACCGCTATTACCTGTTGTCGAAACAAATCGAGCTGACGCTCGGCTCGTCGTCGACACACCTCGCGCGCATCGGCGCCGAGCTCGCACGGAGCGAATGATGCACACGCGACTTTGCGATACGTTCGGAATCGAGTTTCCGATCTTTGCATTCAGCCATTGCCGTGACGTCGTCGCTGCGGTGAGCAAGGCGGGGGGCTTCGGCGTCCTCGGTGCGCTCGCGTTCACACCAGAGCAGCTCGAGATCGAGCTCGCGTGGATCGACGCGCACGTCGACGGCAAGCCCTACGGCGTCGACGTCGTGATGCCGGCGAAATACGAGGGATCCGAGCAGGGCGGCGTCACGAAAGAGGCGCTCGAGGGGATGATCACCGAGAGGCATCGCGACTTCGTGAAGCAGCTTCTCGCGCGCTTCGAGGTGCCAGCGCTCCCGGAGGGCGAGAAGATCGAATCGTTGCTCGGGTGGAGCGACGCGGGCGGTCGCGGGCACGTCGAGGTCGCGCTCCATCATCCGATCAAGCTCCTGGTCAATGCCCTCGGACCTCCACCGAAGGACGTCATCGATCAGGCGCACGCGCGCGGCGTGAAGGTCGCGGCGCTCGTCGGCACGGTTGCGCAGGCGTTGAAGCAAGTCGCCGCCGGCGTCGACATCATCGTCGCGCAAGGGACGGAAGCGGGCGGTCATACCGGAGAGATCGGAACGATGGTCCTCGTGCCCGACGTCGTCGACGCCGTTCATCCGGTGCCCGTGCTCGCGGCGGGGGGAATCGGCTGCGGCCGGCAGATCGCGGCGTCGCTCGCGCTCGGCGCCGACGGCGTATGGACGGGATCGATTTGGCTCGCCGTCAAAGAGAGCGACTCCGAGCCCGTGCTCGTCGAAAAGATGCTCCGCGCGTCGTCGACCGACACGGTGCGATCGCGCTCGCTCAGCGGAAAGCCCGCGCGTCAGCTGAAGACCCCGTGGACCGAAGCGTGGGACGGCAAAGAGTCGCCCGGCACGCTCCCGATGCCGCTCCAGTTCATGCTGACAGCCGAGGCGCAGACGCGCATTCATCGCTACGCACACACCGAAGGATCGCGCGCAGGCGAGCTCCTCGGCACGCCCGTCGGGCAAATCGTCGGGCGCATGAAGACGGTTCGCTCTTCGCGCGACGTCATCTACAGTATGGTCGAAGAGTACGTCGACGTCGTCGAGAGGCTGGCCGACCCGTCTACCAAGTAAAGGCGCGCCGCCGGTCGACGACTCTCGTCCCGCTCACTCCGCCGACGCGGGATAGAACTGTTTCGACCACCGCCGAAACAATCCAATCGGGCCGTCGCCGTCGCAAACCATCGGCGGCGCCACATAGATCTTGTTCTCCCAAATCGGAATGTCCTGTCCGAGCTGGCGATCGATCTCGCGAATGAACGCCGCGCCGACCGTGCTCGTGACGTCGCCGTTCGCGAGCTTCTTCACGGTGAACGAGAAGCGCACGTCGACGTAGTCATCGTCGATCGGCGTCGTGGACGCGACGAGGAGCGTCTCGACGATTCCGGTGAAACGCGTGAGCGCGTAGCCGAAGCCTTGGCTGATGCTCTCGACCGTCCCCGTGACCTTGCCCATCGGCGTCCGCATCTTCGTCTCGGACTTCACGTGAAGGACGTGCCCTTTGACCTCGGCGACCGTCTTGGGCTGCTCGACGGTCCCGTGCACGTAGTGAAAGTGCGCCGAGTCGACGGCATTTTCCGCCATTTCTTGGTTGTGCGTCTTGATCTTCCAGCGCCGGCGCTCGTACGGCGTCCATTCGGCGTTTCCGTACTCTTCAATCGCGTCGATGTCCCACTGCGGCGGCGCGCCCTCGCCATGATTCCAAAGAAGGATGAGGCCGTTCACCTCTTTGAGGTGCCACGGCTTTACCTTGGCCTTCGGTGGAATGTGCGTCGCATACGGGACCTCGACGCAGGCGCCGGTCGTGTCGTATTTCCAAGCGTGGAATGGGCACTTGATGCAATCGCCCTTCACCGTGCCGCCGTAGCCGAGGTGCGCGCCGAGATGCGGGCAGTACGCGTCGAGCGCGGTCGCGACGCCCGCCTCGGTGCGGAAGAGCACCATGTGCTTTCCGAAGTAGTGAATCGGGAGGACGCCGCTCGGCGCGAGCTCGTCGGAGTACGCGACTTGGAACCAACCGTTCGGATACCTGGGAAATGGGAATCGGCTCATGGTTCACCTTCGACGCCGCGCATGAGGATCGCGCCGGTCAGGCGCATTTGCTCGACCACCTGCGCCTGACTGAGAAGGCCGGCCGACCAGCCGACGAGCGACGCGAACCAAATCTGTTGGAGCGCGAACGCGAGCGTCTTCTCGGTCTTCGATGGTGCCTTCGACGGCGCCTCCTTCGGGCCGAGGCGTCCAACGCCGCGAAGCGCAGCGATGATGAGCCCCGTCATGCGGTCCTGGTATGCGGCGACCTTCCCGGCGACCTCGGGCTCACCCGACGCGACCGCGCGGAGGACGGCGCGTGCGTACTTGGGCTTTTTGCACATGCCGCGCGTCACGAGTTGAAAGAGGTGCACGACGCGATCGAGCGGAGTGGCCCCGACGGCGGGCTTCACTTCCATGCGGCGCTCGAGCGTCTCGGTCTCGCGGTCGAGCGCGGCGACGAGGATGTCTTCCTTGCTGCGGAAGCGTTTGTAGAGCGTGCCGAGGGCGACGCCCGCGTGCGCGGCGACGTCGCGCTGTCGTACGTTGTCGAAGCCTCCCTCTTCGGCGAGGCTGATCGCTACGTCGAGGATCGCGTCTCTTCGATCTTTCATTCGACTAGAAATGAAACATGTTCCACTTATCGCGTCAACCGCCCTCTTGCTCCCAGAAGTGAAACATGTTTCACTTCAGTCGTTGCTATGACGGAAATCATGCGGTTTCGTGAAGAGGTGAGGGAGTGGCTCCAGGCCGCGTGCCCCGTCTCGATGCGCGCGCCCATGGTCGACGAGCGCGACGACGTGTGGGGCGGACGGCGCGGCGCGTTCGCGTCGCCCGACCAACGCGTGTGGCTCGAGCGTATGGCCGAGCGCGGATGGACCGCGCCGACGTGGCCGACACAGTACGGTGGCGGCGGGCTCGATGCGGCGCGAGCGGCCGTGCTCGAAGAGGAGCTCAAGCGCCTTGGGTGTCGGCCGGCGTTGAAGAGCCTGGGCGTTTGGATGCTCGGGCCGGCGCTCCTCGCGTTTGGGAGTGAGGAGCAGAAGCGCGAGCACCTGCCAAAGATGGCGCGCGGTGAGATCCGTTGGTGCCAGGGCTACAGCGAGCCCGGCGCCGGATCCGATCTCGCGAACGTGCAGACGCGCGCCGTGCTCGACGGCGACGAGTACGTCGTCGATGGCCAAAAGGTGTGGACGTCGCACGCGCACGTCGCCGATTGGATCTTCTGCCTCGTGCGGACCGATCCGTCGGCGAAGAAGCACGAGGGGATAAGCTTCCTCTTGATCGACATGACGTCGTCCGGCGTGCGTGTGAAGCCCATCAAGCTGATCAGCGGTGCGTCGCCGTTCTGTGAAACGTTCTTCGAGGGGGTGCGCGTACCGGCGAAGAACCTCGTCGGTCGTCCGAACGGCGGATGGACGGTCGCGAAGGCGGTGCTCGAGCACGAGCGAGCGCTCATCTCGCGAATGCGCGACGCGCGCGCCTCGGAGGACGAGCCGCTCGGCTCGATGGCCGCGCGGTACGTCGGACGCGAGGGGAGCGGCATTGCCGACCCCGTGCTCCGCGACCGCATCGCGCAAGCCGACATCGACGCGCTCGCTCTGAAGCTCACCTTGCGCCGATCCGCGGAATCGGTCGAAGCGGGGCGCGGACCGGGCCCGGAGACGTCGACGTTCAAGCTGTGCGCGACGGAGCTGAGCAAGCGGCGCCTCGAGATCGCGGTCGCGATCAAAGGCTTTCAGGCGCTCGGCTGGAGCGGGGACGGATATGCCGCCGACGAGATCGCGACGACACGCGCATGGCTCCGGTCGCGCGCGAGCTCGATCGAAGGAGGCTCGTCCGAGATCCAGCTCAACATCATCGCCAAGCGCGTGCTCGGCCTTCCGGATTGACCGATGTCCTTCGTACTCACGGAAGATCAAGAATCGATTCGACGCTCGGCGAAGAAGCTCGTCGAGGAGCGCGCGCCGATCGCACAGCTGCGTGCGCTTCGCGACACGAACGATCCGCTCGGGTACTCGCGCGATCTCTGGAAGCAGATGGCCGAGCTCGGGTTCGCGGGGATGACGCTCCCCGAGACCTACGGCGGCGCCGGGCTGGGGCTCACGGAGCTAGGTCTCGTGCTCGAGGAGTGCGGACGACGATTGGTCGCCGGCCCGCTCTTCGCGTCGCTGCTCCTCGGTGGAGGTGCGATCGATCTCGCCGGGAGCGAGTCGCAGAAAGAACATTGGCTGCCACGGATCGCGCGCGGAGAAGCGATCGTCGCGCTCGCGCACGAAGAGGGGAGGCGTCATTCGCTCTACGAGGTCGCGGCGCACGCGGCTCCCGTCGGCGACGGGTGGGCAATCTCCGGCGAGAAGACGATGGTCGTCGACGGTCACGTCGCGGACGCGATCGTCGTCGTCGCACGCACGTCGTCCGGCGGTCGCGATGGGCTGACGCTCTTCCTCGTGCCGCGCGACGCACACGGCCTCGACGTGCAGCGGCGCGCGACGATCGACAGCCGCAATATCGCGTTCGTCCGACTCGGCGGCGTCCACGCCGCGTCCGACTCCGTCGTCGGCATCGTCGGACGCGGCGCCGACGTGCTCGATCGCGTCCTCGATCGCGCGACGATCGGGCTCAGCGCGGAAATGCTCGGCGGGATGCAGGAAGCCTTCGAACAAACGATTGCCTATCTCAAAGTCCGTAATCAGTTCGGCGTGCCCATCGGATCGTTTCAGGCGCTCAAGCACCGCGCGGCCCAGCTCTTCTGCGAGATCGAGCTGGTCCGATCGCTCGTCGCCGCGGCCCTTCGCGCAGCGGATGCGGGCAGCGACGACGTCGCGCTCCTCGCGAGCGCCGCGAAAGCGCGAGCGTCGGACGTCTTCGTCCACGTCGCGAACGAAGCGGTCCAAATGCACGGTGGCATTGGCGTCACCGACGAGCTCGACATCGGTTTGTTCCTCAAGCGCGCGCGCGTCACCGAGATGATGCTCGGCGCGGCGGCGCACCATCGCGATCGATTCGCGCGGCTCTCGGGCTACTGACGCGTCGCGCGCGCGTGCTGAAAGACGCTCCACACGCCGCCCCAGTTCTTCGCGCCGCCGTCGACGCAGATCGTCTCTCCGGTCACGAACGCGCCTGCATCCGAGACGAGGTACGCGATCATCCAAGCGATCTCCTCGGGGCGTCCGAATCGTCCAAGCGGAATGACCGCCCTCAAGCTCTCCTTGATGTCGGCCGGATAGGCATCGAGGCCACCCGTGTCGATCGTCCCCGGCGCGATCGCGTTCACGCGAACGGAGTGCTCGGCCCACTCCATCGACAGCGACTTCGTGAGGTTCTCGACCGCAGCGCGCGCAGCGCCCGCGTGGGCGGCGCCGGGCGTCCCTTGCCACATGTCGATTACGACGTTGACGATCGCTCCCGATCTCTGCGCGATCATCGCGCGCGTCGCGACCGCTTGCGTGACGTGGAACGTGCCATTCAAGTTCGCCTCGACGACGGCGGCAAAGCCCTTCGGCTTCGTACTCCGTGCAGGCTGCACGAAGTGGCCGCCCGCGTTGTTCACGAGGATGTCGACGCCGCCCCATTCGATCGCGACGCGATCGACGCTGGCCGCGACGGCGTCGGGTTGCCGGATGTCGGTGGGAATCGCCAGCGCGCGACGACCGAGAGCGACGACGTCACGCGCGGTGGCGCCGAGCGGCTCGGAGCGACGCCCGAAGAGCGCCACGTCCGCTCCGAGCGACGCGAGCTCGAGCGCGGTCGCGCGACCGATCCCCGTACCGCCGCCCGTGACGATCGCGCGCCGACCCGCGAGCAGATCGTCGCGAAAAATGCGCGACATCATTTCTTCGCGCGCGCCATGTCGAGCGCGACGTCCTCGATCATGTCCTCTTGCCCTCCAACCGTCTTTCGTCGCCCCATTTCGACCAAGATGTCGCGCGACGACAGGCCGTACTTTTTCGCCGCGCGCTTCGCGAAGAGCAAGAACGACGAATAGACACCCGCGTACCCGAGGATGAGCGCGTCGCGATCGATTCGCACCGGCGTATCCATCATGGGGACGACAAGGTCTTCGGCGACATCCATGACCTTGTAGAGATCGACGCCGTGATGCACGCCCATGCGATCGAGGACTGCGACGAGCACCTCGAGCGGCGTGTTCCCCGCTCCCGCGCCGAGCCCCGCGGCCGACGCATCGATCCTCGTCGCGCCCGCCTGCATCGCCGCGAGGGAGTTGGCGACTCCCATGCTCATGTTGTGATGCCCATGAAAGCCGATCTCGGTCGTCGGCGAGAGCGCCGCGCGAAGGGCACCGACGCGCGCCGTCACGTCGTCAGGGAGCATGTACCCCGCCGAGTCCGTGCAGTAGACGCAGTTGGCGCCGTAGCTCTCCATGAGCTTCGCTTGCTTGACGAGATCCTCGGGCGACGCCATGTGCGCCATCATGAGAAACCCGACCGTATCGAGGCCGAGCTTCTGCGAGAGACCGATGTGCTGGCCGGATACGTCCGCCTCCGTGCAGTGCGTGGCGACGCGAATCGTCTTTACGCCGCAGTCGTGCGCGAGACGCAAGTGATCGACGGTGCCAATGCCCGGCAAGAGGAGCGCCGATACGTTGCTGTTCTTCAATCGAGGAACGACCGCGCGCAGGTACTCCTCGTCGGAGTGCGCCGGAAAGCCGTAGTTGATCGACGCGCCGCCGAGCCCGTCGCCGTGCGTGACCTCGATGAGCGGCAGTCCCGCAGCGTCGAGCGCCGTCGCAATCGCGATCGTCTGATCGAGCGAGATCTGATGGCGCTTCGGGTGCATCCCGTCGCGGAGGCTCATGTCGTGGAGCGTGACCCGGGTGCCGTGTAGATCCATGGCGCGCCTCACATCGCCCGCGGCTCGAGCACCATCGTACCGCGCTCGAGCTCTTCCGCGAACATGTCGGCCGTGCGGAGCGCCGCGGCCGTCATGATGTCCAGGTTGCCTGCGTATTTCGGCAAGTAGTCGCCGAGTCCTTCGACTTCAATGAACGTCGTGATACGGCGTCCGTCGAAGACAGGACCGTTCTTCAGTCGGTATCCCGGGACGTACGTCTGTACCTCGTGGATCATTGCGTGCACCGACGCGGTGATCTTCTCGATGTCGGGCGCCGTCTGCGTCAAGCAGTGGATCGTGTCGCGCATCAAGAGCGGCGGCTCGGCGGGATTGATGATGATGATCGCCTTGCCCTTCTTTGCGCCCCCGACCTTCTCCACCGCGCCGGCGGTCGTCCGCGTGAACTCATCGATGTTCTGCCGCGTGCCTGGGCCGATCGACTTGGACGCGACCGTGGCGATGATCTCGGCGTACTCGACCGGTTGCACGCGACTGACCGCGGCGACCATCGGGATCGTCGCCTGCCCACCGCAGCTCACCATGTTGACGTCCATCTCGCGCGTGCCGACGAGCTTGTCGAGATTGACGGACGGAATGCAATATGGCCCGAGCGCGGCCGGCGTCAGATCGATGACGAGGACGCCCAGTGCCATCAACGCGCGCGCGTTCGCTGGGTGCGCATAGGCCGACGTCGCATCGAAGGCGATCTGGATCCCGTCGGCGATGACGTGAGGCAAAAGACCGTCGACGCCTGCCGCCGTCGTCTTCATCCCCATCGCCTTCGCGCGTGCCAAGCCGTCCGAGCGCTCGTCGATCCCGACGAGCCACACGGGCTCGATGCGCGCGCTGCGCTTCGCTTTGTAGACGAGATCGGTCCCGATGTTTCCGGAGCCGATGATCGCCGCCTTGATTCGCATCTTCGTCTCCCTTTCGATGCTCAGGTAAACGAAATCGCAGCCATGCCGACGCTGCCAATCGTCACCTTCATTCGATCGCCAGGCTTCACGGGCTCGAGCGGAACCAGCGAGCCCGACAAGACGATCTCGCCCGCTTCGAGCGCGATCCCACGCTCGCCGAGCGTGTTCGCGAGCCACGCCACGCAGTTGAGCGGCGAGCCGAGCGCCGCAGCGCCGGTGCCCTTGCTGAGGAACGCGCCATTTTTCTCTACGACCATCTCGCAATCGACGAAATCGACTTTGGATGGATCGACCTTGTCGCGTCCGAGCAAGAACAATCCGGACGATGCGTTGTCGGCGATCGTGTCCTGTATCCGAATCTTCCAATCCTGAATGCGCGAGTCGACGATCTCGAAGCACGCCGTCACGTAGTCCGTCGCAGCGAGGACGTCGTTCGGCGTGATTCCCGGGCCGCGCAGGGAGCGCTTCAAGCGGAACGCGAGCTCGCCCTCGGCGCGCGGCTGAATGAGCGTTCGACCAATCGGTATCGCCGCGCCGTCTTCGAACTGCATCGCGTCGGTCAAGTAACCGAAGTCGGGCTGGTGAACGTCGAGCATGTTCTGCACGGCCTGGCTCGTGACGCCGATCTTCTTCCCGACGACCTTCTCGCCGTCCCTCGTCCTCTGCTCGAGCAGACGCCGTGAGATCCAATAGGCATCGTCGATCGTGATGCGCGGATCGCGCGTCGTCAGCGGTGTGACGGTCGCGCGCGCGCGAAGGGCCGAGTACAGCTCGTCGCCGAAACGCGCGATCGTCTCGGGCGTCATGTCGGCTCTCGGAGAAAGTCCACGCAGAGGCGATTGAAGACGTCTCGATGCTCGACCATTACCCAATGCCCGCACTGATTGAGCAAGAGGACACGCGCGCGCGCGCACGACTCGGCGATGCGCGTCGCGCCCGACACCGGGCAGAATTTGTCATTCATTCCCCAGAGCCCGAAGACTGGGCAGGTAATCTTCGAGAGCTCCGGTGCGAGGTGAGGCACCTGCATGCTCGTGAGGACGCGCTTCGGCTGGAGGACTGCGATCTCCGCGCGCTCATCGAGGATCTCGTCGGTGACGAGAGACGGATCGAAGAGCTGCAGGCGGAAGACCTTTCGCATCGACTCGCGCGTGATTCCAGCCGGGTCGAGGAAGGCCTTCATCATCGTGCGAATGCCCTCCATCTTCATGTACGTCTCGCGCTCTTCGAGGCCGCCAGGCGCCATCAAGACGAGCTTGGATACGAGCTCGGGGCGATTGAGCGCGAGCTTGATCGCCATCGCGCCGCCGTGCGAATTGCCGATGACCGCGCAGCGCGTGACGCCTAGCTGTGCGAGGAAGCGCTCGACCGCGCCCTCGAGAAAATCGAGTGTGTAGTCGACGTTGTCCGGTTTGCTCGAATGGCCATATCCGAGGGTGTCAGGGACGAGGGTGCGAAAGCCCGCCTTTGCCACGTAGGGGTAGTTGCGCCGAAAGTTGCTCCAGCCGCTCGCGCCCGGACCGCTGCCATGGAGGAAGAGGACGACGTCGCCGGTCCCTTCTTCGTGGTAGTGCATCGACAGTCCATCGCCGATCTGCGCGTGCTTCCCTTCGGGTACCGCGGTCATCGCTTGTCTCCGCTCTTCGATCTCGGCGCGAGCATCTCGGGCGGATGGTGTCCCCACTCGCTGATCCGGTCGTAGGTCGTCGGCGTCCACGTCGCGTCGTCGATCTCGCGGCCGCCGCATCCGAGCTCGAACTGAAACCCCGACGGCGTCTTTGCGTAAAACGAGAACATGCGATCGTTCGGGTGCTTGCCGAGCGTATTGATGATGCGCACGCCGGCGCGGAGCGCGCGGTCGTACGCGAGGCCGACGTCGTCGATCGTCTTTACCTCGAGCATGAAGTGGTGAATCCGTTTCTTCTGCGCCGCGTCGAAGGCCACCGTGTGATGGCGCGCGTTCGAGTGAAAGAACGCGATGTTCACTTTGTATCCGTGGATGTCGCAGATGATGTGATCGGAGAGCTTGAAACCGAGGACGCCGCAATAGAACGCCTCGCTCTCGGCCTGCGAGCGCGCGCTGATGACGGCGTGTCCAAGACCGTTCTTGCCCGTCACGAAGCCAGTGCACTCTGCAGGTGACAGAAACGGCGTCGTGGCGAGCGCGGGGCCGAAGTGGATCTCCGACGGGAGCCCGCCGGGATCGCGAAACTCGAAGAGGCGCTCGACCCTGCGCGCGGTCGCGCGCTCGCGCGAGCCCTCCGTCACGTCGACGCCCGCAGCGCGAAGCTTCGCGACCGCCGCATCGAGCTCCGCTGCGTCGTCGACCTCCCAACCGATCGCCGCGAGATCGTCGGCGCCGCCGGGCGACACGAAGATCCGTTGCGCGTGGTCGTCCATTCGAAACGAGAGGGTCCCGTCGTCCGTACGGTCGGCGAGCTCGAGGCCGAGGACCGACGTCGCGAACGACTCCCACGCGGAGAGATCCTGGACCTCGAATCCCAAGTACCCGAGGCGCAGCGTCATAGGAAAAAATCCGCGTTCTTCAGCGTCAGCTGTGTCGCGCCGAAGTTGCGACCCGGCTTGTCCGGGTTGTTCGCGTAGTGCGCCCGCGCAGCGTGGACGTCGAGGAAGTAGCGGAGGAGCGGACTGTTCAAGAAGATCGCTCGTGCGCCGCTGGCGGTAAACAGCCGATCGATCGCCGCCGCGCACTTGACGACGGCCATCGAGGAGTCGTACCGAAAGCGAATCCGTCGATCGATCGGCATCTCGCTGCCCGCCCGCGCCGCAGTCATCATCTCGTCGAAGTTGCGATAGAGGACGAGCTTCACTTCGTCGATCGCGGCCGCGGCCTCGGCACAGGCGAGCTGCGTCGACGGGTCTTCGGCGACCTTCGAAGCGTCGCCCGCGGCGACCCGTTTGCTCGCGACGTCGCGGAACGCATCGAGCGCGCCTTGCGCCATGCCGATTGCGGATGTCGACACCGAGCGAACAAAGATCTGTCCGAATGGGATCTTGAAAAGGGGCGCAGGATTGACTGCGTTGCCAGGGCTCGATCGCTTGTAGCCGTCGATCAGCTTGTGCGTGCGGTGCTCGGGGACGAAAGCGTTCTCGACGACGATGTCCTTGCTCCCGGTCGCTTTGAGCCCTGCGACGTGCCAATTGTCGTCGATGACGTAGTCGCTGCGCGGCACGAGGAAGGTGCGCATGTCGGGCGTCTTCGAGTCGCCCTCCGGTGGAACGTACCCGCCGAGAAAGACCCATTGGCCATGGTCGCATCCGGACGAAAACGACCAGCGTCCCGTGATGCGATATCCCCCATCGACGCGCTGCACCTTGCCGGTCGGCGCGTACGACGACGAGACGAGGACGCTCGAGTCCTTTGCCCACACGTCTTCTTGTGCACGCAAGTCGAACAGCGCGAGCTGCCACGCGTGCACGCCGACCACGCCGAGCACCCACGCGCTCGAAGGACACGCAGCCGCGACGGTCATCTGCACGTCGAAGAACGTCTTCGGATCGACCTCGTGCCCCCCCCAACGCGACGGCTGGAGCATCCGAAAAAAACCCGCGTCGCGAAACTCCGCAATCGTCGCGTCCGGAACGCGGCGAAGCGAGTCTCCCTCGGCGGACCTCGCGGCGAGACCCGGTGCGAGCTCACGCGCGCGTGCGACGAAATCGATGCTCATGCCGTGCTCCTCTTCCTCTCGTCCCGCTTCACGCGTCCGCGCGCGGTTGGTCGACCGTTGGCACGTAGAACTGCTTGTACCAACGACGAAGCTGGCTGATCGGGCCGTCGCCGTCGCAGAGGACGGGCTGCTCGCGATAGAGCTTTGCCTCCCAAATCTTCATGTCGTCTTCGAAGCCCGACTTCAGGTTTGCCATGTAGAGGCCGACGATGCCTTCAGTTCGCGCGCGGTCGCCGGCGATCTTCAACATCACGCCCATGCGTAGATCGAGCGAGCCCTGATCGACGGGGGTGTGCGCGACGATCATGTAGTTTTTCATCGCGCCGTCCATGCGCATGAGGAGATAGCCGGGTCCGTGGTAGGTCGTCGTCGACGAGTAGACATCGACGCCGCCGCTCGCGAGGAACGCGCGGCCCTTCGCGCGTTGTGTAGCCGTATGGCCGTCCACCTCGAACGCGAACTCGTCGATCTCCGTCCTGTGCACCGAGGGAAAGTGTGCCTTGTCCGCGAGGTTATCGACGATCTCTCGAGGGTGCGTTTTGACGTGATACATGTTCCTCGTCCACGGGAGCCAATCGGGATTCCCGTAGTCGGCAATCGCCGGTATTTCGTATTCGGGCGCTTTGCCCTCCGGATCGTGGTGCACGAGGACGACGCCGTTGATCTCTCGCGTTGGCCACGCGCGCTGCCGCGCCTTCACCGGGATCTTCTTGGCGTACGGGATCGAAACGCAGTCGCCGTTGCCCGCGTATCGCCACGAGTGAAATGGGCACTGAATGCAATTGTCGACGACCTTGCCGCCGACGCCCAGGTGCGCCCCCATGTGCGCGCAATACCCGTCGAGCACGCGAACGACGCCGTCCTCTCCGCGAAACGCGACGAGCTCCTCGCCGAAGTAGCGCATGCGTACGGACTGACCGACCGCTATCTCGTCCGAGAACGCGACGACGAACCAACCGCGCGCGTAGCTCGCAAAGATGCCTTGCATCGCCGCGCCTCCCTGGCTCATCGCTTCTGCGGAGTGAACCGAATCGGCAGCTCTTTGGTGCCGTTGATGAAGTTCGAGCGCAGGCGCCGCACGGGACCCGCGAGCTCGATGTCCGGCAATCGGCGGAGAAGCTCCTCGAACACCAGCTTGATCTCGAGGCGCGCGAGGCTGGTGCCGAGGCAGAAGTGCTGGCCGACGCCGAACGCGAGGTGCTCGTTGGGCGTGCGGCCGACGTCGAAGCGATCGCCGTCGGGGAAGACGTCTTCGTCGCGGTTCGCCGACGCGTAGTACATGACGACCTTCTGGCCCTCTTTGATCTTCACGCCGCGGAGCTCTGTGTCCTGCGTGGCGGTGCGGCGGAAGTACGTGACCGGCGTCACCCACCGAAGCATCTCTTCGACTCCCGACTCGATGAGCTTCGGATCGGCGATGAGGCGTGCGCGCTCCGCGGGATGCTCGAGGAGTGCGAGGAGCCCGCCCGAAATGAGGTTTCGCGTCGTCTCGTTGCCGGCGACGGACAGGAGGAGAAAGAACGCGTCGAACTCCATCTCCGTCAACCGCGCGCCATCGACCTCGGCGTTGAGGAGGAGCGTAGTGAGGTCGCCGCCTGTCTTTCCGGCGCGCTCCTCGGCGAGGCCATTGGCGTACATCCACATTTCCATCGCCGCGTTCTTGCCGTCTTCGAGCGACGTTTGGAACTCGGGATCGTCGAAGCCGATGAGGCGGTTCGACCAGTCGAAGACCTTTTCGCGATCCTCGTCGGGAATGCCCATCAGCTCGGCGATGACTTGGAGCGGAAGCTCGGCGGCGATCGACGTGACGAAGTCGGCGTGTCCCTCGGGCGCGACGCGGTCGACGATGCGCTTGGCCGCGTCGCGGATGCGCGGCTCGAGCTGCGCGACCATTCGCGGCGTGAACGCCTGGCTGACGAGGCGGCGGAATTTGTTGTGCTGCGGAGGATCCATGTTCAGCATCAAGAGCTGAATCGTGGACAGGTGCTCCTCGGGGTAGTCCTGGATGTTCGTCCCGCCGCGCGCCGACGAGAACCGTCCCGGGTCCTTGCCTATCGTCACGACGTCGTCGTACTTCGTCACGGCGAAGAAGCCGGGCCCGCTCGGTTCGGGGTGGAAGTACACGGGCTGCTCGGCGCGAAGGACCTTGAACGCGTCGTGGGGCACGCCGCGAACGAAGGTGTCGGGGTCGAAGAGCTCGACGTCGGCGAGTCGCATGCGCAAAATAGAACCTGTTTCACTTCCGCGCGCAAGAGTCGCTTGCGAAAAAAGTGAAACGTGTTCTATTTCTGACGGTGGAGGTGTCGCCCGTGACGGAAAGCCCGCATTTGCTCGTGGAACGAGAGGGTCACGTCGTGACGTTGACCATGAACCGGCCCGAGGCGCGAAACGCGTTCGGGGCGGAAATGCTGGTCCGTCTGGCGGATGCTTGGGACATGATCGACGGAGATCCGGAGGTGCGGGTCGCG
>JANYDK010000063.1 GCA_025363655.1 Deltaproteobacteria bacterium | reverse complement strand
CTCCCTCCCCCCAGCTACCTTCGCCGCGCCGACGACTCCGCCCGCGCCCCCGCCCGCGAAGGTCGTCTCCTCCGCATCCTCGCCCTCGTCGTCGCCATCGGCGCAGGTGGGCTCGGGCTCGTCGATGTGAGCGCGAGCGTGGTGCGACTGACGGCGGCGACCCTCGCGGTCGTCATTCTCTTCGCGCTCGTGGGGCTTGCGCGCTTGCGACATCAGCGGTCACGGCCGCTCGAACAGGCGGTACAGCGCACGCTAGGGGCGCCGCATCTTCCGGGCGTCGTCGCGGCGACGCTCTTCACCGGGTGCGCGTGGGCGCTCCGGCTCTCGCACAAATTGGGCGCCACGACCGCGGAAAATGCGGCCATTTGGATGGTGATCGCGGCGGCGACGGCGGAGATGATCGCGTTCGCCAGCGCGCAGGCGACGCTCGACGATGCGCGCAGTGTCCTCGCCTCGCTCGAGCCGGACGAGGCGACCAAGAGCACCGATCCGAGCGCGCAAATCGGTGATCTCGTCGATCTGCGTCCAGGCGTGCTGCTCCTCTCCGACGTGCGGCTCACCGAGGGGAGCATCGCGGCGGATCTCTGGGGGAGCGCTGCGCTGCGCTGTCATCGCTCCGAAGGAGATCCGGTGCCCGCGGGGGCCATCGTCCGTAGCGGCAACGCGCGCGCGCGGGTCGGTGCGGTGGGGCGTGATCGGGCATTCGCGCGGCTCCTCACCGACGCGCTCGAGCGGGCCGATCGAGCTTCACCGCGCCTCCGCACGCTCGATCGGATCGCGCCGGCGTTCGCGCTCCTCGTCGTCGGCATCGCCGTAGCGCTCGGTATTTTCGGCGCGCAGACTCCTGGAAATACGCTCGTCGCCGGGCTCGCGGCGGGGCTCTCGGTGCTCGTTCCTCCCGCTCGCCGGCTCGCGGTGCGCGATCAGCTCGCTGGGATCATCGAGGCCTGTCGCAACGGCGTCGCCTTTCGCGATGCCGAGGCCTTCGTTCGCGCGGCGAGCGTCCGAACGGCCGTTTTTTGCCTGCGTGGGACGCTGGTGACCGCTTCGCCGGACACCTGCGACGTCGAGCCGATCGGCAACAACGACGCGGCTTCGGTGATCGCGCTCGCGGCGGGGGCCGAGCTGGGGGTCACGCATGCGCTCGCGGCGGCGATCCTCGGGGCGGCGCGCGCGCGCAATCTGCGGCCACTCGACGTGCGCAACGTCTCTCACGAGCCGGGGTTCGGCGTGCGCGGCGAGCTGCCCAACGGTGACGAGATCCTCGTCGGTAGCCGCGCCCTCGCGCTTCGGCTGCACGTGCCGACGGCGGAGAACGAGGCGCGCCTCATCGAGCTCGAAGCGACAGGCCGCGACGTCGTGGTGGTGGCGCGCGCGGGACGGATGGTCGGCGTGCTCACCTTCCAATATCCCTTGAGACACGGCGCCCTCGCGGCGGTGCAGCGGCTCCACGACATCGAAATCGACCCTGTTTTGTTGGGTGGCGCGCCGCGCGGACGGCTCGAGGCGATCGGCAAGGCGGTCGACATCGAGCACGTGCGGCCGGAGGTCGCGCCGCGTGAGCGAGGCACCGAGGTCAAGCGCATCGCCCAGAGCGGCGGTCCGGTCGCGGTCATCGGTCGCGCGCAACACGACGCGATCGCGCTCGGTGCGGCCGAGGTCCCGATCGCGCTCGGAGAGGCGGGCGCTTCTCCCGACGCCCCGGCGATCGCGCTCTCTCATGAACAACTCGTCCCTGCGGTCGACGTCCTCGCGCTTGCCCAGGCGACGCGCGCGCGTGTGGCCGCGACCCTCGCGGTCGGTCTCGCCCCCGCAGTGCTCGCAGCGCTCCCCGTCGCCTTCGGCCTGATTCGCCCGACGTATGCACCGCTGGCTGCGCTCGCGGCATCCATAGCCCTCGGCGTTCGCGATCTGGTCGCCGCGGCCCTTCCCGAGGGCGGCCGGATGGAGGACAATCGCTGACCTCGGCGCCGTCCCGTTCGCCATCGTTCATCCTCGGAGGCCACGTGACCGGCAGCACCACCAGCATCGACCGCGAGCAATTCCGGCAGATGCTCGAGTCGTTCATGGCCAAGAAGGGCCTGCGCTCGACGAAGCAGCGCGAGCACATCGTCGAGGCCTTCTTCGCGCAACCCGATCACGTCTCCATCGAAGAGCTCCTCGCCCGCGTCCGCGAGCGCGATTCATCGATTGGTTATGCAACCGTCTACCGCACGCTCAAGCTGCTCGCCGAGAGCGGCGTCGCCAACGAGCGCAAGTTCGGCGACGGCCTCACCCGCTACGAGCTCGCCGACGGCGACGCACACCACGACCATCTCATCTGCGTCGAGTGCAAACGCATCGTCGAGTTCGAGGAACCGCGCGTCGAAGCGCTGCAGGAAGAAATCGCCGCCCGCCACGGCTTCGTCATCCGCTCGCACAAGCACGAGATGTACGGCGTCTGCCCCGAGTGCCAAGCCAAAGCCAAAGCCCCGGCCGCGAAGATGGCCTAGCCATCGGAGCCAGCGCGACAGTCAGCTCACTTCCCCCGCAGCTGCTCGTCGAAATGCGCTGCATCGGGCGCATACCGTCTCGCGACGTCTCGCTCCACCTGCCCGGTCTTCACCAACTCGGCGAGCGCTCTCGCCATCGGCACCATCCCGGCGTCCCTCCCCGTCTGCAGCACCTGCGGAATCTGAAACGTCTTCCCCTCCCGGATGAGGTTCGCCACCGCATAGGTCATCGGCAATACCTCGACCGCCGGCACCCGACCGCCGTCGCGGCTCGGAATGAGACGCTGCGTGACGACCCCACGAAGGACGTCGGCGAGCTGCGCGCGCACTTGCTTCTGTTGGTGCTCGGGAAAGACGTCGACGATGCGATCGATCGCGCCGCCGGCGCTGCCCGCGTGCAGCGTCGAGAGCACGAGGTGGCCGGTCTCGGCGGCGGTCACCGCGGCGGCGATGGTCTCGGGATCGCGCATTTCGCCGAGCAGAATCACATCGGGCGCCTCGCGCAACGCCGCGCGGAGACCCTCGGCGAAGGACGAGACGTGCACGCCGACCTCACGCTGATGGATGACCGCGCGTTCGGGGGAGAAGACGTACTCGATCGGATCTTCGAGCGTGATGATGTGGCGGGCGTGCTGTGCGCGATCGACGTGGGCGACGAGCGAGACGAGCGTCGTGCTCTTGCCGCTGCCGGCCGCGCCGGTGACGAGGACGAGCCCGTCGTGCTGCTCGACGAAGCGCGCGATGCTCTCGGGAAGGCGCAGCTCGCGGAGGGACGGAGGCGCGCCACGGATCGGCCGAAGCACCGCCGAGGCGCCGCCGAGCGCAGAAAATAGGCTTCCGCGAAATCGCGCGACGCCGCCGCCGAGGAGGGCGAGCTCGACCGCGAAGTCGGCGCTGCCGCGCGTTTCGAAGGCGATGCGGCGCGGCGTGTCGAGGTGCGGGAGGATCATCCCCGCGACGTCGGTGACCGCGCCGCTGAGCGGTGCCCCTTCGGCGTGTGCACGCACGGCGGTGCGATAGCCCTCGCTCTCGAAACGCACCATCTCGCCTTGGACCTTGGCCGCGACCGGTTTGCCCTCGGCAAGCACCAAGTCGGAAGCGCCCCTCTCGAGCGCGAGGACGAGCAGCGCGCCGAGGCGATCGTGCGGCTCGATTGGCGGGCGCCGCGCCGCGCTCGCTTCGAGAGGAGTGCTCGCCGACGTGCTCGATGCGCTGGTCGTGATCGCCGTCGCCACTTGAACGCGGGTCGAGGGCGCGAGGTGAGTGGACGCGAGGTGAGAAGACGTCGCTGGCTTCGGCGTCTCTGCGCGCGGCTCGAGGTGGGCGGCCTTGCCGATCGCGAACGTCACCTCGAGTCGACCGAGGCGACGCCATCGCGCACGCACGATTCCGTGGCCCTCGATGGGAAATTTGCCGTCGCCGTCGCTGCGCGCGGCCTCGTCACCGACGACCTCACGAAGCGTGTCGAGCACCAGCGCGCCGTCCATCACCGGCATCGAGAGCCGTCGAACGGCGCCGGAGACGCGCAAGAGCGGCGGATCGCCTTCGCGAAGCAGCAGCTCGTCGGCCGATTGACTGGCGGCGAGGCGGAGGAGTCCCTGGATGGTGCTCATGTGCTCATGTTGCTCGTGATCGGCGTCCGACCCTCCAGCGTAACGCCGCTTCGACGTGTCCGCTTCCACACAGGCGTGCGGGTTATCATGCACAGGTGCGTGGTCGATTCGCTCCTTCGCCGACCGGCGACTTGCACCTCGGGGGTGCCTTCACGGCGCTCGCGTCGTACTTGCGCGCGAAGGCCGTCGGCGACGCGTGGATGGTCCGCATGGAAGACCTCGATCCACCGCGCGTCGTGCCCGGCTCGGCGGCGCGCATCCTCGACGATCTGACCTGGCTCGGTCTCGCATGGGACGAGGGACCCGGCGTCGGAGGTCCATATGGTGATTATTCACAGTCACGACGGAGCGAGAAATACAGCGCTGCCATCGCTGACCTCGAAGCGCGCGGCCACGTCTATCCCTGCACCTGCACGCGCGCGGAGATCTCCCGCGCGGCCTCGGCGCCACACGCCGGCGAGGAGGGACCGCGTTATCCGGGGACGTGTCGCGACCCGTCACGTCGTCGGGCAGGCAGGCCGGCGTCCCTGCGCCTGCGCGTCCCCGACGACGGACGCGCGCGCATTCGCTTCGTCGACGCCTTCGCCGGCCCACAGGATGAAGACGTCGGCGCGCAGGTCGGTGATTTCGTGCTCCTCCGTGCCGATGGGGTCGCGTCCTATCAACTGGCGGTGACGGTGGACGACGTCGCGATGCGTGTCGAAGAAGTCGTACGCGGTGACGATCTTTTGCCGTCGACGGCGCGGCAGATCCTCCTTGCGCAGCTCCTCGACGGGGCGCCGCCCGCGTACGCCCACCTGCCGATGGTGCTCGGCCCCGACGGCGAACGACTGGCGAAGCGACATCAAAGCAAGTGGCGCGGATCGACGATCGCCGAGCTGCGCGAGGTCGGCGTGACCGCAGCCGCGATCTTGCGCGTGCTCGGCGACGCGCTCGGCTTCGTGATCGACGAAGATGCGAGCCTCGGTCACTTGATCGAATCGGCCGGGACGACACCGATGCGACCTCGCGCCGCGTGGGCTCCGCCTCGAGAATGGCTGCGGCCCCACGTGGGCGATTCGAGCAGCCGATGACGCGCGCCGTCTTCGTCGCCCTCGTCGCGATCGCGTCGGCGAGCTTCTCTTGCTCGTCATGTCGCAGCGAGCGTGATTCGTCGAAGATCGTCCGCGATCCGGTTCTCGTCGATGCGCGTGTCGATGCGGCGCCGCCCTTCGAAGAGCGAGTGGTCGCCGATGGTCGCATCGTCGATCTGCGCAAGACGGCGCTCGCGTGCAAGGTGGCCGACGAGTTGCCGCGGATCGAGACCAGCGATGGCACGCGCGCATACGTCGTCGGTCGAGACGGCGTCTTGCGCGTCTTCGATCTCGGTTGCACCGGTGAGCTCTGGCACGCCACCGGCGCTGCCTGCGAGAAGATCGCGATCACCGATTCACGCGTCTGGTGCGCGACGAAGACCTCGCTCACCGCGTTCCCGAAGGTCGCGAAATCGCCAGCCGGAAGCGAAGTCTCGACGACGGGGGAGTCGCAGAAGCCGCTCACCATCTCCGAGATCGCACAGCTCGTCGTCGTCTCCGGGCGCCTCTTCGTCTTCCACGAAAGCGGCGGCCTCGAGATCTTCGAGGAGGGAAAACCAGCGCCGATCGCCACGGCGTCGTTTCCCATCCGGCCCTGGGGTCGCGCCGACTACGTCGTCACCGCGGACGGCAAAGGCGCGTGCGGCGCCGTGCAGAAGGCGAAGGAGTTCGAGGTCACCTGCCTCGACGAGCACGGCGCGGTGCGTTTCACCAAGCGCATCGTCCTCGCCAAGTCGACCGATCCGACGTTCATGAGCTTCCTCGTGCGGGCGAACGATGGACGCAACATCCTCATCTCGACGCTGTGGTCGACGACGGTCGGTCGCGCGGTCGTCGTGCGGCTCACCGACGGCGCCGAGATCGCGCGCGTCGAAGAAGAGGTCACCGCCGTCGTGACCCGCGAGGACGGCGCCGTCGAAGGGCTTCTCACCGTGCGTCCGACGGTGCGCCTCCTCGAGCTCGACGGCACGACTCGTTGGACCGCCACCGGCCTCCTTCGCGCCGACGACTCCGCGGTCGCGTCGATGAGCGGCGATCGTATTTTCGTCGTGAATTTCCCTGCGTTCTCCAGCGGCGCGTCCCCGCTGGCGTTCGATCGGCTGTCTGGCAAACTCCTCTGGGCTGGCGCCCTCGAGCAGCTCGAGATCGCGCACAGCGCTTACCTCAACCGAGTGACCATCTCGTTGCACGCGACCGACGAAGGACCGATCCTCGCGGTGCGCGGCGCCGAGGCGATGATCACGTACCTCCAGCTCTTCGATCTTCGCGACGGTCGACGTCGCTACTCGCAGACGCAGTACGTTCGCTGACTCTCGCTCAGAGGGCGCAGCTGCAGGTCACGGCCGTGGACTTCACCGCCAGGCCCGCCGTCGGGAGGCCGGTGCCGAAGAAGGTGAGCTCGACTTCGACCGAGCTGCCGCACTTGATCGAGGCGCACGCGCTCGCCGGCGAGAACGTGCTCGGCTCTTTCTGGAATTTCGCGCTGCTCGAGGCGCCATGGGCGATGGCGGGGATCGACAGCGATTTCAGCTTGTAGGTGCCGAAGGCCGCGCCGCCGGGGGTGCGTACGGTGCCGAAGGTCGCGGTGATGGGGCCGACCGATGCGCCGGTGTCGTTGCGCACGGTGACGTCGCCGGTGATCGACACCGGATCGGAGGCGACGATCGGCATGCAGTCCTCGAAGATCGTCGGCGTGACGGTGATCGTGAGCCCGCTCGGTGCATCGACGACGGCGTCGGCTGCGGTGTCGGGGCTGGCCTCGGCGATCGAATCGGCAGAGGTTTCTGCGGTGCTGTCGGCGGTCGTGTCGGCTGCGGTCGCGTCGGTCTTCGTGTCGAGACCAACGTCGGCCGGAGCACTGGTGTCGACGCCGCTGCCATCGAAACTGCCGTCGATCCCGCCAGTGTCGGTCGGGCCATCACTCGATTCACTGCCCCCGCACGCCATGACGAGCAGCGTCGTCGCCCAGGCCAGAGCGCGGATCGATCGCTTCATGTTCGTCTCCGTTCTCTCCATCATGCCTCGCCCCGAGCGCCGTGCTAGCGTCGAATCGCTCGATGGCGGGAAGAATGTGCCCCGTGTGCGGCGCCACCTTCGGGTCGGAGACCGCCTTCTGCGCCAACGACGGCGTGAAGCTGCTCGATGCCGCCGAGGCGAGCCGCGTCCTCGCCGACGAAGATCCGCTCGTCCGCATGCTCATCGGCGGTCGCTATCGCATCCTCAAGCGACTCGGCGAAGGCGGCATGGGCGTCGTCTATCTCGCCGAGCACGAGGCGATCGAGAAGCGCGTCGCCATCAAGGTCCTGAAAGATCAGTACGCCCAGCGCGAAGACGTCGTCGCGCGCTTTCAGCAAGAGGCGAAGAGCGCCTCGCGCGTGAAGCACCAAGGCATCCTCGAGGTCTTCGACTTCGGTCGCACCGAGGATGGTCGCTTCTTCCTCGCGATGGAGCTCCTCGACGGCGTCGATCTCGCGCATGTCCTGGAAAAAGAGGCTCTTTGTGAGCCGAGCCGCGTCGTTCGTCTCGGCGTGAAGATGGCACGCGCGCTCGCCGCTGCGCACCAGAAGGGCGTCATCCATCGCGACATGAAGCCGGAGAACGTCTTCCTCCGCCTCGGCGACGATGGCCTCGAGAACGTGAAAATCGTCGACTTCGGCATCGCCCAGCTGCGCGCCGAAGGAGAAGAGGCGAGCGATCCCAACGCCAAGGTCGTCGGTCGCAAGCTCACCAAGACGGGCATGATCTTCGGCACGCCCGAGTACATGTCGCCCGAGCAGGCTGCGGGGAAGCGAATCGATCAGCGCGTCGACGTCTACGCGCTCGGCATCATCCTCTTCGAGATGCTCACCGGTCACACGCCCTTCCAAGGCGAGACCTTCATGGGCATCCTCAGCGCGCACTTGATGGAGCCGATTCCGCCGCTCATCGAGCGCGCGCCGCCCGGTTTTTACTGCTCGCCCGAGCTCGAAGCGGTGGTGCGTCGCGCGCTCGCGAAAGATCCCGACAGCCGCTATCGCAACATGAACGAGATCGCCGAGGCGATGCTCAACACGCCCGAAGGCGCCATCGTCGAGCAGCGCTTGTCGATGGCGCGTTCGAGCCAATTTCCTTCGGGGGTGGCAGGTACGCCGGGGAACATCCAAGGCACCGACTATCGGATGCTCAGCCAACCACCGACGGGCTCGTTCGGTGTGCCGCCGATGCCGAAGGTGAGCTTCACGCCGCCGCCGGTTCCCTTTGCGCCCTCCAACAGCGCGGCGCCTCCGCCCGGTGAAGGCGGCTCGGGGCTCGGCACGCTCACCGGCTTCGGTCACTCCGGCGCCTCGGCGCACGAGATGGGCGGGGCGACGCTCTACGACACCGACACTCGCGCGCGGCAGAGCACGAGCTCGGGCGAAGCGGCGCTCAGCGCAGCAACCCCCACAAAAAAGGGCTCCGGCGGCGCTGCCCTCGTCGTCGTCCTCCTCTTGCTCGTGCTCGGCGGTGGTGGCTACTTCGCCTATCGAACGTTCGGCGCGCCCGATCCGTCGCCCGGCACGGAGGCCGACAACGGCGGCAAGAGCACCAAAGCTCCGCCGGTCAAGAGCGCCAAACCGGACGAGACGAAGTCGGCGCCAAGCGACACCACGCCTCCTCCGGCGGTCTCGTCGAGCGCACCCGAGCCCGTCGCCGATGCCATCAAGATCCAAGTCGAGGCCGCGGGTCTCGAGGTCGAAAGGCAACTCGACAAAGATTGGGTGCAGGTCTGCGACAAGACGCCTTGCACCGTCGTCGCCAAGAAGGGCGAGGTCGTGACGCTGCGCACCTCCAAGGCCGGCGTGCACGGCGTGGAGAAGAAAATTCTCGCCGACAAAGAGCAGACGGTGAAGCTGCAAGCCGCCATCACCGCGGCGCCGCCGACCACCAAGTCTTCCACCACCGACCTCTGCGAAGTGACCCTGGAAGAGGGCATCAAGGTCTGGCGTCCCTGTCCGAAGAAGTAGGGGTACCATCGGGGCCATGTCCACCGAGTCGCGCGGCGTTCCCAAGCGCGTGAGCATCCCGCCGCCGGTCGCGCGTGCCACCGTCGAGAGCAACGAGCCGGGCATCATCGTCACCGGCATCTGCGGTCGGCTCGGTCGTCGTCTCTGTCGCGTGCTCCACCGCGAGACGCGCGTCATCGGCATCGATCGTCGCGCCTTCCCCGACAAGCCGAAGGACGTCGAGCACTGGGCGGTCGACCTTCGTCGCAAGAAGACGCAAGACGCTTTCCGCGGTGGTGACGCGAGCATCTCGGCGGTCGTCCACCTCGGCGTGATGCACGATCCGCGCGCTTCTGCGGCCGATCATCACTCGTGGAACGTCAGTGGCTTCACCAAGCTCCTCGACTACGTCGCGCAGTACAAGCTGAAGAAGCTCGTCGTCCTCTCGAGCTCCAACGTCTACGGCCCGCAGCCCGACAACGCGCAGTTCCTCACCGAAGAGTCACCGCTGCTCGGCGGCCAGCATTTCCCCGACATTCGCGACCTCATCGAGGTCGACATGTTGGCGCAATCGTTCTTCTGGAAGCACCCCGAGACCGAGACCGTGGTGCTGCGTCCGGTGCACATCCTCGGCAGCGTCCACAACGCGGCGTCGAACTATCTGCGCCTGCCGGTGGTGCCGACGCTCCTCGGGTTCGATCCGATGGTGCAGGTGATCCACGAAGACGACGTCGTGCACGCGCTCAAGCTCGCCTTGCGACCGGGCGTGAAGGGCATCTTCAACCTCGCCGGGCCCGAGCCGCTGCCGCTCTCGCGCATCATCCGCACGCTCGGGCGCCCGTCGATTCCGGTGCCGCACCAGCTCGCCAAGACGATGCTCACCAGCCTCTACAAATGGCGCATTTCGTCGTTCCCCGCGCCCGAGCTCGATCACGTCAAATACGTCTGCATGGTCGACGATCGCCGCGCGCGCGAGGAGCTCGGCTATGCGCCGCGCAAGAACCTCGAAGACACCGTGAAGTCGATCGACGATCTGTGATGTGAGACGTGAGCGTTCGCGCGAGCCGCCTGCGCGCGTCGGTCGAGACGCTGATCCCGGACATCGCGACGGGCATTCGGGCCGCGCTCGCGACGGTCATTCCCTTCGTCCTCGCCGCGCGCACCGGGCGTCACGAGCTCGCGAGCATGGCGCTCGGAGGATGGCTCGGCACGCTCGCCGATCCGGGCGGCTCACGTCCACGTCGCGCGCTCTCGCTCGTCACCTTCGCGATTCTCGGCGGTGGTGCGCTCTTCGTCGCCGAATCGGTCGCGTACTCCCCGTGGCTCGTCGTCGTGGTCGTCGCCGCCGTCGCCTTCGCGGGCTCTCTCTTGCGCTCGCTCGGGGGCGGCGGCGCCTCACTCGGCACCTTGGTGGCCGTCACCGCCGCCATCGCCGGAACCAAGACCGACTCCGCTCCAGCGCTCGATGCCCTGTATTTTGGCTATGGAAGTGCGATCGCGCTCGTCCTCTCGACCATCGTCTGGCCGGTGTGGACGCACATGCCGGTGCGCCGCGCGCTCGCCGCCGTCTACGCCGAGCTCGCCGCCTATGCACGCGACGTCCATGCGTGCGTGCGTGAATCGCCTCGTGCGGCGGTCACGACGGACGAGCCCGATCGGCTCGCCGATCGATGGACGGCGATCGTCCGCACTCGCCCGAGACGCGTCCGTGAAGCGATCGAGCAAGCGCGCGGCGTCGCCTTGGCGATGCGTTCTCGTCGTTCCGGCGAGTCGCGATGGGGGAGCGGCTTGCGCGTGCTCCTCGGGCTCGCGGAGTCGCAATTTCTCGTGCTCGTGACCCTCGCCGAGCAGCTGCAGAGCCATCGTGGCGATGCTCGCGATGATCTCGACACACGCGATGCGGCCGGGCTCGCCGAGATCGCCGCGCTCTACGCCGCGACGAGCGAGGCCGTGATCACGCGGCGCGTCTCGCATCGCTTTTCCTCGCCGCCGCCCACGCCCAAGCCGGAGCGCAGTGTCGACACCATCGAACGTCTCCGCGCGCGTCTCGGTGCCGACGCGCTCGCCTCGTTGCGCCTCTCCGTCGAGCCCGATCACGCCGATCTCTATCCGGTCGCCGACGAGGACAAAGCGCGGCCAATCGCCCAATCTCGATTCGCCGATACGGCGCGCACGCTCCTCGATTCACTGCAGCTCGACTCGCCGTTCTTTCGTCATGCCCTGCGCGTCGCGGCTGCAGTGGCAGCGGCGTCGATGGTGGCGAGCGCGATCTCGCCCTCGCACGGCTCGTGGGTGACGGTGACCACGCTCGCGGTCCTGCAGCCGTATCCAGGAGCGACCGTGCGACGGGCGATCGAGCGCGTGATCGGCACCGTGCTCGGAAGCGCAGTCGCCGCGCTCCTCATGTTCGTCGTGCGTGGGCCGCTCCTCCTCGGGCTCGCGATGTTCCCGCTCTCCGTCGCCGCGGTGGTGACGAGGCCGCGCAGCTATCGTCTCTTCACGTTCTTTCTCACGCCGGCGTTCGTGCTCCTCGCGATGCGTCACCCCGGCGATGGCTGGACCGCGGTGCTGCGTGCCACCGACGCGATCCTCGGCGGCCTCGTCGCGCTCGTCGCTTCGCTGCTGATTTTCCCCTCGTGGGAGCGCGGCCGACTCGCCGAGATGCGCGCCACGATGTTGATCGAGGTCGAACGCTACCTCGGCGCCGTCCTCGGCTCCCTCACCGGCGACGTTGCGAAACGTGCCGCAGTGCCCAGCGTGCGTCGCGCGGGCGCGAAGGCGATGGGAGATGCCGAGAGCTCACTCGAGCGCTATCTCGCCGAGCCGATTCGTACCGTCGTCGAGGCCGAGCAGGCGATGCAGGTGATCACGCACGCACGTCGCCTCACGCTCGCCCTCACCGCGCTCGACACCTTGGCGCGGCAACTCGTCGCGACGACGATCTCGGAAGCTCGCGCGCGCGCGCTCGTCGACGAGGCGACGGCGCTGCTCCACGGCGCGCGCTCGTCATGGGCTCCACCTGCGCCCGGCGTCGCCGCCGACTCCAAGACGAAGGCCGAGACGGATGCACAGGCCGACGCGGTGATCGAATCGGCGATCGAACGCGTGCTCCGACTGGCGTCGCTGCTCGGGCGCGAGCTTCAATCGTGACTGCTCGGCACCACCAGCGCGCTCGGGGCGCCGCTGTCGCGTTCGAGCGTCGGCGCCTTGGCGTTGCGCGGCATCCGTTCCCACGCCGCGACCGCGCGCTCGTTCGTCCACTCGCGGCTGAGCCCGGTCGCACGCAACGCATCGCGCACGCGATCGGCGGTGGGCGGGCGTTCGTCGCGCGACTTCTTCAAGCAGTGCATGACGATCGCAGCGAGCGCCGGCGGGACCTCGGCAGGCAGCGGAGGCGGCTCGCGCATGAGGTGGGCAGCGATCAACGAAATGGCTTCTTTTTCCGTGAAGACGTCGTGTCCGGTGAGCATCCGATAGGCCATGCACCCGAGTGAGTAGAGATCGGCGCGTCCGTCGACGGTCGGCTCGGAGGCAATCACCTCGGGCGCCATGTACGCGGGCGTTCCCAAGACGGCGCCGTCGTCGGTGATCCGCGCGTCGCTCTGCATCTGCTTGGCGATGCCGAAATCGAGCACCTTGACGAAGTCCCAGTCGCCGCCCTTGTGGCAGACGAAGACGTTGGCCGGCTTGATGTCGCGGTGGACGACGCCTCGCGCGTGCGCATCGCGGAGCGAGTGGAGCACCTGCTCGAGGAGATGGACGACGCGGGAAACGGGGAGCGCGCCGCTGCGGACGAGGATGCTCTCGAGGTCGGTGCCGTCGAGGAACTCCATCACGCAGAAGAAGCTGCCATCGCTGGCGACGCCGTAATCGTAGAGCTCGACGGTGTGCGGTGACGTCAGCGAAGCGGTCGCCTGCGCCTCGAGCGCGAAGCGCTTGCGGACGACGTCGAGCGCCTCCGGGCTACTCCGCCGCAAGACCTCCGGCCGGATCAGTTTGATCGCCGCAGGCCTCACCAAGAGCTGGTGTTGTGCGGTCCACACTTCGCCCATGCCGCCGCTGCCGATGCGCTCGACCAAGCGATAGGCGCCGAGCCCGCGTGCGGCGGCGACGGCTGCGGTCACTGCGGCGGCGACGGCTGCGCGTGACTCCTTCTCGAGGCGCGCAAAGGCTCGCGCGCTGGTGATGGCGCTGGCGACGGAGGCGACCGCCGAGGCCGCACCGAGCACCAGCATCACCAGCAGGAGCCCACGTGGCGCATGGCTGGCGCTGACGTCGAGCGCGACGACGACGAGACACGCTGCCGCCGTCGCCGCACCGAGAAAGACGCCGAGGGCGGCGAGCCGACGCGCCTGGTCCCGCTGCGCGGCCACGCCCGGCATCGTCCGAGTCACTCGTCCGAAGACGATCCTCCGAGGAGCTCGTACACGTCGTCGTCGGCCTTGGGTGTGTCGAGGAGCTCGCCCTTCGGTCCGTCACGACGGATGACGAAGACCTTGCGCATCGTCGTCTCGGAGCTCTCGCGCGCCCAGACGCTGACGTAGTTGATGCCCGGACGCAGCGGCACGTCGAGCTCGACGAGCTCCTTCTTCGGATCGGTCCCGCCCTTGTTGGAGCGGTAGTAGATTTTGCGTGCGCCGACGAAGACATAGGCGTCGAGCACCTTGTCGCCGTCGATGGCGAAGCCCTTCAGCTTCACCTTGTCGCTCTTGGTGACGAGATCGAGCGTCTCGACCTCGATCGCCGGCGGCGAGTGCGACAGCAGATCGAGCCACGGCTGATCGCTCGCCGGCTTGTCCTTGTCCTTCGTCGTCTTCGTCTTCACCGGCAGCGTGCCACCGCCGACTTTGCCCGACTTTTTCAGGGCGAACGCGAAGCGACCGCTGCCGAGATCGACGCGGAGATAATCGCCGAACATGCCGGTGATGCCGAGCGCGCCGTCCTTGGGGATTTGCCCGAACGGCCGCTCGTCGCCGCGCGGAAGGCCGAGCAAGTCGATGGAGCCCGAGTCGGCCTTGAAGACGCCGCTCAGCTTGGTGATGGGGATGTCGGGGAGAATCGGCATCACCACGCGCTCGTTGGCCGACTCGCGGAGCTCGGCGTCGCGCACCGAGAGCTGCACCTTCGCCTCGTTCCCTTGCAACGCCGGCTGCACGTCGAACGTGAAGTGCACCTGCCGCTGCTCGCCCGGCGCCATGTCGGACAAATCGAAGCGCGCGTCGCGAAGGAGCAGACCGTCGCCCGAGAGGTTGTGGATCGACGCTTCGGTCTCGAAGCTCTTCCCGCTGCCGGTGTTCTTCACCGTCAGGTAGAGCGAAGCCTTCTCGCCGACCTGCAGCGCGCCGTCGCCGTTGCCGGAGACGTCGTCGATGACTTGGTACGAATAGGCGAACGAAGGCCGCCCGAGCGCCTTCACGGTGGTGCGTACCTCGGCATCGATCGGCACGTGATCGTGCGCTTCTTCGAAGTGGATCTTGATCGCGTCGGCGCGGGTGATCGTGTCTTTCGGGATGGTGCAGATGCGCGGCGCGTCCTTCGGCAGGACCGCGCTCGAGCCGGCTTTGAAACCCTCGGGCTCGCAGTAGCCGAGCGGAGTCGTCCACGTGCGCGACTTGCCGGGCTCGACCTTGCCGAACGCCAGCTCTTTCCCGTCGAAGATGCCGGCGTCGCTCTTGGTCTCGGCGCGCAGCCGATAGAGCGGGACGGTGCCCTCGTTGGTGACGGTGATCTTCATCTCGACGGCGTCACCGGCGATGATGTCGTTCGCGCCCTTCGTCGTCTCGATCGCGACCTTGATTTTGGACGCGTCGAAGGTGCCGGAAGCCTCGCCGTCGGACCAGTCGACGCCGACCTTGCCGAGCTCGCCCTCGACCTTCTTCTGCTCCTCCGCCTTGCTCGTCTCGATCAGGCCCTTGGCCTTCTTCACCAGCTCCACGCGCTTGTCGGCGATGGGACCGACCGCCTTGATGAACTTGCGCGCGAAGGCGATTTGGAAGTCGAGCGCGAACTGATCGTCGGGATCGCCGTTGCGCTCGCGGAGCGCCAGGCGATCTTCCCGCGACAAATCGTACTTGATGATGTCGAGCGGACGCCCGCCCTCCTTCGCCTTCGCGTTCGAGAGGTGCGCCGCGAGATCGGCCTCGCGATAGAGCGGTTGATCGGCGTCGAGATCGAGCTCCTGCAAGTCGACCGTCATCGGCGCGAGCTCGACGTCGGGCGTGATGCCGACGCCTTGGATGCTGATGTCGCCTGGCGTCAGGTACTGCGCGATGGTGAGCTTGAGCGCCGCGCCGTCGGGCGGGATCTCGGTCTCGACCTTCTGCACGCTTCCCTTGCCGAAGCTCGTCTCGCCGATGATCACCGCGCGATCGAGGTTCTTCAGCGCGCCGGCGACGATCTCGCTGGCGCTCGCCGAGCCCGAGTTGACGAGCACGACGATGGGATAGTTGGGCTCGCCCTTGTCGTCCTTCGCCTCGTCGACGATGCGACCTTCCTTGCGCCCGTCTTGGATGACGATCTCGCCCGACTTCACGAACGCGTCGGCGACCTGCCTCGCTTGATCGAGCAAACCGCCTGGATTTCCGCGCAAATCGAGGACGAGGCCTTTGTTGTGGCCCGTCGAGGCGAGCTCGGCCATCGCCTTCAACATGTCGGGCGCGGTCTGCTTCGCGAACTGCTTGAGACGGATGTAGCCGACGCCGTCGTCGAGCCCCTTCCACTCGACGCTCGCGACCTTGATCTCTTCGCGCTGGAGCTCGAACGGCTTGGTGCCGGCCCAACCGTCTTTGCCATCGCGGTGGATGAGCAGCGTGACCTTGGTCTTCGGATCGCCGCGGAGACGTTGCACCGCCTCGTTGATGCCCATCGTCGAGGTGGCCTCGCCGTTGATCTGCATGATGCGATCGCCCTTCTGCAGGCCGGCGCCGGCCGCAGGGGTTCCAGGCATCGTGCTGTTCACCGTCAGCATCTTGTCTTTGATGGAGATGACGATGCCGAGACCGCCGAATTTCCCGCTCGTTCCGACGCTGAAGTCTTTGTAGGCCTCGGGCGAGAAGAGCACCGAGTGCGGATCGAGCGTCTTCAGCATGCCGTTGCAGGCTGCGTATTCGACGTCACGCAGATCGATGTCGGGGCTGTCCTTGAGGTTGACCTCGAGGAACTGGAAGACGGTGCGAATGTGCGCGAGCACGTCCCAAGGGCCGTTGACGTCGTCGACCTTGAGGGTCATCTCCTTGTCGTCGGCGCGAATCTTCGCGGTGGCGCCGCCGGGATCGATTTGCACCAGCACCTGCGCGACGTCGCGCTGCACGGCGTTGAGCGCCGAGAGCAACAGATCGCGCGGGACGACGCGCTTCGGATCGACGTACTCGTCGCTGATGAGCTCGAGCGTGCGCTGAACGACCTGCGCCTTGCTCAGCGCATACGGTCCCTTCTTCTGCCCCGGCGCCAGCGGTGCGGCCTGCGCTCCCGTGTAGAGCCCTTTGAAAAGCCCTTCTCCGAAGCGAGTGGGGAGAAGACCGAGATACGTAGCCAGGCCGAGCGAGCCCGCCACGAGGCAGGCGCGACCGAGGCGGTCGGGGTTGATCATGTCGGTTGGAGTATAGCCGCCCGCGCGGGCTTGGCGAAAACGCGAGTGCGTGGGCGACTGCACGAAGTCGAGTGAAAACCCTTGTCGTACGCACGCGGGGCGCTGATGATTCCCGCCATGCCGCAGGTATCCACGCGCCTCAGGGTCCACGTGCTCTCTTTCACCGTCGTCGGCATTCTCGTGGCCTGCGGTGGCTCCGAGGCGAAGTCGCCCGCGACGCCGACTGCCGTGCAGCCGCAAGGTGGCGAAATTTGGACGCCTGCCGAGGCCCCGCCGCCGCCGCCCGCCGCGACGAGCGCCGAGCCTCCTCCGCCGCCCGAAGCTGCTGCGAGCGCTTCGGCGTCCGCTTCGGCGAGCGCTTCCGGCAAGCCCAAGCCCAAGCCCCCGGCGCCGAAGCCGAGCGCGACGCCTCCGCCGAAGGCCAGCAAATAGGCATCGATCCAGCGCAAGCAGAGAATCCTAGACGACGGAACAAGTAGGTCGACGACGGATCCCGTGCGCCCGATCACTCGACTTCGGGCGAGAGCTCTTGCAAGCTCGCCCGATGGCTCGTTCCCTACTTCGCCCCTCGATCGTGGTGGTCGTCGCCGCGCTCGGCGCTGCAGCTTGCACCATCGAAACCCAACAGGGGCCTCCGCCCGGTAATCCGCCGCCGGCCGCCGTTGCTGCGCCTGGGCCCGCGCCCGTCGCGGCCGATCCGAACGCGCCCGTTGCAGCGACGCCGACCGTCACGCCGGCGCCTGCCGTCGTGGGTTCGCCGACGCCGACGACGGTGGTGGGAATGCCGACGCCCGCGCCGGTGGTCGGTGCTCCGGTCGCCCCGACGCCGGTGCCGGGTGCGGGTGCAAACGTTCCCGTCCAGCCCAAGCCGCCGATTTACAATCCGCCGCCGCCGCCGCCTCCAGTGGTGAAGCCTCCGGCGAACCCGCCGCCGCCGCCGCCGCCGCCCCCGGTCGTGAAGCCTCCGGCGAATCCGCCGCCGCCCCCGCCCCCGCCGCAGCCGACCGCGAAGCCGCCGATCTTCAATCCGCCTCCGCCCGTTCCCGGACCGGGCCCGACGGTCAAGCCGCCCCCGAACTTCCCAACGCCCGTCCCGACGCAGCCGAAACCGCCCGCGCCGCCGAAGAACCCGATCCCGCTCCCCACGCCGAACTGAGCCAGTCGCTCTCGTTCGGGGTCGACAGTCTCATCCCCGGCCGTCGCCGGGGGCCCTACCACTTCACGAGGGTGGGGCGGTTTCTGCTGTCGGTGGTGCCGTCGCCGAGTTGGCCCTGGTCGTTGGCGCCCCAGCAGTAGGTCGAGCCGTCGCTGGTGCGTGCGCAGGTGTGGCGGCCTCCGGCGGCGATTTCGACGACGTCGGTGAGGCCGACGACCGGCTCCGGTTTGATCGAGCAAGAGATCATCGCGCCGCCGCCACAGACCGCTTTGGTGTCATAGCCGAGCTGGCCTTCGTCGTTGTTTCCCCAGCACGCGACCGTGTGATCGGAGCGGAGCACGCAGCCGTGGTAGCCGCCGATGGCGATGTCGATGACGTCGCTGACGTCGATCGCGCGCGGGCGAATGCCGCACGGGTACGCGTACTTGGTGCAGTTGTCGACCGCGCCATAGCCGAGCTGGCCGGCGAAATTGGCGCCCCAGCACTGCACGGTGCCATCGACGATCATCGCGCAGGTGAACGAGTCGCCGGCGCCGAGACGTGCGACGCCGGTGAGGCCGGTGACGAGGCGGGCGAGCTTGCTGCAGCGGCCTTCGCCGACGTCGGTGACGCAGATGTCGCTGCCGTCGAACCCGAGTTGCCCGAGAGAGCCTTGGCCCCAGCAGTAGACGGTGCCGTCGTCGCGACGCGCGCACGCGTGATCATCGCCGACCGCGACCTCGGCGATGTCGGTGAGCCCGTCGGGTGCGTCGAAGAAATTGGCCGTGTCGCCGAGGCAGCGGACGGTGCCATCGTTGCGCACGACGCAGGTCTGTCCGCCGAGCGACACCTCGAGGACCGAGCCCGGCATCGTCACCGGCGTCGGCGTCCGCGAGCAAGCATGAAGGCCCGTCGAATCGCCGAACGAGCAGGTGTCGGGGAGCGTCAGCAGATCGTCGAAGGCGCCCCAGCAACGAACGGTGCCGTCGACCTTCCTCGCGCACGTGCGACGACGCATGTTCGCGGAGGCGACTTCGGCCACCGAGTCGAGCCCGAAGACCGGATACGAGAACGAGCGATCGATGTTGCGTCCGTCGCCGAGCTCGCCGCCGCGTCCGTCGCCGAAGCAGCGCACCGTGCCGTCGGCGAGACGTGCGCAGGTGTGGAGAAGGCCGAGCGCCAGCTGCTCGGCGCGGGCAGCTGGAGGCGCATCGGGGAGATCCACGTCAGCATGGCCAGCGCCGTCGGGCGGGGGCGAGTCGAAGGTCGGGAAGGGTTCGCCACTGTCGACGGTTGCACCACCATCGGTGAGAAGAATTCCGTCGGGTGGATGCCCGCTGTCGGCGCGTGGGGCTCCAGCCGGGGCTTCGCCGCCCGCGCACGCCATCAAGGTGGCGGCGACGAAAAACGCGAAGGGTTGCGGCCGGCGAACTGTCACGTTGGGACCTCTCCTCCAAAGGGATGACGGACCAAATCAGAACTTCTTTTCCCACCACTCCTTCTCGCCGCTCTTCTTCTTGCCCGAGTCGGTCGTCGTCGCGGGCTTCTTCGTCGGCGTCTTCGTCGGCGTCGTCGGCTTGGTGACGGGCTTCGGCTTCACCGTGGTGGTGAGGGGCTTCGGCTTCGGCTTCGGGGTGGCGACCGGCACCGGCACTGGCTTCGGAGCGGCGGCCGCGGAAGCAGACGCGTCGGCATCCGCGCTCGCCGAAGCAGCAGCGGCCGCGGCAGCGAGCGCGTCCTGATCGGCTTTCAATTTCGCAGCCGCAGCGTCGGCGATGACCTTGGCGTCGTCGTCGGCCTTCAGCTTGGCGTCGTCGGCAGCCTTCGCCTTGGCGAGCGCTTCGACCCTTGAGGCCTCGAGCTGTGCGACCTCGAGCTCGCGCATGCGAAGAGAGATGATCACCGCTTGTGCGTTGCAGAAGCGGCGCACGCCGTGTTCGGTCTTTCCGCTGCGCGCAGCGACGGTGCCGAGCACTGCGCCGACGACGAAGAGCACGGCCGCGGCCGCAGCGAAGAAGGGAACGATCGGCGCAGCCGCGTTTCGCGTGCGACGATCGGTGTCCTCGACGCTGGTCGCGGGGCCAATCGCCGGGATCGACGAGCGATCGGAAGAAGCCGGCGCCGTCGCTTCCACCTCGGGGGCCGGCCGCGACTCGGCCATGAGATCGAACACGCCGACGTCTTGCTGAAGCGCGAAGATCTCAGGGGCGATCAACGGCGCATCGGGCGGCGGCGCCGAGCGACCCGCGTTCGGTCGAGGCGGCGGCGCAGACCGTCGTGGCGGCGGGGCTGACGGAGGAGCGGGCGCAGCGAACCCGTCGACGGGCGGTCGCATCGTCGCCTTCGACACGCCAGCACCCGGCGGAATCGTCTTCGGCGGCGGCCTCGGCGGCCTCTTCGTCGGCACCTTCGAGGCATCGACGTTCGTCGGAGCGGCCGCGACGGCAGGCGGCGGCGGGGTCGCCGAACGCATCGGAGGCGGTGGCGGCGTCGAGCTCTTCTTCACCGGCGGCGGCGGAACGGTGCGGGTCTTCACCTTCTGGATCGGCGTCGCGGCTGCCCGCGCAGCGCCCGAGGTGATGGTCCGCTTCGAACCGTTGGCGGGAGCTGCCGTGAAGCCAGGAATGGCGCCGAGCGTCGCCGGAGTCGCCGCCTTCTGCGGAGAGAGCGCGGCGTCGATGCGTGGCCGATCGACGACCTCGGTCGGATCTTCTCCGTCGAGATCGTCGTCGGCCAGGGCCGGCTTCGGCGCGGCGGCACCTGACTTCGGGGTCACGGCCTTCGCCGCTTCGGGTTGCACCTCGACCTTGAGCGGCTTGGCCGGATCGAGCTTGGGGAGCGAGGCGTGGGCCGATTCGGGTGCCGAGCCGCTCGCTTCGAGCGCCTCGCGCGAGACGTCGGCGACGGTGGTGTCCCAATGCTCGTCGACGCGAATGGCACCAGAGGAGAGACCCGAGCCGGTCGAGCTGTTCGTCGCCCCGCTGCCGAGGATGGTCGCTGCCTGTGCTTCGGTGATCGGCGCCGGGCGGGCGGTGCTGTCTTCGCGAATGTCGCGTCCAGACGCCGCCTTGGCGATGTTCATTTCCCAACCGAGCGTCGCGGTGCGTACGTCTTTCGATTCAGGCCTCGATTCGGCACGCAGCCGATCGGCTTCGACGGCGACGGCGGCGGCGACGTGCTCACCGGTGATGCCGGTCTTGCGCGCCGGCGTACCGGCGGCCGGCCTCGGCACCGCGATCGCACTCGCGCGTTTTCCGCCCGACGTCTGCGCGGCGATCGCTGCGGTCAGCGCCGAGGGTTGCGCCACGATCGGCGTGCTCTTCGAGGAGGCGTTGCCAGGTCGCAGCAGCGGTTTGGCGGCAGGGGTCGGCGGCGGCGTCTCGGCCGGGGGCTTCGCGCCCTGGGGCTGCACGGCCTTCATCGTGTTGTCGCCGACGGTGTCGTCGATCGGGTGACCGGTCAGCGGGTCGCGATCGCGCGCGAGGGTCGGCGCGCCGTCGGAGAACTCGTCCTCGGGCTCGCGGAGGAGATCGGCACCACCACGTGCGCGCAGCAGCGACGTCAGCTTCTGTGCCAGCGCCGCAGCCGACGAGACGCGACGATCGCGCTGTTTTTCCAGGGCTTCGTCGACGAGCCGGGAGAGATCTTTGGGCGTGTCGGGCGCGATTTGATCGACCGGCGAGTGCTTGCGCTCGAGGATCTCTTCGACGAGGGCGCGATACTCACGGGCGAGGAACGGCAGCCGGCCGGTGAGGCACTCGAAGAGGATGACGCCGAGCGACCACACGTCCATGCGCGGGTCGAGATCGGGTACGCCGCGCGCTTGCTCGGGCGACATGTAGCTCGGCGTGCCGAGCACGACGCCGGACTGCGTCAGATCGTTGCCGAGGATCTTGCTGATGCCGAAGTCGAGGATCTTCGGTTGCAAGCCGCCGGTCGGCGTCTTGTGGAGGTAGATGTTCGCCGGCTTGAGATCGCGATGGAGGATGCCGTGGGCGTGCGCCGCGGCGAGACCGCGCGCGAGGGGGATGACGATCGACAGCGCTTCGTCGGTGCCGAGCCTTCCGCGGCGCGCGAGGAGCGAGCTCAGCGTCTCGCCTTCGAGGAGCTCCATCACGAGGAAGAGCACGCCGTCGTCGCCCTGGCCGAGATCGAGCACCTCGACCACGGCAGGATGTCGCACGCGACCGCACGCGCGCGCTTCCTGGAAGAAGCGCTGCAGGCGCTCGGGCTCGGAGGCGAGCGAGCGATGGAGGATCTTGATGGCGACCGCGCGATCGATCAGCTCGTTGCGCGCACACCAGACGCTGCCCGACCGACCGCGCCCGAGCACGCGGACCAGTCGATAACGTTGTTCGAGGAGATCGCCGGGTCTCATCGCCAAAGATCGATCGTACCGCGAGAGGGCAGTCTGCGCGACTTCTCTCCCATCGTTTCCACTGTCACTTCCAGGCGACGGGGCAAGAGTGTCGGATGCTGTCACACCTGCTCAGATTCCCTCTGTGCCAACTGCATGGTACTTCGCCCGACATGCTCGATCTTCGCTACGTCGTCGATCACCTCGAAGAGGTCCGTGCGGCGCTCCTCCGTCGTGGTCCGCAGCATGCCGTCACCCTCGACCGGCTCGCCGAGCTGCGGTCGAAGCGCAACACCGGCATCGTCGCCCGCGATGGAAAGATCCAAACGCAAAAAGCCCAGAGCGAGGCGATGGCCAAGGCTCCCAAGGGCACACCTGAGTTCGCCGCCAAGCGCGACGAGCTGAAGGTGCTGAGCGCCGAGGTGAAGCAGCTCGAAGCCGACGTCACCGCGGTCGAAGTCGAGCTGACGCAGATCCTCGAGGCGCTTCCCAACCTCCCCGATCCGTCGACCCCCGATGGGCGTGGCGAGGACGACAACCGGCTCGTTCGCACCTGGGGCGAAAAGCCCGAGGCGTCCGTGATCGGGGCAAAACCGCGCGATCACGTCGAGGTCGGCGTCGCGCTCGGCATCGTCGACTTCGAGCGCGCTGGAAAAATCAGCGGCGCACGCTTCGGCGTCCTCGTCGGCCTCGGCGCGCGTCTCGAGCGCGCGCTCGGAGCGCTGATGCTCGACCTCCACACGCGCGATCACGGTTACACCGAGGTGTTGCCGCCGGCGCTGGTGCGCACCGAATCGCTCTACGCGACGGGCCAGCTCCCGAAATTCGAGGGCGACCTCTTCAAGACGGTGAAGGCCGATCCCGATCGCGCCTACGACCTCTTCCTCAGCCCGACCTCGGAGGTGCAGCTCTGCAACATGCACCGCGACGAGATCCTCGAAGAGGCGCAGCTCCCCATCAAGTACACCGCGCTCACCTCGTGCTTCCGGAGCGAGGCGGGGAGCTACGGCAAAGACACCAAGGGGCTCATTCGCAATCATCAGTTCCAGAAGGTCGAGCTGGTGCAGATGACGACGGCCGAGACGAGCGATCAGACGCTCGAGGAGCTCACCGGACACGCCGAGAAGGTGTTGCAGGCGCTCGGTCTCCACTACCGCGTAGTGCAGCTCTGCGCTGCCGACATCGGCTTCGGCGCACGCAAGACGTACGATCTCGAGGTCTGGCTCCCCGGTCAGAACGCCTATCGCGAGATCAGCAGCTGCTCGAACATGGGCGACTTCCAGGCTCGCCGTGCGCAGATTCGCTATCGCAAGGTGGCGGCGCCGGGCACCAAAGAGAAGCCGCGGCTCGTCCACACGCTCAACGGCAGCGGCCTCGCGGTCGGTCGCACCCTCGTCGCGGTGCTCGAGCAATGTCAGCGTCCCGATGGCAGCGTCGTCGTCCCCGAAGCGCTGCGCGCGTTCATGGGCACCGACGTGATTCGTCCGCGGTGACTGCGACCTTCGCAGACGACTTCGCGCCCGCTAGCCACCGTCTCCACCGCGGCACTTGCCGCCCTTGCAGACCTCGCCGGTCGCGCAGGAGAAGTCGCAGCTGCCGCAGTGGCTTTCGTTGTTCTGGAGGTTGACGCAGTCGATGCCGCACGCGCTCTTCGGAGGCGTGCAGATGGTGAGGACCTCGACCGTGCCGTCGATGGGTCCGCTGTCGTTCGCCGTGTCGGGCGCGCCGCCGTCGATCGTCGCGTCGGCGTGGCCTGCGTCGGTCACCGCGTCGGTCGCCGTGTCGGTAAAGACGTAATCACCGACCGGATAGCTGCAGCCAAGCGCGGCGAGCGAGAGCGCGAGCGCGAGGGCGGTTGCACGGGCGACGGCGTACATCGGAGAGGCGATATAGCAGCTCCTTTTGCCCCTCGCCGTCTCCGACGAGTGACACCGTGATCGTCCTCATGCTGCGTCGTCCGCTCGTGTCGGACGGGGCCGAAGAAATACAGCGACGCTGCTACGATCCAGCCCACATGCGTGCTTCGCAACGCTACCTCCTCCTCGCGGGTCTCGCCGGCGCCCTCGTCACCGTCGGCCTGCTCACTCGATCGCGCAGTCCCTCTGCGCAGGCGGGGCCCTCGGCGCCACCCTCGCCGCCGACGAGCGTGCGGCTCGGCGTCCTTCATGGAGCCGTCGATGGCAGCGAGACGACGTTCAGCGTCGCCGACGTCACGCCCGGAAAGAGCACCGCATCGCTGACCAAGCTCGGCGCCGTCGTTCATCCGCCGGGCTCGGCGCGTCGCGGAATCGTCGCGCGTGACGGCCTCACCGCGTACGTGGTGCTCGCCGAAGACGGCGATCGTCACTCGTCGTACGCCAACGCGCTCCATCGCATCGACGCCAAAGGCGTGGCCAAGCTGTGCAGCGGCGTCGCGAAAGCGCAGGCGCCGATCGTCACCAAGAGCGGCATGGTGATCGTCGCGCGCGGGCAAGATGGGCCCGAGCCGACGGACACCGAGTCGCAGCAGTTGCTGCTTCGCGACGACGTCTTGACCATCGACGCCGTCGATCCGGGAACCGGGACGTTGCACACGCTCTTTCGCACGCACGGCTACCAAGCATTCCTCGCGACGTTGACGGAGGCGGGCCGTGAGGAGGTCGTCGTCTATCTCTCGACGCGCACGGGCGCTTCGGTGATCGCGATCGATCCGGTGGCCGGCACGTCACGCGATCTCTCGCCGGCGATCGCGCCCTTCGCGCGCGATTTCTCGTGGGACGCGGTGCACCAGCGGCTCGTCTTCGTCGATCTGACGGCGCCGAAAGCGCAGACTTGGCAGGTCGTGGCGCTCGATCCGTCGACGTCGTCGATGCGCGCGCTCTTCACCACCACGAACGATCACGCGATGCCCTTCGCGCTCCCGACGGGCGAGGTCGCGCTCTCCAGCGAAGGCGATCATGGGCTCGCCACCATCGCGCCTTCCTCGGGAAAATATGCGTTGATCGCGCCCTTCGGCGACGGCAGCGACGCGGTCACGCACGTCAGCGGAGACGGACGATGGATCGCGGTGCGCCACACGCCGAAGGTCCAAGCCGGTGACGAGCCGCCGCGCACGTTCGCCTACGATCCGGTGAGCGGCATCCAAGTGGCGATCGTGCCCGCAGCGTCGACGCACGACGAGGTGACCGCGATTGGATTTCTCGCGGGCGCGGGAGGTGCGCCGTGAATGCACGAAACCGCGCTCTCTTCGGCGGCGCGCTCCTCGCGGGGCTCACGCTCGGCGTCGTCGCCATCGCACGCGATGCCGGCGCCGGTTGCGGACCGACCTTCTGCCCGAGCTACACCACATGCCGCGTCGCGCCGGTGGCGAAGCCGAACCCGACGTTCACCGAGCTCTCCGATCTCTTCGACAAGATCGCGCCGGGCCCGAGCGTCTATGGCTCGCTCGGTTGGACGTATTCGCTCACGCTCAACGATGGCGCTGGAAAACCGCACCCGGCGACGAAGACGCCCGCGCGCTATCCGTGCGTGCTCCTGAAGGCGATCTCGGTGCAGGAGTCGGTGGCGTGGCACCAGTTCTGTGTGCCGACCGGTCCGACGTGCACCGGCGTCTCGCAGACGATCATCGCCTTCGACTGCGGTTACGGCCTCATGCAGGTGACGAGCGGCATGCGCACCGGCGAGACCAGCGCCTACGATGCCAACCTCGTCGCCTCCGACCCGGCCTACAACGTCTCGGTCGGCAGCCAAATTCTCGGACAGAAATGGGCGGCGACGCCTTCGGTCGGCGACAACCGACTCGACGTCATCGAGGACTGGTACATCGCGACGTGGGCGTACAACGGGCTCGCGTTCAAGAACAACCCGAACAACCCCGCCTATCCGGCCGATCGGAAACCGTACCGCGATCCGGGCGGGCTCTCCGGCGGCAACTACCCGTACCAAGAGCTCATCTGGGGATACGTGCGCGTGCCGTATGGTCTCAAGGAGACGGGCACCGCCGGCTACAAAGGCTTCCCGCTCTCGTATCCGAAGAAGTCGGAGATCTGTGCTTCGTGCGGCTCACCGAGCGCGGCCATCTCCGATCCTTCACCCCTCAACGTCACCGATTGTCCGGGCGGAGCGACGCCTCCCTCGGGCGCGCTCTTCGAAGTGCACGCGAGCACCGACGCCAAAGATCGCTTCGACGACGGCGTATCGAAGGGCGTAGGTGACGCCTTCGAAGGCGACGCGGCGATCACCGTCGATCTCACCGTCAGCAACAGCGGCGGCGCGGCGACCTCGGCGCTCACGCTCGGCGTCGACGTCGGTGATCCGTATCTGACGATCGCCCACTACGAGATCCAATCGGACAACGGCACGCCGGGGACGTTCAAGGTCAACGACGCCGACGCCAGGCCCGACAATCCGCCTCACGATGCGCCGGGAAAATCGCTTTCGTTCAACATGAACGCGCTCTCGCCGAAGGAGACCAAGCGCCTCCACCTGACGGTGAACTCGCCGCTCTACTCGATGGGCGCCGTCACGCCGCATCCGCAGTTGCGCGTGTGGGTCAAGGACGCGCCGGGCATCTACACCAAGGCTTCGTGGGACGCGGCGCCCACCAACGTCGGGGGTGCGCAGAAGTTCAACGGCGGCGATCTCCGCGCGGCGCTCGATCTGGACGTCTATTCGCACGTGCGTTGGAGCTTCGATGGTCAAGTGCTCGAAGGCTTCGCGCCCTCGGGTGCGGCGAGCCTCGCGGCGAAGAGCGATCAGACGTTGCTCATCACCTGCACCGGCGACGATCCGCAAGCGATCGGGCCCGATACCAGCTTCTCGGCCGAGGCCTACGGGGCGGTGAAAGTTCGTGCGAAGACGCCGTTCGCCACGCCGGCGCGTTTGTACTTCGCCACCACCGACGCGCCTGGGTTCGCCGAAGCGCGCGCGGTCGATGTCGACATTCCTGCCGACGGCGCGTTCCACGACGTAATCGTCGATCTCCACGCGCACCCTTCGTGGAAGGGCACCATCACCAAGCTTCGTCTCGATCCCGTCTCGACGGGCAACGGAGACTTCGTGCTCGACGATCTGCGCGCGACGACGCCGAGCGGCGGACCTCCCGATGCAGGCGTCGACGGGGGCGTGAGCTTCGAGGCGAACGGCGATGCCAGCGGAGGGTGCTCGTGCCGCATGACCGACACGCCCGGCGACGAGACCACCGCGACCTTCGCCGGCTTCGCGATCGCGGGCCTCATGTTCTTGCGTCGTCGGCGCGTTCGATAGCGTGGCTATGAAACGATCTCGCCCTCTCCCGCCGCGAGCAGCCGTCGCAGTCGTTCGGGCTCGACGCGGAGCACGAGGACTTTCTCCCGCTCGACGCTGACCGAACCGACCGCGCTCCCTCGCGGCTTGCGCACGTATCGGCGCGGCACGTAGCTGACCTCGACGACCTGTTCGCCGCGCGCCGACGAGAAGTGCGCCGCGAGATGCGCGGCATCGACGAGCAGCTCGGGCGGGCAAACCTCGGTCTTCTCGAGCGGCACCACCACGTGCGCGCCCGTCGTTCCCTTGGCGTGCAGCCAGAGGTCGTGTGGCCGCGCCACCTGCGTGGTCAGCGCGTCGTTGTCCTTCGCGTTCTTGCCGACGTAGATGGTGCGCGCGGAGCTGCGGAAGACGTGGAACGGCACCCGCGCCGGAGTGGCTTCTTTTCTCGACGTTTCGGACGATTTCGGCGCGCGGATCCCGAGCTTCTCGGCCCGGCTCGCGAGCACGTCGAGCGCGTCGTGACTGGGCGCTGCGAGCAGTTCGGCCACGAGCACGCGCACCTGGGCGAGGGCTCGCTCGGCTTCGGCACGTCGACCCATCGCCACCGCGGCGCCGCGCTTCAAACGTTTGGCCCGATGGAAGAGGGCGTCGGCCTGCTCGCGCGCGCTCTTGCTCGGATCGAGCGCGAGGGTCACGCGCACCGCCTCTCCCGTCGACCAGTCGTCCACCGCCAGCTCACGCGCGCCGCGCTTCGCGAGGTGGGCATTCGCCGAGAGGAGCGCGCCTCGTTCGGTCAGCGACTCGGCCTCACCGATGCGAGAGAGATCGCCGTCGACGGCCTGGATGCGTCGTTCGAGTTTCTGCACCACGCGTGCAACTTGTCCCACCAGCGCCCGTCGCCGCCCTTCCAGAGCTTCTTTTCGCGTGCGTTCGAGGGCAGAGGTGGCGAGGGCGGCGAGCTCCTCGGCGTCGTCTTCGAGGGCGAGGCGAAGTTGCGAAGCAATCTTCGGCGAAACGAGACTGTCCTCGGCCGCGCCGACGTCGAGCAAGAGAGCAATCCCATCACGCGTCGCCACCACCGCGCTCGGCTCACCCGCACGCACGAGGCGCAACCGATACCACCGGCGCGGCGTGTCTTCCCGCCACTCGACCGCGACCACGCGCGCACCCTCGAGGAGCTTTCGCCAGCGCATCGTCTCGGCGTCGGGCTTCTTCCCCTTCACCCGCGGCGACTCGGCCACCTCACCGATCGCGACGTGCGGTCGCGCGGCGATGATCGCCAGCTCGTGCGATCGCCCGGGGGAGCGCAGCGAGAGGACGAAACAAAAAGGCGAAGGGCGGTCGACCCGTTGGACGACCGCCCCTGCCAGATACGCGAGCGTCATCGACGATCGCGCGTCCGCACGCTCACTTGAGCGAGCAGATCCCGCTCTTGCACGTGGCGGCACCGCACTGGATGTCGTCGACGCACTTGCTACCGACCGGCTTCAGCTCCCGGCAGATCTCGGGGATCGCCATGTCGAGGATGCCGTTGCCGTTCTTGTCCTCGCCACCGTCGAGGATGCCGTTGTGGTTCTCGTCCTCGTGGACGGCGTTGCTGACGAGCACCTTGGCGTCGCCCGCCGAAGGGTGCATGCAGCGCGCCGACGGCGTGATGTGAACGATGAGCGGAATCTTCGCACCGCCCGCATCGGTCGCGATCGAGCCGTCCGGGTTGGTCTTGTAGATCATCTGCGAGCTGAGCAGCGGCCTCGTCGGGAAGCCTTTGGTCATCAGCGACGCAGCGACGTTGTCTGGGTAGCGCTTGCACTCCTCGTTGGGGATGCCCGTCGCGGTGTACGAGCAGGTGCCGAGCATGTTCGGCAAAGACCACGCTTGCCCCGTCGGTTGAACGACGTTGATCGAGTAGTAGCCCGGCGGGAGGCAGCCATAGAGCACGTTCTCGACGCGAGGCTGGGTGTCCTTGAGGCGCTTCTCGTTGACGAGCGACTTGTCGCCGCCGTTCGCGGGGTTGGGGTCGAACTGGTACGGGACGACGAGCTTGCCGGTGAGGTTCGGCGAGAGCGACGGGCGCACGCAGAGGGCTGCGGGACGAATGAGTGCGGTGAAGTCGTCGGCGAGGACGACGCCACCCTTGGTGTGGAGCGGACTCTTTCCACCAGGATCGCCACAGGAAGTGGCGTCCGCGCAGGTGGCGAGACCACCACCGACGAGCTCGCTCTCCGACGAGGCCTTCATCGAGTTTCCCGTGAGGGTGAAACCCTGGACGACGACGATAGGGTCGGATTGCGGAGCGAGCGGTTCGAGGAGGTTGCCCTGATCGTCGTTCTGCATCTTCGCGAGGACGACGGCCGGGAAAAGATCGGCGATTTTGCCGAGCGATTCCAGTGCTTCGTTGTCGACCAGCACCGCTGGCGTGCCGTCGCTGAAGAAGTTGCGGGTGAGCGCGAAGTGATTGCCGGAGTCGACGTCGGAGCCGACCGGGTTGAGGTCGTAAAAGGGCAGCGGCTTGTTGTCGCCGAACGCGATGTCGGGCTTCGCGTTCTTGCCGAGCCAGGCATCGGTCGCAGTGGTGTCGGTTACCAGCCCCGGGAGGCCGTATCTGAAATGAATCGACGGCAGCGACTTCTCGGCGAACTCGAGCGCGCTGCAGGTCGGATCGACCTTGCCGAGGCACTCGAGCTTCTGGTTCGAGGTGATCGGGTGATCTTGCGGGAAGACGATGCCCTGCACGTCGCCGGCGACGGTGTCGTCGTACGGCCACGCGGACTGCACGTCCTTGGCGGTGCCCTTCGGGTTGGCGAAGCCGCGCGAGCCGGCATAATCGACGTAAAAATAAGGCCGATTGGTGCGCAGTGCGCCGCCGACGATGACCGGGACGCCCTTCGTCAGGTATCCGGTGTCGGGCATCACGAGCTTTCCCGTCTTGTCGGGCTGGCCGATGGTGACGGGAATGAACTTGGGCGTCGTCGCCGACGGATCGAAGACCGCGCCGCCGGTCGAGTCACCCACGACCGGAAGATTGGCGTAGTCGAAGAGCGGGTTGAACGCGTTCTGGCGGCTGTAGAATGCGCGGAGTTGGTACTGGCCGGCGTCGAGCTCGCTGATCGTGTAGTCGGACGTGGCGGCGACGGGGCCGGAGTCGAGCGAGGGGCAGAAGGCCTTGTCACCACCGCCCGGCTCGGCAGGACCGGGCCGCGCGAGGTCGGCGAACATCTTGTCGCCGGCGATGGCGGTGAAGTTGAGCGCGGTGGTCGCGAGGCCGTCGGGCGGCGGCGGGTTGTTGTAGGCGAAGAGGAGGATGACCATCACGCCTTGCACGCGCCCGTTCTTGAAGCACGGGGGCGGCCCGACGTAGCTCACCGTCCCTTGGATGACGCCGACCGGCTTGTTGACGCCGGGGTTGTCGACGACGTTGTCGATCGGGAGGTTGACGCTGCAAGCCGCGCCGGCGACGAGGCCGACGAGGCAGAGCGGGCGGAGGTGACGGAACAGGGTCGAGGTGCGGGGGCTCACGTGCTCCTCCTTAGAACTTGTAGTTGACCATCAACCACACGCGGCGACCGATGGTCTGGCCGAACGGGTGGTCACGGTGGACGGTGTTGAGGAGGTTGTAGCCGACGAGCCCGAGCTCGAACGGCTCGCCCTTGAACCGATAGCCGATGCGTCCGCTGAACTGCGGATAGCTGTCGAGGTAGAACTGCTGGTACTCGATGTCGCGCGTCACGTAGTTCGGACGCTGTTCGGCCCAGATTTGCCGGCTCTCGAAGAAGACGTCGAGGGAGGCATCGAGACCGAACTTGGTACGAACCTGCGCGCCGGCGGTGACTTTGTGTCGGCTCGTGCGCTCGTCCTTCACCGTCGCGACGCATCCCGAAGGAGCCGTCTGGTTGATGATGGTGAGCGCGTACGAAGCGTAGAGGTCGAGACCGGTGGTGGGGAAGGACCGAAGGCCGAGCTCACCGCCGTAGGCGTTGAAGATCTGGCAGTCGTTGGTCCACCCACCGACGGCGGCGACGTAGCGGCCGGTGCTGACGTCGTAGGTGGGCGTGCCCTTCGCGGCCGACGACGGCGTCAGTGCGCGGTTCGACGTGAGCACGATGAGGTCGGTGACGCGGTTGAAGTAGGCGTTCACTTCGATCGCGAAGTAGTCGGACGCCTGGTTCTGATACCCGATCTCGGTGGTGAGGATTCGCTCGGGCTGGATCCTGTAGCCCGGGTCTTCGGGCCTGGCGCTCACTGCCGGAACTTCGGCGCCGGTGTTCGGCGTCGTGACCGGGAAGCCGAGGTACGACTCGAGGTACGACGGCGTACGGAACGCGGAGCTGACGGTGAAGCGGAACGCGTCCCCGGCGGTGCGCCGATAGATGATCGAGCCGCGCGGCGAGGGAATCGTCTTCTTCAGGTAGGGCACGTAGTCGCCGCGGAGGGAGCCGACGACGATGATTTTCTCGCCGACGTGGACGCTGTCCTGTCCGAAGGCGGCGAAGTGGTGCTCGACGAGGCTGAGGTCGGTGAGGTAGCTCCAGTGAACCGTCTTCATGCGGTAGCTGGCGCCGACGCGGAAATCGTGCGCGAAGATGCCGTGCTTGAATTCGCCGCCGTAGGTGAGCTCGTTGTCGACGGTGTTGATCTTGACGTCGGCGCGGTACGTCGGTTCGCCGATGTACGTGACCGTCGGCTGCACGATTGCGCTGCCCCAGTTCCAGAACGCGCGATAGTTCCAGTGCTTGGACTGGACGAAGGCGGTGACGTCGCCGATCTCGAGGTTGGTGTACGCGTCGAGGAAGGCGCCGATTCCGTAGAAATTGCGGAGGATCTTCGCGTAGCCGGTGCCGACGCCGATCTTGACGTCTTTGCCGAAGTTGCGCGTCAGACGGATGTCGATGTCGGCGTCGCGGAGGCCGATATTTTGCTCGGAGGTGTTGTAGACGAGGTCGACGCGTCCGGGCGCGGTCTCGCGGCTCCAACGCGCTTCCTGGTTGAAGCCGGAGCTGATGCGATAGTTCCACGCGCCGGCGTGGCCAGTGGCCCCGACGCTCGCGTGGTACAGCGAGCCGGTGGCGCCGTTCTGCGAACCGATGGCGCCGGAGACGTGACTCTTACCTTCGCCTGGCTCCTTGGTGATGATGTTGACGACGCCGGCGAACGCGTCTGCGCCGTAGAGCGCGGAGCCGGGGCCTCGTACGACCTCGATGCGCTCGATGTCTTCGACCTGAATCGAGAGCGCGTCCCAGAACGTGGTGCCGAGGAAGTCGAGCAGGACGCTTCGGCCGTTGACGAGGACGAGGAGCTTGTTCGAGAGACGGCCGTTGAACCCGCGAATCGAGAGGTTCTGGTCGGCCGACGTGAGCTCGGAGGTGTCGACGCCGGCGACGCGGGTGAGGAGGTCGGGGATCTGGAGAAGGCCCGAGAGACGGATGTCCTGCTCGGTGATGATGAAGGTCGAGTTCGGCGCGTCGAGGGGGCTCTGCGCTTCCTTCGACACGGTGACGACCGTGTCGGCGTAGACGTTCTCGTCCTTCTTGTCGCCGAGGTCTCCGGCTGCGACGCCGGCGCCCGTTCCGGTACCGGTGCCCGTTCCGGTTCCGGTGCCGGTTCCAGTTCCCGTGCCGGTGCCCGTTCCGGTTCCCGTGCCGGTGCCGGTGCCGGTACCCGTTCCGGTTCCCGTGCCGGTTCCGGTTCCGGTTCCGGTTCCGCCGGCCGCCGCGGCAGCCGCTGCTGCTGCTGCCTTCGACTTCGCCAGACGTGACTCGAGCGACTTGACGACGTTCTCGATCTCGTCCTTGTCGGGCGGGTTCTCGGCGAGGTACTTGCGGTAGTACGCGACCGCGTCTTCGAGGTCGCCGGACTCGGCGTACGCACGCGCGATGTTGTAGAGCACGTTCGGGTGCGGAAGGATCTCGTACGCCTCTTTGAGCTCGTCGATGCCCCGGTCGTACTCACCCTTGTTGATGAGATCCATGCCGGTCTTGAAGTGCCGGCGGGCTTCTTCCTTTTCACCTGCGTGCGCGACGCTGGTGAAGAGCGTGAAGCCGAGGATGGCTGCGAACAGCGATCCGCCGAGGACCTTCGTTCGACGGAATTGATGGCGACCGAACACGGGAGGTGCTCCCTTCCGACGACGACCGAACGGACGTCGTCACTCGTGCGCTGCTCCTTCACGCGGGCACGCGTGAAGCGAGACGAACCCAAACCCCCACCGCTGACGACTGCGCGCCGACTACGACGCGCAAGATCGACTGTACCTGATGTTGCGCCAAATCGAGAACAACATGCAGCACTTCGAAATCGCGATTCGGAGGCGCGTCCGTCCGTGCGTATCGCCTGCGCGAGGGTGCGACAAAAAAGCGACGAGGACCGCATCGGGTCCTCGTCGTCGGCACTCTCTGGTTCCGGTCAGGTCAGTAGGGCGCGGGCTTCCAGACGCCGTCGCCTGGTTTGAAATCGCCACCACCGGTGTTCTTCGGCGGAGGCGTCCATTTCGGGTTCGGCTCGAGCTTGACCACGCGTGCAGGGTCGCCCTTCTTCACGCTGATGGTCGCCGGTTTGAAGTCCTTCAGGTTGAGCGTGAGCTTGCGCGGCTTGTCGTTGACCAGCACTTGGCAAGTCGCTCCGGCCGCGTCGCAGATGATGGTGTCGTCTTCCTTCACCTGAGCCCCCGGCGGGTCGGACTCGATTTGCACCTTCACCATGTCGTCGACGATGGGCGCGCTCGTGGAGAGCGCCGGGATGGTGGTGGTGGCGCTGGTCGTCTTCGTCTCGACGGCGGAAGGCGTCTGCAGCGGAGCCGCCGAAGGCTTGGTGTTGGCGTTCGAGTCGGTCGTCTTTCCCGAGAGCATCACCACGAGGATCGCAGCTGCAGCGGCGACGACGAGCGCGCCGATGATCAGCGGAGCCTTGCTGCCCTTCCTCTGCTCGGCGGCGGTCGCACCGCTCGCGGCGAGCGGGTTGGAGCCCGACTGTGAAGGATCGGGCGAGAGCGGGTTGCCGCTGAGCACGTTGCCCGATGGCGTGAAGCTGCCCGTCGACGAGAGGAGATCGAACTGACCACTGCGGTCGGCTCCCATCGTCGCCGTCAGCGCGCCACCACCTGCGCGTTTGAGCGCGGCGAGCACCTCGTCCATCGTCTTGAAGCGATCGTCGGGGTTCTTCTCGACGCACTTGAAGATGGTGGCTTCGAAGGCCTCGGAGCACTCGACGGCGGGCTGCATCTCGCGCAGCGGCGGGACGCGCTCGTTCACGTGCGCCATCAGGATGTTCACCGAGTTGGGCCGATCGAACGGCACCTTTCCGGTGATCATCTCGTACATCATGATGCCGAGCGCGTAGATGTCCGTGCGCGCGTCGACGTGCTCGCCGCGAATCTGCTCGGGCGCCATGTACTTCGGCGAGCCCATGAAGAGACCGGTTTGGGTGAGGTCTTCACCCTTGGTCTCGTCGATGTTCTTCACCAAGCCGAAGTCGAGGACCTTGACGAAGTCGGTCTCGTCGCCGTGCTCGATGAGGTAGACGTTGGCCGGCTTGAGGTCGCGGTGGATGACCCCGAGCGAGTGCGCTTCGCGGAGAGAGCGACAAATCTGGCGAGCGATGTGGGTCGTGCGTTCTTCGGTGAACGGACCTTCTTCGCGGAGGCACCGGTGGAGCGTTCGCCCCTCCAGGTACTCCATCGCCATGTAGTAGATGTTGTCGTCGGTGCGGCCGTAATCGAAGATCGTCACCGTGTTGGGGTGCGTGAGCTTCGAGCTGATCGACGCTTCGAGGAAGAAGCGTTTGTGGAACTCCGGGTCGTGCTCACCCGAGTAGTTCGGGTTCAGGACCTTGACCGCGCAGATGCGACCGAGCGGCGCTTGCTCTGCACGATAGACCTTGCCCATGCCACCACGCGCGATGAGCGCGGTGATCTTGAAGCGGTCGTTCACCAAGCGACCGATCAGCGGGTCCGGTCCAGATTGCTTGGACGACCCTGTTGTTGCCTGCGGCGCTTCGCTCGCAGCCGGCGACGATCCGTTGGGCATGTCTCCCTTTCTCGAGCCGAGAGGGCCGAGCGCTTCCTCCGACCAAAACTGTGCCTGGACGATCTCGCGGTGTCAATTCGCGCTAGGCTGATCATTCACCGCCTGGCCATCACCGCGTGGCAGGAAGTGCGAGGTCCGTGCTCCAATGCAGCGTCACCCCGCGCGACGAACCGTAGCGGAGGTGAGTGGCCCGAGGCCAAGTCTCACGAGCACGTGTGTTCGCGTTCTGGATCGACACCCCAGCGAGAACCGCCTTGGATCTTGCGAAAACCAAGCTCCCGCTGGGATCGCCGCCGTCCGGCGCCCTCGCGATTTTGAAGCGCTCTCTCCTCGTCTCGTCTCACGTCCGACGGCCGATGGTGCCGCGAGACTCTGGAACCGCTATCCTCCTGATCCTCACCTGAACGAGGCCACGTGATGTCGCAGATTCTCCACACCGTCTTCCGTTTCGCGCGTCGTGCAGCTCTCGCCGCCGCGCTCCTCGCGCCGCTCGCCGTCATCGGCGGGGGCAGCGCCGACGCCGTCGCCGCCGACAAGCCGAAGGGCGATCCGCTCGCCGACAAGCTCGGAGGTCAGATCCTCTTCTTCGACGCGCAGCCCCCCTCGGTGGTGAGCAACGCCGGGCAAATCACCGCGAAGAAGGTGACGAAGAAGGACGAGAACAGCGACAAGAAGTGGGTCATCCACATGATGATCTTCTTGAAGAAGCCGCTCGACGTGAACAAGCTCGACCTCCTCATCTACAAGCACGACAAGAAGGGCGTGATGGGGGAGATGGTCCACAAGCTCGAGCAGTTCCCCTCGGGCGATGGACGCTCGTTCTACTTCGTCGTCAGCCTCGAGAAATACAAGCCGGTCGCGCTCGAACCGAACTTCAAATACACGTTCAAGGCCGTCGCCACGACGGGCGGCGTCGCCGAAGGTTCGATCGAGCTCAACGGCAAGGAAGAGAAAATCGGCGGCAGCAACCTCGACTTCACCAACGGCAAGGACGACAAGCCGGTGGTCGAGAAGGCGACCGAGCCCTTCAACGCCGAGGTGACGAAAGAGAACCTGAAGAAGGTGATCTACGAAGACTGCAAGACGTCCGCGAGCAAGGGCGGCACCGCGAAGGTGATCCTCACCATCTCCCCCAAGGACGGGAAGGTGCTGAAGGCCGAGTTCGAAGAGAAGGACAAGGTGCCCTACAGCGACGGCACCCAGCAGTGCATCATCCAGCGCTTCGCGAAGATGAAGACCAAGCCGTTCACCGGCGACCAAAAGACGATCACGTACAAGGTCGCGCTTTAGAAACGTCGCACTGGAGAAAAGTCGCACTGGGTTTTTACTTCGTGCTGAGAGGCACGGCGTAAAAACCCAGTCGCTCTCGTTCGGGTTCGACAGTCTCATCCCCGGCCGTCGCCGGGGGCCCCTGCGAGAGCTATTTCAGCGTGAGGGGGTAGGTGAACTTCCAACGCTTGTCGGTGGCGCGGTCCCAGATTTCCAGGCGGGTGGGGCGTTCGCTGTCGGGGACTTTGACGTCGACGGTGGTGACGAGGCCTTTGGCGTAGCTCTCGCTCATCACCGAGTCGTCCGCGAGCAGCGGGATGTCGAAGCGGAGGCGCTCGAGGAGCGTGCCGCCGACGTAGAGCTCGGCGGCGAAACGGCCGAATTTCCGCGGCAGCGCGGTCTTTTGCGCGAGCTTCTCGGTGCGGACTTTGTCGAGCGTGAGGGTGCCCTTGTCCCACTTCACGGTGAGCACGTAGACCGACTCGCAGGCGAGGGGCGTCGGGTCGGGGAGGATGGGGAGGTTGCTGTCGGCCTTGACGTCGGCCTTCGCGTCGAGCTTGGCATCGAGGCTGAGTGGCGCATCGAACTTGATCGCGTCGGGGGATTTGCCGGCTTCCCACGAGGGCTTGGCGTCGGGGAACGAGGCGTCGGCGTCACCAGGAGCGCCGCTGCCCGTAGACGAGGCGAGGGCGACCGCGAGCGCGACGAGCACGCCAGGGAGGGCTACCCCGAGAAGACGTGGCACGAGGAGCTCGCGCGGTTTCATGGGGTGCATTGCAGTGCTTTCTCGAAGACGTCTTCCGCGAAGCCGAGCGCCGTCGCCAGCGCGCGCATCCCCGGAGGGACGGGCGAGCTCGCATCGACGATGCAGTCGCCGAGATCGATTTGCACCCGCGCGCAGTGCAGCGCAACTCGATCGAGCGTTCGGACGCTGCCCTTGTCCGAGGTGATGCGTCGTGGACCTCCATACAGCGCGTCGCCGAGGAGAGGGAGACCGGCGCGCGCTGCGTGGACGCGCAGTTGATGGGTGCGTCCAGTCTCGGGGGCGAGGGCGAGCACGGAATGGGTGGCGCTGCCGACGGTGGAATGCGCGACGAGGACGACCCGACTGGCCGAAGGTTTGGCGTCGGTGGCTTCGCCGTCGATGGCCTTTCGTCGTCGTGGATCGCGATCGCGGGCGATGGCCCAGGTCCAGCGTGCGCGTTCGACTTCGAGTGAGCCGCTGGCGATGGCGACGTAGAGGCGTCGATATCGTCCGGCTTCCCGCGCGCTCGCGAGCTTCGCAGCCGCTCGCGCGTCGGTGGCGAAGGTGACGACGCCCGAGACCTCGAGGTCGAGTCGGCTCGTCGGATGGAGCGACGAGGCGGGGAGAGAGACGGCGCGCGAGGCTTCGTCGAGGAGCGCGCCATGGGCGCCGACGAGATCGGGGACCGTGGGAATTCCAGCCGGTTTGTCGACGACGAGGACGCCTTGCTGGCGATGGAGGACGAACGGCTCGGGCAGCGGAACGGTCGCGCGCCGAGGATGGATGGTGACTTCATGCATCGCCACGACGGGCTCGTCGAGGGCACGTGCGCGGGTGCGGCCGACGAAGACCCGACCCTCGGAGACGGCTCCGGCAGCCTCTTCGTCGTCGAGGCCGGCCGACGCGAGGACGCCGCGCAACGAGCCATCTTCGCGCGGGACGAAGCGCGTGGGTGGCCGCGGCGTGCTCACCCGTCGCGCGCCTCGAGTGACGGTGAGTCGGCCGGTCGTGTCGTCGGCTCGGTGACGATTTCGACGAAGCCGCGGCTGCCGTCGAGGCGCACCACGTCGCCATCGCGGAGGCGCACGGTCGCGCCGGTGGCGTTGACGACGCAGGGCACGCCGAGCTCGCGGGCGACGATCGCTGCGTGCGAGAGCGGCCCGCCGAGCTCGGTGACGACGCCCGCAGCGGCGAGGAAGAGCGGCGTCCAACCGACGTCGGTGGTGCGCGTGACCAGGATTTCACCGGGCAAGAGCAGGTTCGCCTGATCGGGCGAGCCGAGGATGCGCACCGGTCCGCGGACGACACCGGGGCTGGCGCCGTGGCCTTGCAACATCGGTCCACCGAGCGCTTCGAGGCGCACGATCGCCGGCCTCCCGACGAAGCTCGCCTCGGGATCGGGCCTGGCGAGATCGCGCGCGTGCTCGGCGCGACGGAGGGAGACGATGCGACCAATCGAGCGCGGCTCACCTCGGAGCGCCGCCAGCACTTCGTCGATGGTGCAGAAGAAGACGTCTCCCGAGCGAAGGAGCGGCTCGCGTCGCGAGAGACGACGATCGGCCTCGAGCGCGGCGACGCGGATGGCGCCGAGCACCCAAGTGACCCACGCGCGCATCCGCTCGCGATAGCGCGCGAAGCGTTGGCAGCGCGCCACCAGATGTCGGAGCGCGGTGCGTTCGAGGAGCGAGACGCGTGGATCGAGCTGCGCCATCGCGTCGTCGGCGCGCGCGCTGACCTCTTGCAACGCGGGCGCCCAGGGGTGACCGGCGGCGCCGCGCGAGACGTAGAGCGCGAGGGTGGCGAGGGGAAAACTAGGTTCTTCGCGCCATCGCGGCGTCGAGAGCTCGGCCTCGCGGATGGCGCGGTCGCCATAGGCGACGATCCAGCGATCGAGCGCGTCGCGCGTCGGTCCGGCCGGGATTTCGGCGACGGTGCGCGGCGCAGGCGCGGTGACGAGGCGTGCCCGCGCGGGAGGATCGTCGAGGGCGATTTCGGCGATGCGCGCGAGGGCGATGGTCGGACGCGCGCTCTCGAGCTCGTCCCAACCCTTGAGCGCGCCGCCGCTGGTGAGATCTTCGGCGAGGCGGGTCGTCACCGGGCGCGCGTCGCTGCCGTCACCTTCGCCGGCCATGACGTAGCCGATGAGGAGGCGCAGCGCGACGAAGCTCCCGAGCGAGTTCGACGCGCACGTGAGCATGAGCGAGCCGGTGCGATCGAGGAAGCGCTGCATGTCGCGCAAGGTGGTGGCGACGCCGTCGTCGGTGAGGATGCCGAGATCGAGCGCTTCGAAAGCGGCCCGCTGTCTCGCCGCGTCTTTTTCGTAGTTCGCGAGATCGACGTCGAGGCGCACCTGCTCGCGGACGAAGCGGGCGACGGTGAGCGGGAGCCGCGCGTAGAAGCCAGTGCGCGAGACGCCTTCGACCTGGCGCGCGAGGATGCTCGAGCCTTCACCGCCGCCGAGCTCGAGGAGCGTCGCGGGATCGAGCCCGGGGACGCTCGCAGCGACGCGCGTGAAGGCGGTGAGGTTGAGGTAGAAGCGCCCGTGCACGTTGGCGATGAAGCGCGTGCCGCGAGGGACGACGCAGCCGAGCGTGGCAAAGGCCCGGCGAAAACCGAGCTCGGAGAAGTTGGCGGCGACCGACCAGGTGAAGGGAGTGGCGACGCCGGGGAGCGCTTCGGCGAGGTTCGCGCACGACCAGACCGTGTCGGCCTCGCCACCCTCGGGGAAGCCCGATTCTACGACCGGTCGCGCTTGCAGGAGCCAGAGGCGAGGATCGCCCTCTTCGGCGGCGAACTCGATCTCCCAAGGACCAGGACCGAGCTGGACGAGCCGCGCGCAGGCTTCGGTGAGGCCGTCGAGGTGCGCGGGATCGAGCGCGGCGGCGTTGCGGCGTGACTCGACGACGTCCTGCGCTTCGGCGCCGCGCGCTCCGATGACGAGAGCCCTTGGTTTGTAGGAGATGCTGCGATCGAGGACCACCGTCTCGCGGGTGAGGGTGTCGCTACCGGGCGTCGTCGTCAGCGTGGTGCGTAGTCGCAAGACGTCGGGCGCGGCGATGCCGGAGACGACCGGGGCTCCGAGTCCATGCGTCGCGTTGACGAGGATTTCGACCGCGCGCCGGGTGCCTTTGCCGACGCTGCGATCGCCCTCGCGCTCCGCGTCCATCACCAGCGGCGGCTCGGTCGCAGTCGCCACGCCGCTCACCGCTGCGGGAACGACGACTTGGAGGACGACCGCCATCGACGCTTGATGGATGCCGACCTGCGCGAGATAGGCGAGCGCGCGAGGGAGAAGGAGCGAGGCCCAGACTTCGCGCACGGCTTCCCCGAGCGAAAGGCGATCGCGGACGCCGAGGCGCGTGGTGGCGAGACCGGCGAGCGAGGTGAGCGCGCCGTCTTCACAGGTGGCGCTCGAGCGCACCGCGAGGCCCCAAGGAGCTGATGCGCCGAGCTCGTCCCACGCGCGATCGAGCTCGCGTTCGAGGCTCTGCGGCAGGCGCGCGGAGAGCAGTTGGGCGTGGGCACGTCCGGCGCGCTCGATCCCGTCGCGGGTGCCGGCGAGGCGGAGGAGAGAACGAACGTCGTGCCCTGCAGGGAGCGTGTCGCGCGCGACGGTGTCGAAGATTTCGGCGGGAATGATGCGCGCTTCGGGGACGCGAAATCCGTGTCGCACGAGCCAGACGAGGCGTGCGCCCTTTCCCCCGAGCGCGCCGGCCGACACTTCCGGCGGACGTCGCGTGCGACCTTCGCGTGCACGAGCGAGCTCGGCGATGGAGCGGAGGCGCGAAGGCTCGTGATCGGACAAGACCGGTCGATCATGCCACCGCACGCCGCGTGGCAGAAGCACTCACTCCATGCCGTGGTGCACTACAGGCTGGGCCGGTCGATCTCCCTTTCAGTCGGTCGCCGGGCCGCGCGGCCGCAGCGGCATCGACGAAGCGCGAGAATCGGACTACTTCTCCTCGCGATGCTCCCCTTGGACAAGCTGAAGTCGCTCGCGCGGCGGTATCGCGAGCTCGAAGACATGCTCTGTCGCCCGGAGATCGTCGGCGATCGGCATCAGTACCAAAAGCTCTCCAAGGAGCGCAGCGACCTCGAAGGAGTCGCCGGCGCGTACGATCGTTACAGCGCGCTGCTGAAGAAAATCGCCGAAGACGAGGCTGCGCTCGCCGATCCCGAGCTGCGCGAGCTGGTCGAGGCCGAGCTGCCCGAGCTCAAGGTCGAACAGACGAAGCTGGAAGACGAAATTCGCCTCCTCCTGCTCCCGAGCGATCCGAACGACAGCAAGAACACCATCGTCGAGATTCGCTCCGGCGAAGGCGGCGAGGAGGCCGCGCTGTTCGCCGCCGACCTCTTCAAGATGTACGCGCGCTACGCCGAAGCGCAGGGCTGGAAGCTCGAGGTGATGAACGTCTCCGAGGCCTCGGCTGGCGGCTACAAAGAGGTCATCGCGCTCGTCACCGGTCGCTCCGGCGCCGGAAAATCAGGCGTCTATTCGCAGATGCGCTTCGAGGGCGGCGTCCATCGCGTGCAGCGCGTGCCGGCGACCGAGACCCAAGGTCGCATCCACACCTCGACCGCCACCGTCGCCGTGCTCCCCGAGGCCGAAGAGGTCGACGTCCACATCGACGAAGCGAAAGACCTGGAAATCAGCATCGCCGCGAGCGGTGGCCCCGGCGGACAAGGGGTCAACACCACCAACAGCGCGGTGCAGCTCCTCCACAAGCCGACGGGGATGATCGTCAAGTGCCAGGACGAGCGCTCGCAGATCAAGAACAAGGCGAAGGCGATGAAGATCCTCCGCTCGCGCCTCCTCGACTTGGAGCGTGAGAAACAGGACGCCGCCGTCGCCGCCGAGCGCCGCGGGATGGTCTCGACCGGTGAGCGCTCGATGAAGGTGCGGACCTACAACTATCCGCAGAACCGCGTCACCGACCATCGCATCAAGCTCACGCTCAACAAGCTCGATCGCATCGTCCAAGGCGACCTCGGCGATTTGATCGGCGCACTTCAATCGCACCGTCAGGCCTCGCTTCTTCACGCCGAAGGCCTCGGCGACGGCGCACCGGTGATGATGGGCGGCGACGACGACTAAGTGTTCGGCTGCGAAGCGCGAGGCCTCGCAAACCGAATCGTTCCCGGCTCTTCACCGTCTCCGTCCGCCCGAAACCCGAGCTTCTCGAGGACCGCACGAGACCCCACGTTGTCTGACGTGGTGTGCGCGATCGCCCGGGAAATCGAGGTGATTTCGAACGCCCGTGCCACCAGCGCGGTCATCATTTCGGTGGCGAACCCGCGCCCACGAAACGCCTCGACCACCGAATATCCGATCTCGACGACTCCATCGCGCGGCGGTCCCATGAAGCCAGCTGCAGCCACGACCACGCGCGGCGAGCTGCCTGTTGCGCGTGCGATGCCGTACCAAGCGTACCAACCCGTTGCTGCTTCGCCTTCGGTGGCGAGTCGGTCGCGAAAGAACCCCACGGCATCCGAGTCGTGCTGTCCCGGCGGCCATCCGTCGGGCACCTCTGCGCCGAGCGCCGAAGCAAGCGCTCGCGCGCCCTCGAGCTCGGCATCGAGATGTACAGAAGTGGCAATGACGAGATCGAGTCGAGCCGTGGAAATCACCCGCGCTCGATAGCACGCACCCGCGCCCGCGCCTGCGCCCGCGCTGTTACACTCCCCTCATGGGGTCCCCCCGCTCCCTTCACTTCCTCCGCGGCTTCACCCTCCTCTCCCTCCTCACGTCCCTCCTCGTCTCCCTCCCCGACTGCGCGAAAGCGCGGTGCGAGTTCAACAGCGATTGTGGGGACAGTGCGCGGTGTGTGGATGGCGACTGCGTCAAGAATTGTCGGCTCGATCTCGACTGTCCTGACGACAAGCCGATCTGTCAGCGTGGGCTCTGCGTGGTGAAAAAGGACGACGCGGGGGTCGACGATACGTCGGTCACGCCCAGCGATGGCGGCGATGGCGGCGGGGCCGATACCAAGCTGCCTGTCGACACCGCGACGGGGACCGACACGAACGTCGATGACACGACGGTTTCGCCGGTCGACACGGGGGCGGGCGTCGACACCACCGTCGGCACCGACGTGACCGGCGGGATCAAGGGCTATCTCGATGGGTGCGCAGGCGATGGCGAGTGCGTCTCCGGTGCATGCACGGTCGATGCGCCACGCTTCTGCACGAAGAGTTGCGCTGCCTCGGGCGAGTGCGCGCACGGCCAGATCTGTGCGGGTGGGCACTGTCGCCTCGACGACACCGGCAAGACGGGGTGCAGCCCGAGCACCGGGAGCGGTTGTCTTCTCTATTGCTACGGCTCGGCCACCTCGGCGCACTGCACCAAAGATTGTCTGACGGCGAGCGACTGTCCGGCGGGCTTCGCCTGTACGGCTGCGGGCGCTGGCAAGAAGGTGTGCGTCGACATCGAGAGAGGATGCACCGCCGCATCGCAATGCGTGACGGGGCTCGGCTTCTGCGGCGGGACGAGCGATGGCTGCACGTCGGAGTGCACGTCGGCGACCGACTGCCCGAATCGCCTCATCGGGCTCACCCCGTACGCGTGCACCGTGTCGGGCGGCAAGACGGTGTGCGTTCCTCCGGCCGACGTCCTCGGCAGCGATCCGCTCGGCGCGACGTGCGCGGCGAGTGGCACCAACACATGTCGCAGTGGTGGATGCGACACCGCGACGTCGCCGGCGATGTGCAACACGCGTTGCACGCCGCAAGGGGGCTGTCCGCTCGGATATGGCTGTTTTCCCGATGCCGGCGGAGGTTCGGTCGATTTGATCTGCACGCCGGCGGGCTCGAGCTGGCTCGGCGCGGCGTGCGCGCGGGCGCGTGATTGTCGCACCGGGCTCTGTCAGGCCGAGGCCACCGGAAGCGGCGGGTACTGCACCAAGCTCTGCAACGACTCGCTCTGCCCGACGGGCATGACGTGCAAGGCGAGCGGTCTGACCGCAAGCGACGGGACGGCGATCAAGCTCTGCAGCAAGTGACGCGGAGGCTACACTCGGCGTCGTGCACCTCGGCCTCACGTATCTCGCGCATGCACCGAGGGCGCGAGCGCGCATCGCGTCGCTCGACCAGGCGAGGCCGGAAGAGGCCATCGCCGAAGCCGAAGCGTCGCTCGCGGCGGTGGCTTGGTTCGATCCGCGTGGCGTCGCCGAGTGGCTCGTTCGTTCGCCACGCGACGCGGCGATCGCGCTCGCGATCCTCGGAGATCGGCCGCACACGCTCGTCGGTGAGCGGCTGGCGGAGCTCTTCCCCGAGCTCGCGGGGTTGGCCGTACCTCCCGCGGCGGCGACCCACGAGCACGACGTCGAAGCGACGCCCGATCGCTCCCCGCCGACGCCGCTGCTCGATCACGTCTTCCGCGCCTTGCGCATCGCGGCTTCGCTGCCGGAGGTGGCGACGTTCGACCCGGCCCATCGATCGCTCGTCACCACCGTCTTGCTCTTCGCCGACGTCGCGAAAGGCGGAACGGAGGTGCAGCGGCGGGATTGGCTCGTGCGACTCGGCGTCGACGGCGCGGTGCACAACGAAGACTCGGCGGTGATTCTTCGCGACGCACTCAGCGGAACACTCGGACAAATAAGCCCATTTCGCGATCGACGCTTCGCCCACCGAGCCGAGGCGCTCGTCGCCGCAACCGGGCTCGTCGGCATGCACTTGCGCGGAGAGGTCGGACACGACGCGCTCGGCGCCGTTCATCGCCTTCTGCGCGACGGGATACGAGACGATGCCGATCGTCGTCTGCTCGCGCGCGTCTTCTCGATCGTCAATCACTGCGACACCGCCGCCGTGCGCCAAGGTCTGTGGAGCGAGGCGCTCGCGGCGGAGTTTCGCCGGGTCGAAGAGACGCTCTTCGACATCGACGACGTCGAGGAGATGCGCGAGCTCGACCTCGCCGAGCGCATCGCTCGCTTTCGTCACGGCGCCCTGGTCGAGGACGCGCGCATCCTCGAAGTGAAGGCGGCCCTCGGGCGGCTCGGGGTCGCGCGGGAACGGACCATCGCTCGGCTCGCACGCTGCCGCGCTTGGTACGCCGAGGCCGCGCTCGGTGCGCTCTCGCTCGAAGCTTCGGTGCGTCTCCTCGCGCTCGTCGCCGGCGTCGCCGAGGGGTGCATCACCGACCTCAGTCGACCGTGGCACCTCGATCTCCTCGGCATCGTCGGCACGCTTCGCGACGGCAGCGGCGCGAGACGCGAGTACCCGGTGCGTTTGCTGGAGGCGATCCTCGCGGCCACCTCCGACGACGATCTCCTCCGTGGCCGTCTCCCTTCGCGCGCGCTCGTCTCGTTTCCAGCACGAAAAGGCGGGCAAGAAGCGGTGCTCATGCGGCTCGATCTCTCCGACGAAGCGCGCGCCATCCTCACGCTCCTCCCGATTTACGAACGCAAAGAGGCGGCCGCGTTCCACGCCTCGCTCAAGGCGCTCTGCGATCTCTACGGGCTCCGCAAGGACGACTTCGATCGCGTCGCCAACGAGGCGAGCTATCTCGCGACGATGAACGCGGCGCGCAGCGACAAGGCGCGGATGATCGATCTCGTGGTCCCCGGGCTCGTCGTCGAGGTCGGTCCCGGCGGCGGCGTGGTCCTCGATTTGCTCGAAGAGCGTTCACCGACCGGACGCATCGTCGGCCTCGACGCCTCGAGCGCGGTCGTGGAAGCGCTCACCAAGAGGCGCCTCGCCGAAGGTCGACGTTGGGAGGTGATGCACGGAGATGCGTTCCGTCTCGAAGGGCTCTTCGGCCCCGGCACCGTCAGCACCGTCGTCCTCTGCGCGCTCTTGCACGAGATTTTTTCCTACGTGCCGTGGTCCGACCCGCCGGGCACGCCACCCCGCAAATTTCAGCTCGCCAGCGTCGACGCGCTGGTCGCGGCGTCCTTCCGTGCGCTTCGGCCGGGAGGTCGCATCGTCATTCGCGACGGGGTGATGCCGCGCCACGAGCCGCGTGAGCTCGAGTTCCTCGACCCCTCGTGGCGCGAGGGGCTCACGGTCTTTGCAGAACGCTACGAGGCTCGGCGCATCGTCGTCGAAGAGCTCTCGAAGACACGCGTGCGCCTCGACGCCGCCGATCTCTTCGAGTTCCTCACCACCTGGACGTGGGGCCCTTCGGCGTTCCCCTACGAGATCCGCGAACAGCGCGCGGTCTTGCCGCGAGCCGAGTACGTCGCGCGACTTCTCGACGTGTGCAATCGGGCTGATCCGCCGCACCGCGCGCACGAGGTCGCAGTGCCTCGAGACCTCGCGTCGTATCTGCAGCCTGGATATCCCGCAGGCGTGCGGCCGCACCTGCGCATCTTCGACGTGGCGGGCAACGAGGTGCCGATGCCCGACGTCAACGGCGTGTGGGTGATCGAGAAGGCCTAGCTCAGTGCCAGGCGCCGGCGGTCTTCACCGGCTGGCCGGTGCGATCGTGCTCGGCGAGCAGCGCCTTCGTCTTGTCGACGCAGGTGACGCACGACGGGAAGGACGACTTGTGCTCGCACTGCACGACGGTCGCGCTGGCGGGCTCGTCGAACTCTTTCGGGTCGAGGTGACGACCACAGGAGACGCAGTGGATGTGCTGGTGATCGTGCGCGTGTCCGCCTCCGGGGGTGCCCGTGGCTGCCTTGCGCTCGCGCTTCGTCAGTCGCTTCTCTCGCTTCATGGAGCGCGGTTCTTAGCAGGATCGGGGCGGTTTCGGTAGGTGCGGCTCGGCTCAGCTCTTTCCGGCAGCGGCGACCGTCAACAGCTCGGCGACGCGCTTGGCGAAGCGTTGCGGATCGTCGAGCGCGCTTCCTTCGGTGAGCAGCGCCTGATCGTAGAGCATCTCGGTCCACGAGATGACCTCCCCCGAGGCCGCCTCCTTCGCGTGAATCGATCGCATTTTCTCGATCAACGGATGCTTGGGGTTGATCTCGAAGATGCGCTTCTGCTTCGGCGTCGCGTGGCCGCGCTCTTTCAGGACGCGCTCGAGGAAGGCGTTGCTCCCGCCCTCGCCGACGACGAGGCAAGCAGGAGAGTCGGTGAGGCGATCGGACACGCGCACCTCGCGCACGTTTTCCTTGAGGATCTCGTGCATCGCGCTCAGCAGGGGGCCGAGGGAGCCCTTCGCCTCTTCCTTCGTCTTCTTCTCTTCTTCCGATTCTTGCAGCTTGAGATCGGCGCGCATCGCCGAGACCAGCGGCTTGCCGGAGAACTCGCGGAGCCCGTCGGCGGCCCACTCGTCGACCGGGTCGGTCATGTAGATGACCTCGTAGTTTCGCTGACGGAGCGCCTCGAGGTGAGGAGAGCCGCTGAGCGCCTTCAGCGACTCGCCGACCACGTAGTAAATGGCCTCTTGGCCCTCTTTCATGCGCGAGACGTACTGCTCGAGCGAGGTGAGTCCGGCGTTCTCGTCAGCGTGCTCGACGGTGTACGAGCTCTGGTAGCGAAGGAGCGCGCCGAGGCGCTCGCGATGATCGTAGTCGGTCGCAAGGCCGCTCTTGAGGATGGGCCCGTGGGCGCGGAAGAAGGCGGCGTAGTCGTCGACGCGCTCTTTCGCGACCTCGTCGAGGAGGTCGAGCACCTTCTTCGTCACCTGCCGCTTGATGGCGCGAACGGCCGCCGAATCCTGGAGGATCTCGCGCGAGACGTTGAGCGGGAGATCGTCGCTGTCGACGACGCCGCGGACGAAGCGCAGCCACGGCGCGATCAGCTCTTCGCAGTCTTCCATGATGAAGACGCGCTTGACGAAGAGACGAATGCCCTTCTTTCCCTCGACCTGGAACATGTCGCGGTCGGTCGACTGCGGGAGATAGAGAAGGCCGGAGAACTGCTGCGTGCCCTCGATTTGGAAGTGCGTGCGCGCGAGCGGCTTCGCCTGATCGTGGGTCAGGTGGCGGTAGAGCTCGTCGTATTGCTCGTCGGTGATTTCGCTCTTGCTGCGCTGCCAGAGCGCGCTCGCGCGGTTGATGGTCTCGAAGTCGAGCTCGGTCTTCGCGTCGTCACCTTCGCCGGTCTTCTTCTCGACCCGGAGGCGAATCGGGTGGCTGACGAAGTCGGAGTAGCGGCGGACGAGCTCGCGGAGGCGCCAGCCTGTGAGGAACTCTTGGTGCTCGGGCCGAAGGTGGAGAATCACCGAGGTGCCGCGGGTGGCGCGCTCGGCCGGCTCGACCGTGAAAGTGTCCTTGGCCTCGGATTTCCAGCGATGCGCCTCGGCGCTGCCGGCGGCCCGAGAGATCACCTCGACCCGATCGGCGACCAGGTAGGCGCTGTAGAAGCCGACGCCGAACTGGCCGATGAGGGTGAGGTCTTTCTTCTGCTCGCCCTGCTTCTGGAGGGCATCGAGGAAGGCGCGCGAGCCGCTGTGGGCGATGGTGCCGAGGTGCTCGACGAGCTCGGCCTCGGTCATCCCGATGCCGTCGTCCTCGAGGGTCAGGGTGCCCGCCTTTTCGTCAGGAATGAGCCTGATTTCCAGCGCAGCGTCTCCCAAGGCGAGGCCAGTCTCGGTGAGCGCGCGGAAGCGCAGCTTGTCGAGCGCGTCGCTGGCGTTGGAGACCAGCTCGCGGAGGAAGATCTCTTTGTTGCTGTAGAGGGAGTGGATCACCAGGTGAAGGACCTGGCTGACCTCGGCTTGGAAGCGGTGCGTCGTCTCGGGGGTAGTCATGGTTCCGATGGGGTCCCGGCTGCGGCGGGGCGTTGGCGAGGCGTGTAATCACTCGGGCGAGGCGGTCAACCCTGAGCACTGGACCGCGAGAGGCGCTATCCTCCGGTTCGATGGTCCCCAAGTCGAGACGATCCATGGGTGCGATGCTCCCGCTGCGTGGGCTGGCGTTCGCCGGGCTCGCGGTGCTGGCCGGCTGCGCCGCGATGAGCACCCCGACGGGCACCACCACCCAAGGCCTCTACGGCGAGATGGAAGAGAATTCCAACCGCCTCGGCGGCGACTACTCCTCCTTCGATCTCGACGGAGCCGACCCGCAGCTCTGCCAGACGGCGTGCGAAAAAGACGCGAAATGCCGCGCGTTCACCTATGTGAAGCCGGGTTGGCAGGGGCCCGCCGCGAAGTGTTGGCTGAAGGACGTGGCCGTTCCCATCCAGGTGCACGAGTGCTGCACTGCCGGCGCCAAGCCCTGAGGGTGACCGAGTCATGAGCGAAGCAGCCGTTCGCCTCACCATCGGTGCCGGCTCCGACGTCGGTAAGGCTCGGACCAACAACGAAGATTCGTTCGCCGTCGCCGATCTCGCGAGCGGGCGTCGTCTCGAGAACGAGCCGATGCCGCAGCTCCTCGACGTCACCGACAGCGGCATCCTCCTCGCGCTCTCCGACGGCATGGGGGGGCACGAAGCGGGCGAGGTCGCGAGCGCGCTGGTCGTCGATCACGTGCGCAAGGCGCTGACCGCCGAGTCGGTGACCGGCTCGCTCGAGAGTCGCATCGAAGACGCGGTCAAACGCGCCAACGCCGAGGTCCAGCAAGCAGCCGTCGCCACCAACAAGCGCGGCATGGGCGCGACGCTCACGGCGGTTTTCGTCCACGGCGCCGACGCCTACGTCGCCGAGGTCGGAGACTCACGCGCCTATCTCTTGCGCAGCGGCCGTCTGCGGCAAATGACGCGCGATCAGAGCCTCGTGCAGCTCCTCGTCGACGGCGGCGTGCTCAGCCCCGAAGAGGCGAAAAAATCGCCGCACAAGAACGTCATCCTCCAAGCGATGGGCCTCGAGGAAGAGGTGCGCGTCGCCATCGGTCGACTCAAGCTGCGTCGCGGCGATCGGCTCATGCTCTGTTGCGATGGCATCTCCAACGCGCTCAGCGACGACGAGATTCGCACGCTGATGTCACTGCATGCGCCGCAGGGCGCGTGTGACGGGATGATCGCCCTCGCCAACGATCGCGGCGGCGAAGACAACCTGACGGTGATCGTCGCCGAGGTCGATGGCGAAGGCGTAGCCAAGCCCGCGCGGCTCGAGACGGTCACCGGGACCTACGAAATCATCCAGGCCTTCGACGCCAGACCGGGGAAATCCTCAGCCAAAGTGCCGGTCGGCGACTATCCGATGCCGCGCGCGCCGGCGGCCAATCCCTTCGCGCCCGAGCCCTCGCCAGAATCGCCCATCACCACCCAGCGCTCGCAACGCGGCTCCGCGGGCATTCTCTGGGTGCTGCTCTTCCTCGTCTTCGCGACGGCGATCGCGATCGGCGTCTTCATGTTCGCCAGGCCGCACTAGCTGCAGCAGGCTCGTCCGAAGCTTACTTCTTCGGAATGTTGCGCTGGCAGGTGAGCGAGTCGACCCCCGGAACGTACAAATACGGAACGTAGCCCGGGGGCGGCTCCTGGCAGGTCGAGGTCGAGCCGGCGTACATGGAGTAACTGCAGTACGTCGACGCGCAGTCGTTTTGGTTGCTGCACGGTTCGCCGATCGCTCGTGGAGCGCCGCAGACGCCGAGGATGCAGCGCGCGGAGCCGGCACATTGGCCGTTGCACCGCTCGCCGTCCTTCGGGAGCGGCATGCAACGCGAATAGCCTTCAAAATAGGTGCACACGAGGCCTTTTGCGCACGCGCGCGTGCAATCTTCGCCCGACTCGGCCGGTGGAAGACAGAGGTGCTTCACGGAGTCGCAGGCGAGGCCGTCGTCGCACGTGCCGGTGGCGACGGTTCCGGGGCCCGTGGCGCCGAAGCTACAACTGCCGCCTTTGGCGACGGGACCCAGACAGATCGATCCGCTGCTGCCGAGCACGCACTCGCTTCGATCGTCGCAATCGACGAAGGGCGCCTCGGGCTTCAGGTTGCAGGACGAGCCGCTGCTCGCGCGCGGAATCTTCCGGCACGTTCCGTCGGTCGCGCCGACGACGCGTCCGCAGCCGACCGAGGCGCCGAAGGTGGGCGCGCAATCGTCGTCTTTTTGGCAGGTCTCGCCCTCCTTCGCCTTGCCGACGAAGACGTGTGTGCACGCGGCCTGCACGGGCCTCTCGGCCCAATGGCTGAGCGTTGCCGGCAGGCAGCCCTCGAAGAAGGTGCCGCTCGACGCGAGACAGGTGCCCGCCGCCTGCGCGTCGTAGACGAGACCAGCCTTCTGGGCCGTCGCCACGCGCGTCTCGCACGCCGCGCTCTCGAGCGATTTGCAGTACGCGAGGTCACTCGCGAACCCCACCGAGGTGCAGCAGGGGATGACCCGATTGCAGATGTCGTCGGCGACGGTGCTGCAGTAGCTGGTGAGCGGCACCGGGAGCGCCACCGCCTTCTCGCTCCCACCCGAGCCGCACCCCGTGAAGAGGGCGAGCGCGAGGGCGGCAAGGGAAGCAGAAAGAGCGAAGCAAGGCCGTGCGCGCATGGCGGGAGTATGAGCTATGAGCATGCCAGTGAGAAATGAGCCTAATTCACCGTGTCCGCGGGGTGCTGGCACAGCGTGACAGTGCTACTGTGCCGGCCATGCGGGCGGCGGAAATCGCGGCGCTCCTCGAGCGGCATCGCTTCCGTTTCACCTCCGAGCGCGAGCTGCAGGAAGGCGTGGCCCTCGCGTTCGGACGCGCGTCGATCGACTTCGTCCGCGAGGCGAGCCTTTCGGGCATGGGCACCATCGACTTCCTCGTCGAAGGCGGCGTCGGCGTCGAGCTCAAGATCGGCGGCACGCTCGCCGAGACCACGCGTCAACTGCATCGCTACGCCGGACATCCGACGGTGCGCGAGCTCCTCCTCGTCACCAGCAGCGCACGCCTCGGTCGTGGAAACGAGCTCCCGACGTCGATGCAGGGCAAGCCTCTCCACGTCGCGCGTCTCTTGCGGAGCATCTTGTGAGCGCCTCGAGCGGGAAGCTCTACGGCAAGGTGCGGCTCGTCGACGGGCACTTCGAGGTGAAGGCCGATCCGCACGTGCTCGTGCGTCTGAAGAGAGTCTTCGCCAAGATCTCGCCGTCGTCGCATGGCACCGTTCGGCTCTCCGAGAGCGACGAGAACGCGCGCGAGCTCCTCTGGTTCCTCGATCGGTATCCGATGGAGCTCGACGATCGGAAGGCGCTCGAACGACGCGCGATGCGGCAGAAGCTGCGCGAAGAAGCCGTCGCCGAGGTGCTCGCCGACGGGTACGAGCCCCCGCGAATCGACCTGGAAATTCCAGCTCGTCGTTACCAACGGCTGGCCGCCGAGCTCTCACGGCGCGCGGGCGGGCTCCTCCTCGCGGACGACGTCGGGCTCGGCAAGACGGCGACGGCGATCTGCACGTTCACCGATCCCTCGCTCCTCCCGGTGCTCGTCGTCACGCTCACGCACCTGCCGACGCAGTGGGCCGCGGAGATCGCCAAGTTCGCGCCGCGGCTCCATGTTCACGTCATCAAGAAGGGCGCACCCTATGACTTGCGCACGGGAAAAAAGGGCGAAACGCCGCGCTTTCCTGACGTCATCGTCGTCAACTACCACAAGCTCTCGGGCTGGGCCGACGTCCTCGCGCCGCTGGTGAAGAGCGTGGTCTTCGACGAGGTGCAGGAGCTCCGGCACCAAGGGAGCGCCAAGTACGCGGCGGCGGTGCACGTGGCGACGGAGGTGCGTCATCGCCTCGGGATGTCGGCGACGCCGATCTACAACTACGGCGGCGAGATCTACGCGGTGCTCGACGTCTTGCGACCTGGCGCGCTCGGCCTCCGTGAAGAGTTCGTCCGCGAGTGGTGCCGCGCCGAGGACGGTGATCGCCCGCGACTGCGTGATCCACGTGCATTCGGAGTCCATGCGCGCGACGCCGGGCTGATGCTCCGTCGCACGCGCGCCGACGTCGGTCGCGAGCTCCCGGCGCTGACGAAGATTCCCCATCACGTCGAGGCCGATCCGGAGACGCTCGATCGCATCGGCAGCAGCGCCGCCGAGCTCGCGCAGATCATCCTCCGTCAGGGCGAGCAGCGGCGCGGCGAGAAGATGTCGGCGTCGGAGGAGCTCTCGCATCTCTTGCGACAAGCGACCGGCATCGCCAAGGCGGCGTTCGTCGCCGATTTCGTCCGACTCTTGGTCGAATCGGGCGAGCGCGTGGTGCTCTTCGGTTGGCACCGCGAGGTCTACGGCATCTGGCTCGATCGACTGCGCGATCTCGCGCCAGCGCTCTACAGCGGCACCGAATCGCTGTCGCAGAAGGAAGAAGCACGTCGCCGCTTCGTCGCCGGCGAGACCTCGATCTTGATGATGTCGCTGCGCTCCGGCGCTGGGCTCGATGGCCTGCAGGACGTCTCGCGCACGGTGGTCTTCGGCGAGCTCGATTGGTCGCCGGGTGTGCACGAGCAGTGCATCGGGCGCATCTATCGCGACGGGCAGCGCGAGCCGGTGATGGCCTACTTCCTCATCGCCGATCACGGCGCCGACCCGGTCATCGCCGACGTTCTCGGCCTGAAAAAAGCGCAAATCGACGGCCTGCGTGACCCGCACGCCGATCTCATCGAAGGTCTCGACACCGGCGCGGGCAACGTTCGCCGGTTGGCGGAGGACTACCTCCGGCAGCGGCGAGGTTGGCCGGGATCAATTTCGTGAACGGAGTGCGCTTGCGCACGAAGTGAATCGCGACGAAATGTGGTCGTCACACTCCGCACACCGACCGCCGAGGGATCTGATGTCGAATCGAATGCTGCTCGCCGCGCTCCCCTTCATCGCTCTCGCTGCCTGCTCCTCTGCACCCGAGAACCCGGTCGGTGCCATTCCTGCGCCGTTCGCCAAGTACTGCACGGGGACGTTGAAGGTCGACAGGCAGCTGATGACGCCGATGCCTCCGGGCGGCTGGACCAGCGATCGCACGACGGCGTCGGCCGGCAGCAAGTTCGTCCTCTCGCCGTCCTTCGGACACTGGGAAGGCTATGTTTTCCGCGAGGACGGCGCGGCAGCCAAGATCTCCACCAGTCACTCGATCGGTCTCGTCAAGGACACCGACTTCACCTCGGACTGCGCCATCGATACTTCGTCGTCCGGCAGCAGCGACAGCCGACGCACCGTGCTCTTCGCGAAGGCGACGATCTTCGTCGACAAGAACCTCGGCGGCTCGTCGTGCACCCTCGAGTCGGGCACCGAGCTCACCAAGTTCGACTACGCCGGCGGCTTCAGCGGCCCGGGGACGCTCTCGTCCGCCGAGGTGAAGGCCAAGTGCGGCTGGGACACGGGCTACAGCAACGACATCCTCTACGCGTACGTGCTCGTGAAGTGACGACTCGCGCCGCGCGCGCTATGTAGCCGCGACATGCACTCGCTTCGCCCCGTCATCACCTCCGCGCTCACGCTCGCCACGCTCTCCCTCGCGCTCTCGTTGGGCTGTAAATCCGAGGGAAATGGCGTCAGCGGTGATCCCGCGAACACCGGCGCGCCGAAGCCTCCGCAGGGTGGGGCCGCGGCCGGGAACCCGCAAGCGCTGCTCGATCCTTCGCTCGCAATCGAGAAGGCACCGGAGAAATACAAGGCGCGCTTCAAGACCAGCAAGGGCGTGTTCGTCATCCAGGTCAATCGCGACTGGACCCCGAACGGCGCCGACCGCTTCTACAACCTCGTGCGCATCGGCTACTACGACGGCACCAAGTTCTTTCGCGCCGTCGAGGGCTTCATGGTGCAGTTCGGCATCAACGGCGATCCGGCGGTCAACGCCGTCTGGCGTCAGGCGGGCATCGCCGACGAGCCGGTGAAGCAAAGCAACAAGCGCGGCTTCGTCACCTTCGCCAAGGGCGGTCCCAACAGCCGCACCTCGCAGGTCTTCATCAACTACGCCGACAACTCGCGGCTCGATCCCATGGGTTTTCCCGCGTTCGGCGAGGTCGTCGAGGGCATGGACATCGTCGACTCGCTCTACAAAGGCTACGGCGAGGGCGCGCCCGGTGGGCAGGGTCCGAACCAGCAGCTGATCCAGTCGCAGGGCAACGCCTACTTGAGCAAGAGCTTCCCGCTCCTCGACACCATCGAGTCGGCCACGATCGTTCCCTGATCGTTCCCCCTCGGTCGCTGAGCCTTTCCCCAAGTCAGGGCGTGGCCATCGCGCAGCCGGCGAGCCCGGCGCTGGTCGCCATCTCGGCGAGCCGCTTCTTTCGCGAGAGCACGTCCATCTGCTGGAGCGAGGCGAAGAGCACGCGCCCTTGCTCGCCGAGCAGCGAGTCGGCGTGCACCTCTTCGAGGCGATAACCGCAGAGAATTTCGAGGTCGTGTCGGAGCTTCGCGCGCGTGCTCTCGCCGAGGAACTTGCGCGCGAGGTCACACCGCTCGACGCCGACCCGGGTCGCCTCCGCTCGGAGGAGGACGTACGGCTCGACGTCGGTCTGCACGAGCTTGCCGAGGAGCGCCCTGCCTTCGTCGCTGCGCAGCTCACCGGCGATCGCGCGCAGATCCTCGTCGGCTGTCAGGTGCGTGCCCGGCGCGCGGCAGATCGTCGAGACGTCTTCGCGGTAGCGACCTTTGCAACCGAGCGCGTTGCTGACGAGCGCGAGGATTCCACAAGCGAAGAGGACGCGATCCATTCGCGGCTCTCCTATCACGAGCCGCGGTGTTCAGGCGCAGAGGCGACGCTCCTTGGTCGGTTCGTCGTCGTCGTCCGCTTGCGTCTGCGCGGTCGGCTTCTCGGCGACGGCGATGCCGAGGGCGCGGCGAACGTCGAAATAGGCGCGGCTCACCGAGTAGCGGAGCAGCTCCTTCATCTTCTCGGACGCCGGAAGATCGCCCGGGGTCAGGACCTCGGCGCGGAGCACCTTGCCGGCGACGCGGAGATCGCCCGAGAGAATGAAGGCCGCGCGCACCGCGGTGAGCTCGGCGCCTTGCAGCCAGCGCTGCGGATCGAGCTTCACGCCGCTCTCGCGAGCACGAAGGACGACCGCGCGAATGCTCGCGCGCGCGCCCGCGTCCATCGAATCGCCGAGAGCGCGTGCGGTCGACGCGAGCTCGAGTGACGTCGGCGATTCGCCGCCGACGGTGATCGCGGCGCAGAGGAGCGTCGTCAGCTCGGAGAGCGACGGCAGATCGGCGCGCACCCCGAGCTCGCCCTTGCGTTGCGCGAGGTGCTTGCCGACGACGAAGGCGAGCTCGGCGACGGAGCAGCCCGAGAGGAGCGCGCCGCCGACCACCGTCGCGTCGGGGATGCCGCGGACGAAGCCGACGGTGCCGACGAAATCAGGGCGAACGTGGATTCTCGGGGCCTCGATGCCGAGGACGCGCGAGAGCCCGAGCGTGACGAGCGCCGCCGGCAACCGGGTCTGTTGCGGATCTTCCGCGAGGCCGAGCGAAGGCGGCAGGCTCCCTTGCGCACGCATCGCCGCGTCGCGAATGGCGCGCGCGGTCGGAGCGGCGACGGCGAAGATCTCACCGACGTAAGCGTCGCGCAGCGGATGGACCACCGAACGGCGCCAGAGCTCTTCCGACATCGGCGCACGGAAGCTCGGCACGCCCGCCTTCACCAGCTCGGCGAGGCAGCCGAGGTGCTCGGCTTCGGCGACACCGAGGTAACGAAGCGCGCCCGCGACGCAGCACGCGCGATCGAGCATCCCGGTGCGGGCATAGAGCGCATAGAGCGAACGATAGGGGGCAGGTCCGAGCGGCTCACGGTCGATCGCTTGGTGCAGCTCGGCGATCGCCAAGTCGGTGCGATCGGTCGCTTGGTAGACTTGCGCGAGGATTTGCCGCTCGTGCGAGTCGTCGGGGCGCAGGCGTGAGGCGACGCGGAAGGCTTCGCTCGACGCGCGCGGATCGCCGAGCCGATCGCGACGAAGACAGCCGAGACCGTGCCAGAGCGTGAAGAGGAGCTTCTCGTCGCGAGCATCGGCGCGGGCGATCATGCGGCGATAGCTCTCGTCGAGCGCGACCCAAGATTTGTGGCGCGTGAGGATGCGATCGATCTGCTCGAAGGACTCGAGGTGCGTCGGATCACGATCGAGCGCGCCTTCGTAGGCGGCGAGCGCCTCTTCGGGGTCGCCGAGCTGCTCCTGGGAAATATTGCCCACCGTGTGCAAGTATTTGGCGCAGCGTTTCCCGTCGTCGTCGAGGGCGACGATGCGACGAATGGTGTCGCAGACGCCTTGCCAATCTTCGGACGCCTCCTGCAGCGGGAGCAAGCGATGGAGGAGGCGTCGGTCGTCGGGCCGGATGCGCAGCGCCTCTTCCAGCGCTTCGACCGCCCGCGGCGCGTCGCTGGTGCGCTCGAGCCAGGCCTCGGCGATGTTCGAGAGGAGCCGGCAACGGGCCTCGGAGTCTTCTTCGAGATCGGCGATGCGTTCGCGCAGTTGGAGCGCCTCACGGTGGGCGCCACGCGATTCGTGCATCTCGACGAGCGCCTCGAGGGTCCGTCGGTGATCGGAATCGACCTCCAAAACGCGCTCGAAGCTGCGGAGCGCGCGCTGCGGATCCCCGAGCTGGCGATGGGCGATGGCGACGCGATAGAGGGCCTTCGCGAGCGGCGCCGGGTCCTCGCCGAGCGTGCGGAGGAGCTTCTGGTGGGCGACGAGCGTCGCGGCATAATCGGCGATCACCCAGGTCGCCTCGGCGAGACCTTCGAGCGCCGTCGGATCGGTCGGCACCGCCTCGAGCGCCTTGCGAAAGACCTCGGCGGCGCGCTGCGGTTTGCCGATCGCCGCCAGTGCGCGCCCATGGAGGCCGAGCAGCTCGGCCTTGTCGAGGCGCGACTTTTTCGCCAAATCACGGGTCAATTTCGCCAAGATCGGCTCGGCACCGGCGAAGTCGGCTTGCTCGAGGCAGACCTCGACGATGGCGCGGGCCGCTTCTTCCTGCTCGGGATCGAGTCGGTGGGCCTCCTCGAACGCGTGCAGCGCGCCCTTGGCGTCGCCGAGGTGATCGCGCCGCAACCTCGCCAGCTCGACGAGGAGTCGCGCGCGCGCCTTCGAGCTCGGCGTGTGGCGCTGTTCGCGATCGAGGATCAGCGCGAGGGTCTCGTCGTCGCCATCGTCCTGCGCGATGCGGCGGAGCGCACCGAGGGCGGCGAGGCAGCGCGGATCGTGCTCGAGCGCGCGCTCGTAGGTCACCCGCGCCACCTCGCGATCGCCGAGCCGCTCCTCGTAGGCGGCAGCGATGCGAACCAGGAGCTCGGTCTTGGCGCGCGCGTTCTCGGTGCGATCGACCACCTTGCGGAGGAGCGAGAGCGCGCGAGTCCACTCGCCGTGGCGCTCGTAGATGCGGGCGAGCGACTCGAGCGCAGCCAGGTGCTCGCCGTCGATCTCGATCGCCGCGCGGTAGGCCTCGATCGCCCGATCGACGACGCCGAGCTCGATCTCGCAGAGCCGACCGAGCGCGAAATACGCGTCGACGCGCGCGCGGTCGTCGGTCGTCAAATCGATCTGCCGCTCGTGCACGTGCGCCGCCGCGTCCCACAAACGGAGCTTGCGAAAGCAGCGGGCGAGGGCGATGTAGCTGGCGTCGTTTGCAGCGTCGAGCTCTAGCGCGCGCTCCAATTTCTGCGCCGCGCCCTCCGGATCGAGGAAGTGCTGCTCGCGTACGTCGGCCCATTGCACGAGCGCGCCGGCCCGCTCGTGATCGTCGTCGGAGCCCTCGACGATCTTCGCCAGCGCCGTCTCCAGCTCGGCCCACGAGGAGTTCTTCGGCAGCACGCGGGCGAGGCCGCGATGTGCTCTGAGATCGTCGCCGTCGAGATCGCGCGCGCGGGCGAACGATTTCGCGGCACCGGTCGTGTCACCACCTCGTTCGAGGAGCTCCGCGAGCGCGTTGGCCGCGTCGCGACGGTGCGGGATGCCAATCGCGCGGGCGAGCGCTTCTTCGAGCGTCGCGCGCGCATCGTCACGTCGCCCGTTCGCTTCTTGCGCCTTCGCGAGCAGGAGGCGCGGACGCACTTCCCAGCTGCCGAGCACGGCGGCTTGTTCTAGGCAGTCGAGCGCGTAGCGCGGCTCTTCGAGCTCGTCGCCGTACCAGCGCGCGAGGAGCAAGAGCGCATCGACCTTGCGGCGCGCGTCGCTGCACGCAGCCTCCTCGCTCAACCACGCGCTCGTCACTCGAACCAAATCGGTGAAGCGCCCCGTCCAGCGCGCCAACTTCTCGACGTCGCGCACCAGGCGTTCATCGTCGAGGCCGTCGCGGAGCGCGTCGACCAAGAGCTCGAAGGCTTGATCGGCGTCGTCGAACGCCTCCGTGAGAATCGCCGCGAGGCGTCGCACGATCAGCCGCCGTTCGCCCGGCTCGTCGGTGAGATCGAGCAGCCGCACCAGTAAATCGAGCACCGGATCCCACGCGCCCTGCCGCGCGCGAATCTCCACCAACTCGGCGGTGAGCGTGCGCGCCTCTTCTTGGTCGAGGAGACGACCGCCGCGATCGAGGAGCACCTGCACCGCGTCGCCGACGCCGCCTTCGTCCTCCAGCGCGCGGGATCCTTCGACGATCGCGCGCATCGCCGCTTGGTGATCGGGACGCACGCGCAAGACATCGTGCCAAGCCTCGACCCCGAGGAGCACGTCGACGTGATCGCCGAGGACGCGCGCACGGCGAGCGAGGAGCGCGGTCTTCTCCGCTTCGTCGTTGGCGTCGATGGAAAGATCACGGAGTCGATCGGCGAGCGCCTCCCACGCACCTGCTCGTTCGAGCACTCCCGGGTCCTGCGGGTCTTCCAGGTCTTCCACGGAGGCCGAATCGTCCAGTGCCTGCGGATCCGCCGTGGAGACAGGGGCGTCACATGGAGGCGCCTCGGTCACTTCTTCATGCGCCCAAGCGTCGTCGTCGACCCCCTCGTCGTGGTCCGCGTCCCCCTCCACCTGCTGGTTCGTTTCCGCCTGCGGGGTCTCGTCCGTGTCGACCCGCGTGTCGACCCGCGCGATCGGGAGGCCGTCGGGGTGCGTCGCCGCTGCGCAGTTCGTCGGATCAGACCAGACGATTTGCATGTCGGTCTGCGCAAGCTGCGCACCTTGGGGGGCTCGTTCGTCCATGACCAGGAGGAACAGCAAGCGTCGTTCCTCGCGCTTTTCGTATCGCGCGCATGACAGGCGTGCGATCGACGACACGGTGACCTCTCGCTACAGTGGACCATCGTGCCGACACTGATTTCCCGGGCGGAAGCCCTCGCGATGATCAAGTCCGAGGGGGGTGACCCGCCGTGCTTGATGTGCGCGATTCGTGATCGGCGCGTCGGTGAGACCATCGTCCTCCACGAAGACGACGAGCAGATCGTCCTCCTTCCGCGCTACGTGCGGCGTTGGGGTCACGTCCTCGCGATGCCGAAGGCGCACGTCACCGCCTACGCCGACATCGACGAAGAGGTGTGGATGCGCACCGCCCGCCTCGCGCACCACGCCGCGTGCGTCGTCGAGGCCGAGATGCGACCGATTCGTTGCTACCAAGCGTCGACCGGGAGTGCCGCCGGCGAATTGACGCAGACCTCGGCCCACCTGCACATCCACGTCATTCCTCTCTATGACGCAGACGATCGTCCGGCCGATGTTTTCTCGTGGGCGGACGGCATCTGGGTCGCCGACTCTGCCGAGTGGGAGGACCTCCGCCGGCGCTACCATGCCCGTTGGACCCTGATCGCCGGATCCAGGATTGGTCGATGATCGAATACAATCACAGTACGATTGTTTCGATAGCGCGAATGCTCAGGGAGACGCAGCTTGAGTCGTGCAAGGGAGGTACTTCTTCATGACTTCGCTTTCCGACGACCAGATTCGCTTTTTCTCGCTCCGCGCCGCCGCCAAGGTCGCGCTCACCATGTCGACCGCTTCGGTCTTCGCCGGCTGCGGCGGTTCGGTCGGTGCCGATACGCCCGCCAAGGGTGACGACACTGGCTCTGGCTCGGGCGCCGACACGGCGACCAAGGACACGGGCACCACCGTCGTCCCCGACACCTTCGTCGTCGCCGACGCCATCGTCGACGCGACCTCGTGCGGGACGGTCGATCCCGACGCCGCCACCGCGCCGCAGGTCACGTGCTGCGCCGCGCAGGTGAACGCCAACTATCCCGAGACCGACGGCGCCGTCCCGCCGCCCGAGCCCGATCCCGACGCCGGCGTTTCGCCCGGCCTCGTCGACTGCTGTGCGGCGGTGCTCGGCGTGTGGTCGATGTCGAGCGATCCCGACGCCGCCGACACGGGCACCGAGCTCGGTCTCTCGCGCATGCAGGTCTTCGACTGTTGCGGCATCGTCCCCAATTCGTACGAGCGCTTCCCTGCCGCGTGCATGGCCTGGGGACCGCCGATGCCCGTCGAGATGAACGAGCTCGAGGTGATGTCGTGATCGTCGATCTCCGCGCCGAGGCCGCCGAGCTTCGCCCGCCGGTCCCTGATTTTCCCGAGCTTCGCGCGATGGCGCGCAACACCTGGGCCGGTCGCATGCGCAACGAATACGGCTCGTCGCGGGTCTTCGCCGCGCTCGCCGATCAGCTCGACGAAGCGGGCTTCGATGGAGCCTCGTGTCGCGAGTTCGCCGCCGAAGAGCGACGTCACGGAGCCGCTTGTGGGGCCGTCGTCGAGGCCTTCGGGGGCGAGGCGAGGTTCGACATGGAGCCGTCGCCGCCCTTGCCGCAGCATCGCGACACCACACGTCGTGTCGCCGTGCTGCGCAACGTCATGCACGTCGGCTGCATGAGCGAGACCGTCGCCGTCGCCCTCATCGCCGCCGAGCGCCTCGAGATGCCCGACGGTCCGCTGCGCGAGCTCCTGACCTCGATTTGGGCCGATGAAATCGGGCACGCGCGCTTCGGTTGGACGACGCTCGCGCGCGAGGTGCCGCTCCTCACCGAGGCCGAACGGGCCGCGCTCTCGGCCTACGTGCCGGTCGCGCTCGAGCACCTCGTCGAGCACGAGCTCGCGCACCTGCCGATCGAGAGCAACCCGCCGCCCGAGGGCGCTGGTCTCGGGCTCTGCAGTGGTTCGAAGGCGCGTACGCTCTTCTTCTCGACGCTCGACGAGGTGATCGTGCCGCGGCTGCGCGAGCTCGGTCTCACCGTCTCGCGCACGTCGGCAGCGGACGCATAGTCACGTTATAGTCGCGTTATATTATTGCCACGGAGGGGATTCATGATCGGATCGGGCTCGAGAGACGACACCCACGCGAGGGCCTTGCGCGCGGCGGCGAAGGTGGCGCTGACGATGTCGACGGCGGCGGTGTTCTCCGGCTGTCAGCGCGAAACAGGCGGCGATCCCGTGGTGGCCAAAGCCGATCCGGCGACCAAAGGCGCCGCCGCACCTTCGCCGAGTACGGCCCCGAGCCCGGTGACCATCGAGAAGACGTCGTGCCTCACCGGCGATGGCAAGAACCCCACCGCCACCGAGGTCGACTGTTGCACCGCCAAGGTGAAGAAGGCGTTCCCCGACGGATCCACCGCGGCGCAGCCGAACGAAGACGCGAAGAAGCAGTTCGAGCCGTCGCTGGTCGCGTGCTGCGCGATGGTCATCGACGGCTTCATGGAGCCCTCGCACTCGATGGGGCTGACGTTCGGCCAGGCGCGCGCGTGTTGCGGCACGCAAGGCGTTCCGTGGTGGCAGGCGCAGGGAATGGCCTGCACGCCCTGGGGCCCGCCGATGCCGATCGAAATCAGCTGAGAAATCGCCTGAAAATCCGCCTCACATGCACTGATCGATTCCGACGGCGTGCATGCAGTGGCCCGGGTTCTTCTCTGGCACCACCAACTGGCAATGGTTGTTGCGACACGACCATTGGTCTTTGGTGAAGCCCGCGCAGAACGCGCCGCAGCTGACGCCGCCGGGAATTTTCTGAATCGAAGCGCAGTTGGTTTCGAAGCAGTCGCAGTAGGTCTTGCAGTCGGCCGACATCGGTCCCGGGTCGACGGGAGGCGTCGTGTCGGCGGCGCCTTTGGTGTCGGTCGGCGCCGCGTCGCCGCTCGATTTGGTGTCCGTGCCCATGCCGTCCATCGGCGGCATCGCGGTGTCGACCGGCGTCGCGGTGTCGCCGCCGGCGTCGGTCGTGTCACCAACGCCGTCTGACGAGCAGCCGACGAGCGCGGCGAGAAGGATGAGACCGGTGGTCACTTTGGTCGCGGCGTTGGCGTTCACGATTCTCACTCCTTGGTCGGGTTCGTGCCGTCGAGTGCCTTCAAGAAGGCGACCAAATCGGCCTTTTCGGTGTCGTCGAGGATCAGCGGCTGGAGCTCGTTCTTGCCCGCAAATCCATGCGGATCGCCGCCGCGCGCGAAGAAGTCGACGACCGCTTCGAGCGTGTGCAACTGCCCGGTGTGCATGAACGACTGGCGTCCGCCGCCGCAGCGCAACATCGGCGTTCGCAAGGCGCCGAGCATGCTCGGATCGACGCTCGCGGGGAGACGGCCGTCGTCGCCGTCGCTCCACTTGCCCTTGCTGTTGAGCGAATCGGTGAGGACGCTGGCGAGGCCGACCACCGCGCCTTGATCGTCGGGATCGATCACCGTCGTCGCCACGAGCTCCGCGTGAAGCCCGACGACGTGGAATTTCTCGTCGGAGAAGAACGGCCCCGAGTGGCAGCCGACGCACTTGCCCTTGCCGAGGAAGACTTGGAGACCTCGTTGCTCGGAGGCGGTGAGCGCCTCGGTCTTTCCATGCGCGAAGTCGTCGAAGCGACCGGGCCCGCAGTGGAGTGTTCGCTCGTAGGCGGCGATCGCCTTGCCGAAGGCGACGATGACGCCCGTGACGGCGTCTTGATCGGCCGCCGTCATACCGTCGAACTCGGCGCCGTCGCCGGGCATCCCGTGACACTCCTTCGGGGACGTCCCCGCGCCTTTGCAACCCGTGGTCGCCGGCGTCAGCACCGGAAAACGTTTGGCGTCGTCGAGCGGCGGCATCGCGCCGAAGACCTTCTCGTAGTCGGCGCGATGGAATTCGAAGAGCTGCTCGGCGACGAAGAGACGCGACGAGTTCATCTCGTTGCGCGCCTCGATCGGCCCGAATACCTGGGAAAATAGGCTGTCGCGACGCCCGTCCCACATGATGAGGGACGTTTGTCCGACGTCGTAGAGCGACGGCGATCGACGAAGCGTCCAACCGGCGGCGAGCGAGACCGCGTGTCCGAGCGAGCGATGATCGGCGAAGGCCGCGTCGGGTTGATGACATCCGGCGCAGGCGACCTTGCCGGTGTCGCCGAGCTTGCCGAGCGCGGCCTCGCTGCCGTCGTTGTCGCCCTCCCAGAGCACGCCGGAGAAGCGCGTGTCGTAGAAGAGCTGTTTTCCCAGCGCAGCCGCGTTCGCATCGTCGCCGAAGCGGTTGGTCGGATCGGGCTTCGAGGGAGGCAGCGTCGGCGGCGCGAGGGTGGCGATGAGCGCGCGCTCGTCGTCGGTGAACGAGGTGCCGCCGGGCGTGACGCTCGGGCCGTCCCCCTTCGAGCTGCAACCGATCGAGGCGATCGACAGCCCGAAGAGCGCGGAGAGAGCGCCGAAAGTGAAACGTTTACTCATGAAGCTTCGCCGCCGGCACGCAGGGCGTCTTGCTTTCGTCCCACGCGGGCGCCGGAGTCTTGCTGGAGTAGGCGAGGTTCGAGAAGTGACGCGTCGTCTCGGTGTGCAGCTTCGCCTCGTGGAATGGGTACCAGCTGTCGATGGGCACGCCCGGCATGAAGTCGACGGCAGAGTGATAGAGCACGTCGCCGAAGGTGACCGTCGCGGTGCCGGCGGAGAGCTTTCCTGAAGGGAGATCGACGCAGCCGTACTGCTGCCCGTCCATGCGCAGATAGACCCGCGAGGTCGAGGCCCAGACGTCGAAAGTGACCGTCTGATCGAAGCCCGCCGAGGCGTTGAGCTCGGGACGCGGCGAGAGAAACGCCGAGGCGCCGTCGCCGAGCTTGAAGAGATCCCACATCGGGCACTGCGCGTTCACGTCCCAGATGCGGTGATCGCAGAACTGGATTTCGGCTTGGATCGGCCCGCTCACGCCGAGGCGGGTCTGGACGATGATCGTCGCGCCCTTCTCGAGGTTGTCCTGCACCGGCACCGGTTGGTTGCTGATGAGGATCTGCGGATAACGACGATCGGTGGAGACGATGTCGACCTCCATCGTCGCGTGGATGAACGAGTCGGCCGCCAGCGACGCGCCCACCTTCGGCGTCAGGCGAATCTTTCCGCCGGTGTCGGCCGCCCAATCGGCGAAGGTGGTGCGCAGCTCGCCGAACATGCCGCCGATGCCCCACTCGTTGGTGGCGATGGAGTGCAACTTGACGTCGAACGTCGGGCTCGACATCTCCCACGTCTGGAAGGTCGTCGACTTCGCTTCGGTGAACGTCTCGGGGTGACCGTCGTAGCGGAAGTCCATCTTCTCTGGCGTCTTTGGCGCGACCTTGATGCAGCCGCGGGCGAGCGCCTTCGGCTTCGAGGTCGCCTCGCCTTGGCCGCCGAGGAAGAGCTCGGACGCGGGTGAGGTCGCGCGCATCGCCTCGACGGTGATGAAGGGCGGATAGGTGATGTCGCTGTCGGTCTGCGCCGGCCGAGGCACCGCCGAGAGCACGCCTTGGAACGGACAGAGCGCGTCGATGGCTTCCACGACCAACGTCGTCTCCGCCGTCAGTCCGCTGAAGTGGAGCGCGTTGATCGGCTGCGCGCCTTGGTGCCAAGCCTTTTCGAAGCGCGCGGCGCCGGCGACGAGCTCGTCGTGCGAGCGTCCGCATGAGGCTTCGTAATAGACGCGCATGAGCGGCTGCAGCCCTGTCGCGGCCGCGTCGTAGACGGAGAACGCGTTCTCGAATTTGGTGCCGCCGCTCTTGCGCTTGTCGAGCTCGGCTCCCGTCGACACGTAGAGAGAAGCCTTGTCGCCCGTCGTTCCGGCATAGACCAGGTGATTGCCGGCGCCGGCGGTCTTCGGCACGTAGAAGGCGATGCCGTCGTCGCGATAGTGCGCAGCGAGCAACTTCGCGCGCTCGTCGGCCGACGTCGTGTACCGCTTCACGCGGCTCTCTTGCCAACGCATGTGGTAGCACTCGACGTTGTCTGCGTCGGTGCCCGGATCGCCGAGCGCATAGACGGGCATTCGGTCGTCCGCGGCCGTCGTCGCGACGAAGCCGAGCATCGCGCCTTCGAGCGTGCGCGCGTAGCCGTCGACCTTGCTCGTCACTCGCGTGCGGAAGGCGGCGCTCTGGATGCCCGGTCCATCGTCGACCTGCGGCTTCGGAACTTCCGAGCGGCCGGCGCAGCGGTAGGTCGCGTTCTTGATGGTGTCGCCCGAGACGTCGCCCGCCTTCGGCAGCGCGTAGACGCGATAGTCGAGCGCCTTGTCGAGCGGGTCGAAGCGAATCTTCACCGTGTCGCCGTGCACCTCCGCGTAGAGATTGACGAGCGACTGCGCGCCCGACAAACCAAGGTCCGAGGGGCACTCCCCCCCCGGCGTCGGGGGGACCCAGCCCGCGTCGCTCGTTCCGCCGGAATCGATGCCCGGGTTCGTCCCGCTGTCGGATCCCACGCCAGTTTCGCTGCCATTCGGATCGGCCCCGCCGCCGCTGCTGGAGCAACCGGCGATGATGAGGGCGAAGAGCGGGAGAGCGGGGAAAATCGAGGTCCGGGAGTACGTGCGGCGCTTCATGCGGGAGGTTGATTGCACGAGGCGTGCGCAGCCCGGCCCGCGCCTGCGCCAGAGCTCACACGTTGGTGAGATAGCTTCGAAACTCCGCGTCGCCGGGAAAGACGAAACGCCAATGGGCATCCGAGGCTGCGAAGGGACCCGCATCGCTCATCACGAAGGCGTGGAGGCTGTGCGGTGCGCCTCCCGTCATCGCCGGGAAGTGAAGCTTCGTCCACTCGGCTTCGGTCTTCGCATCGGTCACGGCCCACGCGAACTTGAACTTCTCCCAAGCCATTCTCGGATCCTGCCCATACGCCCAATGGGCCACCTTGCCATTCGTCAACTGTTCGATCTTCGACGTCGCGTGCCGCGCGGCCCAGGCGGCGACATTGCCCGTCATCGGTGGACGCGCCTCCGCGTAAGAGTCGTAGATGGTCGGCGCGCCAGCTTCTGCGGCTCCGAACAGATCGCGAAAGGTCTCGAGGGCGTCGTTCGAGTCGCCGACGTTGCACGCGCGGAGCTCGACGCGCCCGAGCTTCTTCGCCGCGATCGCCTTGATGCTCGCGCGCATGTCGGCGACCAGCGCCGTGGTGGTGAAGAGCACGTCGGCGGCCTCTTGCCCCTTCATGGCTGGGGAGAGGAGCACCCGCACGACCTCGTCCTGCAGCCTCGGCGGGACGAAGCCGGGCGGCGGGACGACGCCGGGCGCGAACCAAGGGTGCGGCACCAATGGCATCGCCAGCCCGCGCTCGTTGCCGTGACTGACGATCATCACGTCCTCACCGACCTTCGCGTGCTGCGCCACCATCGCCAGGAGCACGTTCCCGGTCACCCCCGCCGGCAAGTCGACGAAGCGCGTGAGCGTGAGCACTCCACTCGGTGAAATAGGCTCTTCTGGCGCGAGCAAGTAATAGGGATGGGCTTGCGGATGCGCGTGCACGTCGATGAAGACGGTCGTCGTTCGCGCGCGTCCGGGCTGCAGCGTATTGGGCGCGCCGGGTGCGACGTCGCTGTCGTCAGCACCCATGGGCCTGCTCCAGCTCCGCGAAAAGCGCATCGTCGAGCACGTCGTTCACCGGCTTCCCACGCCACGCGAGAAACCGACGCATCGCCGCCAACGTGCTCGGTGCCATTCGTCCATCGACTTCACCTGCGAAGAAGCCAAGGTTGCGTAGCCGCGATTGCACGCCGGAGACGCCGCCATCGGGCACCTCCCGCATCGGTCGCAGATGCCCGACTCGCAACGTTCGAGGCGCATCGTCGCCGACCGTCAACGTCACCTCGGTCGTCCGCGCATCGATCTCGTGCGCGAGGCTCCCGTCGTCGCCCGTTTTTCCTTCGAGGCTCCGCCCCTCCGCCTTCAGGACGTACGTCACGTCCCCACGTGGCCTTCCCTCGACATCGAGCAACACCACGTGGAGCGGCTTGCGCGCCACCTTGGTGACGAAATGCGTCCGATGTTCGGCCCGACAAGGCACCGCCTTCACCGCCGGCTCCGGCACCCGCACTTGATCGCCCGGAAACAGCTGATTCATGTCCGGCCGCCTCTTTCGCAACTCCGCATTTGCCGGATGGGCATGCAGCGCCTTCGCGTCGAAGAACCCATGAAGCCGCGCGATCCGCGCCATGCAGTCACCTGGTCGAACTTGATGCGTGATCATCGTCGGTCCGCGTAGAGCAACTGCGATGCCGATCGCGTTCGGTTCGAATTGGCCTTGAAAACAAGTGCAATCCAACCACTGCCGCAACAGCGTTCACGGTTGCATGCAACCGCCCGCGCCCGGGCCCACGCTCATGCCCGCACCCACGCCCGCGCCCGCTCGCCTGCCGCTCCCCAGCGGACTAGGGTCTCGGCACCTCCCATGGCCCCGCAACGCCTATCCCCCGCCCCCACGGCAGTCTTCCGCACCGTCGACGCGTCGATCCGCTTTCCCGAAACCGAGAAGGCGGTCACCGAGTTCTGGAAGGCCGAAAAAATCTTCGAGAAGACGCTGGAGAAGCCGGCGGACAAGGGCACGTTCATCTTCTACGAGGGGCCGCCGACGGCGAACGGCACGCCGCACAACGGACACGTGCTCACGCGCGTGGTGAAAGACCTCTTTCCTCGCTACAAAACGATGCGCGGCTTCCACGTCGATCGAAAGGCGGGCTGGGACACGCACGGCCTTCCCGTCGAGGTCGAGGTCGAGAAAGAGCTGCGCATCCACGGAAAGGCGGCGATCGAAGAGTTCGGCGTCGAGCCGTTCATCCGTCGCTGCATCGACTCGGTGTTTCGCTACACCGAGGACTGGGAAAAGCTCACCGAGCGCATCGCCTTCTGGGTCGACCTCCCCAACGCGTACGTCACGTACCACAAGAGCTACGTCGAATCGGTGTGGTGGGCGCTCTCGCAGCTGCTCGAGAAGGGGCTCCTCTATCGCGGCCACAAGGTCGTGTGGTGGTGGGCGCAGGGTGGCACCGCGCTCTCGAGCGGTGAGGTCGGTCAGGGCTATCGGCAGGTCGACGATCCGAGCGCGTTCGTGCGCTTTCCGTTGCACACGCAGCTCGCCGGCGCACCCGAAGGGCTCGCGCTCGCGGCTTGGACGACCACTCCGTGGACGCTCCCCTCGAACATGTACGCGGCCGTCAAGGCCGACGCGAAGTACGTGCCGGTGCAGACCGCGCAAGGTCCAGTCCTGATCGCGGAAGCGCTCGCCGCCGACTTCGCGAAGAAGGTGAAGGGCGAGGTCCTCCCCGGCTTCTCGATCACCGGTCGTCAGCTCGAGGGCGCGAGCTACGAGCCTCCATTCAGTCTCTATGCATCGAAGTTCGCCCAGGAAAAAACGGCCAAAGGTGAGCCGAAGTACTGGCGCGTGTTGGTCGAGGACTTCGTCACGCTCGACTCCGGCACCGGCATCGTCCACATCGCGCCGGCGTTCGGCGAGGACGACAACGCGGCCTTCAAACGCCTCGCGCTCCGTCTCGGCGAGCCGCTCGAGCTCTTCTGCGCGATTCACTCGGACGGCACCTTCAAGGACGAGCTGCCTGCGTACCAAGGTCGTTGGGTCAAGGACGCCGACAAAGACCTGCTCGTCGAATTGAAGTCGCGCGGCGTCTTGCTCCATCAAGAGCTCTATCGCCACGACTATCCCTTCTGCTGGCGCGCCAGCGAAGACCCGCTGATCCAATTCGCGCGCCCGGCGTGGTTCATCCGCACCACCGCGCACAAGGACGACGCGATCGCCAACAACCGCGAGGTCAACTGGCTCCCCGGTCACATCAAGGAAGGGCGCTTCGGCGACTTCCTCCAGAACAACGTCGATTGGGCGCTCTCGCGTGAGCGCTTCTGGGGCACGCCGCTCAACGTCTGGGTCTGCGAGAAGGACGAGACGCACCTGACCGCGCCGGCGAGCGTCGACGAGATCACCAAGCTCAATCCCAAGGCGTTCGATCACTTCTACGCCGCGCAGGCGAAGGATCCGTCGCTCAACCCGCACCTCATCGTCCACAAGCCGTGGATCGACGAGGTGAAGCTCCCCTGCAAGCACTGCGGCGCGCAGACGAAGCGCGTGACCGAGGTCATCGACTGCTGGTTCGACAGCGGTTGCATGCCGTTCGCGCAATGGGGCTTTCCCCATTCGCCGGGGAGCATCGAGCAGCTGCGCAAGGCGTGGCCGGCCGACTTCATCAGCGAAGCCATCGATCAGACGCGCGGCTGGTTTTACAGCCTGCTCATGATCAGCACGCTCGTCTTCGACGAGAAGACTCGTGAGAAATTCGCCCTCGACATGATGGCGAAGGCGCACCCGTACCGCACCTGCATCGTGCTCGGGCACGTCGGCGATCGCGAGGGGAAGAAAGAGTCCAAGTCGTCGGGCAACTACACGCCGCCGGAGGTGATCCTCGATTGCGTGCGCATGGAGTTCGCGATGGTCGATCCGGCGCTGGTGCCCGGCACCGCCGTCGCCCCCGGCGAGTGCCACATCGCCCGCGAAGATCTCGACGGCCTCGATCTGCAAGACGGCGCCAAGGTGAAGGTCTACCGCGGTGACGTCGTCGATCGCCCGGCGCGCGAGCTGATCGTTCGTGCGGCGAAGAAGCTGCAACGACGCGTGGTCTTGCTTCATCCCGCCGATCGCGACTTCGTCCAAGGTGTGCACTATCCGAAGGGCCTCGACGTGAAGGTCTCGGAGGTGCCGCGACTTCCGGCCGAGTACCGCGTCTTCCTCGAGGACACTTCCGCGCCTGCGCCGGGTGCCGACGCCTTCCGTTGGTTCTTTTACGCGCCGAGCCCGCCGTGGACCAACACGCGGCACTCGCTCGGCAACGTGCGCGCGGTGCAGAAAGATTTCGCGATCAAGCTGCGCAACGTGACGTCGTTCTTCACCATCTACGCGAACCTCGACAAATTCGATCCGCGCACGCATTTCCGGCGTTCCGTCGCCGATCTGCCGAGCGCGCTCGATCGTTGGATCCTCGGCGAGCTGGCGCTGACCATGCGCACCGTCACCGAGAAGATGGATGAATACGATGCGTATGCATCGGCCCAAGCGATGATCGCGCTCGTCGATTCGCTCTCCAATTGGTACGTGCGTCGCTCGCGCGATCGCTTCTGGGCGAAAGGAGACGCCGAGACCAGCGCCGACAAGCGCGACGCCTACGGCACGCTGCACGACGTCCTGGTCGGCATCGCGAAGATGGCCGCGCCGTTCATCCCCTTCCAGACCGAAGAGATGTACCGCGGCCTCGTCGCCGAGGTGCATGGGGACAAAGTGCCCGCCAGCGTCCACCTCTGCGATTGGCCGACGTTCGACGCGAGCGCAATCGACGAGCAGCTCTCCCGCGACATGGAGTCGGCCCGCGCGGTCGTCTCGCTCGGACTCCAAGTGCGAACGGCAGCCAAAATCAAGGTGCGCCAGCCGCTGGCGACGGCGACCATCGTCGTCACCGGTTCGCACGCCGCAGGGCTCGCGAAGAACCTCGACGTCATCAAGGAGGAGCTCAACGTCCAGCACGTCGAGCTCGCCTCGCCCGACCAGGCCGACACCTACGTCACCTTCAAGCTGAAGCCGAACTTCCGTTCCCTCGGCGCGCGCATCGGCAAGCACGTGCAAGCGGTGAAGGTGGCGCTGGAGAAGGTCAACGCCGGTGAGCTGCGCGCGCAGCTCGTCACCGCGGGCAAGGCGATCGTGCCCGGCGTCGAGATCGACGGCGCGCCGCTCGAGGTCACCCCGGAGGACATCGAGGTCCAGGTGCTCGCGCGCGACGGCTTCGCTGCCGCGGGCGATCGCGTCGGGGTGGTCGTCCTCGACACGCGCATCACGCCCGAGCTCCGGCAAGAAGGCACCGCGCGCGAGGTCATCAATCGTCTGCAAGCGATGCGCAAAGATCTCGGGCTCGCCTACGACGATCGCGTCGCCGTCGTCGTCACCGGCCCGACCGAGCTCATCGAGGCGGCCAAGCGTTTCAAGGCGCAAATCGCCGAGGCGGTGCTCGCGCAACGGCTCGAGCTCGCCGACGACGGCGCGGAAAAACCCACCGGAACGGGCTCGGCCGCGAAGCCCGTCGACATCGACGGACAGACGCTGGCGGTCTCGATGACCAAGGTCGTCGCTCAATCCTGAGAACGTGAGCACTCCGCGTCAGCACGCGATGTTCGTCTCGCTGCTCGCGGGCACGGTCATCTTTCTCCTCAAGATCCTCGCCTGGTGGCGCACCGGCTCGACGGCGATTCTCTCCGACGCGCTGGAGTCGATCGTCAACGTCGTCGCCGCCGGCTTCGCGCTCTTCGCGGTGCACGTCGCCGAACGCCCGGCCGACGAAGATCATCCGTATGGACACGGCAAGGTCGAGCATCTCTCGGCGGCGTTCGAGGGCGGCCTCATCGGCTTCGCCGGCATTGCCATCGTCGTCACCAGCGTGCGCTCGCTCTCGGCGCCGCCAGCGCTGAAGGAGATGGACGTCGGGATGGTGGTCACCGGCCTCGCCGCCGCGGGCAACCTGGTGCTCGGCGGGTGGCTCGTAAGGCGGGGAAAGAAGCTCGAATCACCGACGCTCTTGGCCGACGGTCATCACGTCCTCACCGACGTCTGGACCACCGTGGGCGCCATCGTCGCCGTCTTCGTCGTGCGCGTGACCCGCGTCGCGATCATCGATCCGATCGTCGCCGCGCTCCTCGGGCTCTGGCTCACCTTCACGGCGATCAAGCTCGTCCGGCGCGCGGCCGATGGGCTGATGGATCGTGAAGACCCGGCGCTCCTCGAGCGCGTCGTCGCTGCCTTCAACGCCGAGTCGTCGCTCGGCCTCGGCGGGCTCCATCGTCTGCGCGCCATTCGCGCCGGTGATTTCGTGCACGTCGACGCGCACGTCTACGCGCCCGGTGACTGGTCGCTCGCGCAGACGCACGACGCGCTCTCGGCCCTCGAGGTCGCGGTGCGCGCCCATAGCGGCCTCGCGCTCGAGTTCGTCCTCCACGTCGATCCGGCGCCCGAGGGCTTCGTCGTCGCGCCGGTGACGGTGGCAGCGGCGACGCACGGTCCGCGCGATCAGTGAGAACCGATTCGAGAAATCTCGGAGTTCGTGGGCGCGCCGGCATCGCGATCGATCTCCACGCGGTGTTCATGACGGAGACGTTCGTGGCGCCGATGTTGTCACTGGGGTACGACGCCTTCTAGAAATGAGCTCGCTGCGTCACCTGCGAATCGTCGGCCTGCTCGAAGGGCTCTCGCTCCTGGTGCTCGTGCTCATCGCGGTTCCGCTGAAGCACCTCTACGGGCAGCCGCTCCCGGTGCGGGTCCTCGGGCCGATTCACGGCGTGTTCTTCCTCTGGTTTCTCTACGCGCTGGCGGCGGCGGCGCGTGAGCGGAAGTGGGCGATGCGTCGCTCGGCGACGGCGGTGGTGGCCTCGCTCATCCCCGGCGGCACCCTCGTCTTCGATCGTTCGCTCTCCCGCGAGATGCGCGAGCTGCGCGAGCCGCGCGAAACATGAGCAGCTCGCCGATGCGACCGCTCGGGCGAACGGGCGTCTTCGTCGACGCCGTCGCGCTCGGTGGCGAGGGAGTGCTCCGTACGCGGGGTCAGGCGAAGAGGGCGGTGCCGGTCGTGCTCGAGGCGCTGCGTCTCGGCGTCACCTATTGCGACACCGCGCCGGCCTACGCGCAGAGCCAGGACTACTACGGAATGGCCTTCGCCGAGGCGGGGAGCGCGGCGCGCGCGAAGGTCTTCCTCGCGAGCAAGACGCACGAGCGTGATCGCGACGGCGCACTTCGCCTCCTCGACGACAGCCTCGCGCGCCTTCGAACGACCTGGCTCGATCTCTGGCAACTCCACGATTTGCGAACCATCGACGATCTCGACGCCATCTTCGCTCGCGGTGGCGCGATCGAGGCGGTGGAGAAGGCGCGCGCCGATGGACGCGTGAAGCACGTCGGCATCACCGGTCATCACGATCCTGCGATCTTGGTCGAGGCGATGCGTCGCTATCCCGTCGACAGCGTGCTCGTCGCCATCAACCCTGCCGATCCGGCGCGGCTTCCTTTTCTCGGCACCGTCGTCCCCGAAGCACGCGCGCGCGGCATCGGCGTCGTCGCGATGAAGGTGCTCTCCGCCGGACAGCTCGTGGCCGACGGCGTCGCCACGGTCGCCGAGCTCATCGCGTACGCCGCGAGCTTCGCCGACACGTGCATTCTCGGCTGCAGCAGCGTCGCCGAGGTGCAAGAGAACCTCGCCGTGGGCCGCTCGCTCGGCGCGCCGATGGACGCCGCCGCGTGCCGCGCGCTCGAGGCTCGCATCGCACCGAACGCGGCAAAATACGCCTATTTCAAGCGCTGAGGGCGCCTCCCGACCCGAGCGCTGCAAAGAGCCCACGCGCCAGAGAACGCGCCGTGGCGGCGTCGGGCAGACCGAGCTGCGCGTCGGCGAGGGCGCTCTCTTCCATCAACTGCGTCGCCGCGCGGACCCGTGCTTCGTCGACCCGCGCGCGCGCCGCGGGATCGAGCCGGGCCATCGCCCAAGCGTCGATCGACCACGAAAGCGCAGCGTGCCTCGTCTCTTCGGCGGCGATTCGCGTCATCGCCGCGCGGACCTCGCGATCTTGCGCGTGCATCGCCTGACGCCTTGCGATCAGCGCCGCGAACGTCTCACGCACGCAGCCTTCGACGGCGTTTTCGATCGCCATCGCCTCGAGCGATCGCGGCTTCACCGGAGCAATCTCGACCTCGACGTTGGCCTGCTCGACGTGGCGCCGGCGCGCGAGCGATCGCATCGCGCGCGCATGTCGTCGTTCGTCGGCAGCCGCGCGTGATGCACGACGCAAGAGGGAACGAGGAGCGCCACGCTGGTGAAGCTCGGTACGCAGGCGGCGAAAGGCTTCGACGGAGGCGGCTTCGAGGTGCGCCGCTTCGAGGAGCCAGATCGTTCGCGGGTCACGCGAGTGCACCGTCGCCTTCGCCAGTCCCTCCGGACGACGCCCGCCACCGCCGCAGCTACCCTTGAAGTAGCAGTGGATCGCCTGCACGGTGCCGCCGTCGCCGTCGCCCTTGTCGATGATCGCGCACGTCACGCGCTCGTCGTTGCAAGCCTTCAGGCATTGTTCGCGCGTCGGTAGATAGGGAGGCGGTGGCCCCGCGTCTTCCAGTGGCCCTCCGTCGGCCGATGGCGCTGCGTCGCCCGATGACCCGGCGTCTGCCGATGCCGCCGCAGCTGCCGCCGCGATCTCCGGCGTCATCGGGACGTCGTGATCGATCACGAGACAGTTGTCTCGCCCCGCGCCACACGCTGGGCCGTGGCCGCCGAGCGCGCTGACCCCAAGGAGCACCACGAACACCGTCTCGAGACGCACTGCCTTCATGAGAAATCCCCCTGGTTTCGCGCCAAATTCCGCGTGGCCGCCGTGGAGGCGAAGGTACACGCCTCGCGCGACAACTGGTACGACACGCGAGTGACGAACGCGCTCGTTCCCGCTCCTGCGTCGCCGCCGAAAATCCTTCGTACTGCCGGCGTCCTCGCCATGCTCGGGGCCCTCCCGCTCGCGTCGCTCACGATCGGCGGCGTGGTGCGTCTCGTCGACAAGCCGCAGTCGATTCGCGATCTCGCGCTCTGCGTCCTCGTCTTCGCGTTCGGCCCCCTCACCGTCGTCATCACCTCCGCGCGCATGATGTGGAGCCCGAAGAGACCGCTCGCGCTCTTCGTCGTCGCCGTCATTCTCTCGCAGCTCCTGACGTTCCTCGGCGCGTCCCTCGCGGCGATCGGAGGCGGCGGCGATCTCATGATGTGGCTGCTTCTAGGCTGTTTTCTCGGGTCACTGGCGATCATCTTCGCGATCATCGGGGCCATTCAGCGCGTGGTCGCCAAGCCGCGTGCATGACGTCGCGAGCTCACTGCAATGCGATGGACGAGGTGGTACCTCGCGCATTCGGGGGAGGACGAGGCCCACGGCGGGATTAACGGTGGGATTAACGATCGCAGCGCACGTCGTTCCGTAACCCGTTACGAAACGCCGAAGCGTCCTCGATCGCGAATCGGCTTGTTTTTTCCTCTCTACAGCCACGCACGGCCTCGGCCTCTCGATTGCATCCTGCGGCGCGCATGACTTCTCTTCGCGTGCTCGCTCCGTCTCTCTTCGTGCTCCTCACATCGTCTCTGGTCACCGCCTGCGGCTCCTCGGACGACGGCTCGGTCGACGACGGCGGTGCCGGCGGTCTCCCCGACTCGAGCGCCGGTGACGGCAGTCTCGATGGCAGTCTCGATGCGAACGTCGATACGACTCCGGTGCGTGACGCGCCCTCGAGCGTCGATGCGCACGTCGACTGTACGAGCGCCGCCGGCAAGAAAGAGCTCGCCTGCACGGGGCTCTATGCCGACTGGGGGACGCGGACGATCGCGCCCGGCGTGCTCGAGTATCGGCCGGGGTTCGAGCTCTGGAGCGATGGCGCGGCGAAGCGGCGGTGGCTGTATTTACCGCCCGGAACGAAGATCGACGTCAGCAACCTCGACGAGTGGGTGTTCCCCGTCGGCACCAAGTTGTGGAAGGAGTTCAGCCTTCCGGTGGGCGGCCTCAATCGCCAGGTCGAGACGCGCGAGATGGAGAAGACGGCCGACGGCGCCTGGCGTCGCGCGACCTATCTCTGGTCGGCCGACGGGACGAGCGCGCCCGAGATCACCGATGGCGCGCCGCTCCTGCCGGGGACCGATCACTACTCGGTGCCCGCGGTGACCGCGTGCGTGAAGTGTCATGGTGGGCGCGCCGACAACGTGCTCGGTCTCGATGCGGTGCTCTCGGCGGCGCCCGAAGCCACGGGGTTGACGTGGGCCGATCTGCAGACGCGAGGGCTCGTCACCTCGACCAACGGCAATCACCTGGTGATCACTTCTGCGCTGCAAATTACGGGCAATGACGTCGAGCGGCCGGCGCTCGGGCTCTTGCACGCGAACTGCGGCGTCGCTTGTCACAACGTCAACGATCCGGGCGCGCACTTCAACGCGCGGCTCGACGTCGTCAAAGGCGCGCTCCCGACGCTCTTCGCGACCGGCGTCTATCGGACGACGATCAACGCGCTCTCCAGCTTTCGACCGAAGACGGCGACGGGTGAGCTCTACTATCGCGTGCGGCCGGGCGACGTCGCCCACAGCACGCTCGCGTATCGGATGAGCGTGCGTGACATCGATGCCCCCGGGAGCGCACCCGAGCAGATGCCGCCGCTCGCGAGCAACCTCGTCGACACCAAAGGCCGCGCGATCATCGAGAAGTGGATCGGCGCGATGAGCCCCGATGGCGGTTATCCCGAGGCAGGAACGCTCGACGGCGGCACCGACACCGCTCCGCCCGATACGTCGATCGTCGACTCCAGCAAACCCGACACCACGGTGGTCGACAGCGGCGCTCCGGACACCAGCGTGGTCGATGCGTCGTCGGATGCGGCCACCTGCGCGCTGCCGCCGCTCAAGCTGACGCTCCTGCCGGGCTCGTACACGCAGCCGCTCTTCGTCACCTCGCCGCCCGGAGACGCGACGCGACTCTTCGTCGTCGAGAAGGGCGGGACGATTCGCATTCTCCAAGGCGGCGCGGTGCTGGCGACGCCGTTCCTCACGGTCTCCGACGCGTACATGCCCGACCCTGCGGCCGAGGGCGGTCTCCTCGGTCTCGCGTTCCATCCCAACTACGCCACCAACGGTCGGTTCTTCGTGCACTACACCTCGAGCCCGAGCGGCAACGTCGTCGTGCGTGAGTTCCATCGCTCGGCCGCCGATCCCAATCGCGCCGACGCCGCGCCGGTGAAGACGCTCCTCGACAAGCCCCACGGAGGTTGGAACCACTGCGGCGGCATGCTCGCCTTCGACAAGGGCGGCCTCCTCTACGCTTCGGTCGGCGACACTGCGACGTTCCCTTCACCGGCGCGCAACCTCGCCTCGCACCTCGGAAAAATCCTTCGATTCGACGTCGACAGCACGACTGCGCCTGCCGGAAACCTCACCGGCGCGGGCGTCTTCCCCTTCATCTGGGACTACGGGCTGCGCAACCCGTGGCGCTTCAGCTTCGATCGATCGACCGGTGACCTGTACATCGGCGACGTCGGTCAGAAGAGCTGGGAAGAGATCGAGGTCGAGCCCGCGCTCAGCGGCAAGCGCGACTACGGGTGGGACGTGATGGAGGGCGCGCACTGCTATCCACCCGGCTCGACGTGCACGATCACCGGCGTTCTTCCGACCGTCGAGCACTCGCAGGCGTCGGGTGAAGCGAGCTCGATCGTCGGCGGCTACGTCTATCGCGGGTCGGCCATCGCCTGCCTTCGCGGTCACTACGTCTATGGCGACTACTCGACGGCGCGCATCTTCTCGTTCGTATGGAACGGTGCGAGCGCGATCAGCAAGCTCGACTTGTCCACCGACCTCAACCCAGGCGGCTCTCCGGCGGCGCACATCGCCTCGTTCGGCGAGGACGCGAGCGGCGAGCTCTACGTCGTCACCCTCTTCCCCGGCCGGGTCTATCGCATCGAACCGGAGTGAGTGAGCCGCGGAGGCTCGTGTATCATCGACCGGTCGATGTCGACCGCGGCGATCCAGGGTCTGCAGTTCCGCGTCCGTCACCCCGACGGGCGGACGGAGACCCTCGTCGTCGACTCCGATCGCGCCCTCATCGGCAGCGGCGCGCACTGCGAAATTCGCGTCCCTGCCGAGCACGCGGCGGTCGAGCACGTCGCCATCACCCAAGTCGGCGGCGGCGTGCACGCCGAGGCCCGCGCGCTCGATCGTCTCCCCACGCTCGGTGGTGTCGGCTTCACCCAGACGCCACTCCCGCCCGAGTCGGAGATCGGCGTCGGCGCGGTGGTCATCGGCATCAGCGTCGTCACCATCGAGGACAACCCCAACGTCATCAAGAAAAAGGCTGAAAAAACCAGCCCGATGACGTACGTGCTGGCGATCCTCGCGATCCCGCTCGCGATCTTCGTCTTCACCCTCGACGAAGACGGTGGCCCGCCGCCGACGCAGCCGAAGGAGGTGACGCCGCTGTGGGAGGCGAAGGTCGACGCGTGCCCCGCACAGGCGCCCGATCAAGCGGTGGCGATGGCCATCGAGAAGCGCGTCCTCGCCGAAAGCAAACGCGAGCGTCGTCCCTTCCACGTGCAAGACGGCGTCGAGGCAGTGCCGCTCTACGAGACGGCCGCGGTCTGTTTCAAGGTCGGCGGTGAGATCGAAGCTTCCGCCGAAGCGCAGGCCACCGCGGACGATCTGCGCACCCAGGTCGCCGCCGACTACCGCGCGCACCAGGTGCGGCTCGAGCATTCGATCTCGGTCGGCGACGACAAGGCCGCAGGGCAAGAGGTCCGCGTGCTCCGCGCCTTCACCGACGGGAAATCGGGCCCCTACGTCACGTGGCTCTCCAACCTCGATCGGCAGTTGCAGCTGAAGGCGGCGAAGAAGAAGTCATGACCCGCCGCTTCGTCCTCGCCCTCTCGATGGGCCTCGCCTCTTCGGTCGCTCTCTCCGGAAGCGTCGGCTGCTCGCACCCGACGGGCGGCGCCAAGGTCGTCGAATCCCAGAAGATCGCGGCCGACGAGCGCACGCCGCAGAAGCTCGTCGACCGCGGCAAGGGCTTCTACGAGGTCGGCGACCTGACGCGCGCCGAGCAGTACTTCGCCGCCGCGATCGCCGCCGGGGCCTCCGAAAAGGAAGTGCTCCCGCTGCTCCTCCGCGTCTGCGTCGAGGCGAAGCGCTATCGCGTGGCGATCGGGTACGCCGAGCCCGTGCTGCAGAAACACCCCGACGACTTCCACCTCCGTGAGCTCGTCGCTTCGCTCTACGCCGCCGTCGACGAATACCCGGCCGCGCGCGAGCAGCTCGAGGTGGTGCTCGCCAAGCATCCCGACGAAGCATCGGCACATTATGCATTGGCGATCATCCTCCGCGACGAGATGCACCTCTTGCTCGACGCCGACGCGCACTTCCGCGAATACCTCCGCATCGCGCCGACGGGTCCGCACGCCGAAGAGGCGCGCTCGCTCTTGCTGAAAGAAGTGAAGCCGTCGATGGCGCCGACGCCCGGCCCGCTCGCCTTGCCGACGAACGCCGGCAAGGCGCCGCTGCCCATTGCCAAAGACCCGGAGAAGAAGCCTTGATCTCGCGCGACATCTTCGCCGAGACGCTCCTCGAGTTCCTCGCGCCAATCCGTCCGTTCCTCGACGATCCGCAGGTCTCCGAGGTGATGATCAACGGGCCCGACCAAATCTTCATCGAGAAGAAGGGGCAGCTGCACCTCACAGGCGCCAAGTTCTCTTCGCGTGAGGCGCTCCTCGCGGCGCTGCGCAACGCTGCGCAGTATGTCGGCAAGCCGCTCGACGAAGAGCGTCCCATCCTCGAAGGTCGTCTCCCCGATGGTTCGCGCATCGAGGCCATTCTTCCGCCCGCCGCGCCCGACGGGCCGCACGTGGCGATTCGCCGCTTCTTCAAGGAGACGCTGACCGTCGATCGCCTGATTCAATTCGGCGCGATGACCGAAGACTGCGCGCGCACGCTCGAGGTGCTCGTCGCCGCCAAGCTCAACATCCTCGTCGCCGGCGGCACCGGCAGCGGCAAGACGTCGATGCTCAACGCGCTCTCGTCGTACATTCCCGACACCGAGCGCGTCGTCGTCATCGAAGACTCACGGGAGCTGCAACTGCAGCGCGTGCACGTGGTGCAGCTCGAAGCACGTCCGCCCGATCCGAAGGGCAAAGGCGCAGTCTCGGTGCGCGACCTCTTCCGCGCCACCTTGCGCCTGCGGCCCGATCGCATCGTCGTCGGCGAAATCCGCGGCGGAGAAGCCCTCGATTTGATCCAAGCGATGACCAGCGGCCACGGCGGTTGCCTCTCGACGCTGCACGCGACCTATCCGCGCGACACGCTGACGCGGCTCGAGACCATGGGCATGATGAGCGACGTCGAGATGCCGCTCGCGGCGCTGCGCATCCAACTGGCGAGCGCGGTCAACCTCATCGTCCAGGTCGCGCGCCTGCAAGATGGCTCACGCAAGCTGACGCACGTCACCGAGGTGCTCTCGTTCGACGGGCAGACGGGCGCCTACGTCACGCACGACATCTTCTCGCGGCAGTATCACGGGCTCGGCGATCACGGAGAAGTGGTGAGTGAGCTCTCGCCGACGGGGTACCTCCCGCGCGCGATCGAGCAAGTACGCGAGCACGGCCTCGACCTGCCCGCGTGCGTCTACGAAGCCGCCGAACGCGCTCCGCATGGGTGAGCCGGCGATGCACGTCCTCGAAATTCGCAAAGGCGAAGGCGTGCCGGCCTCGATGGAGCTGCGCCCGGACGAGCCCTTCGATCCATTGAGCATGGGCACGCAGGGCCAGTGGTGCATCGACGCTGCCAACGTCCTCGACGTGCACGCTTATCTCTATTGGGACGGCGGCCAACTCTATCTCCAGAGCGCCGACGGTCTCACCCCGGTGAAGGTGAACGGCCAGAAAATAGGCATCGATTGGGCCCCGCTGACCCCGCCGTGCACCATCGCCCTCGGCGAGGCGCGCATCGTCTTCACGACCGCCGACGAGGCGCGGCCTCCGAGCGGCGCCAAGATCACCTTCGATCCCAACGCCCGCCTCCAAGCACCTCCGCCCCCGCCTCCGCCGCCTGAAGAGCTCGACGATCGCACGCAGATGATGATGAAGCGCGTCGACCTCGCGCCGAAGCCGCGCAGCGCCCCCATCGCCACCCCGAGACCGCAACCGTCTCCGATCGTGCAGACCGCACCGATCCCGCAGCAACCGCGAAATTCCAGGCCCGGAGACCACGCCCCGATCGTCGCAGCAGCAGGCACACCCAAAGAGTGGAGCGAAATTCCGGTACCTGACGACGAGGCGACCGCGATGTTGCCGCTGCCGATGCTCGCGCCGAAACCGATTGCGAGCGCGCCTGCGCCTGCGCCTGCGCCTGCGAGAGTGGGAGATCCGAACACGGAC
>JANYDK010000048.1 GCA_025363655.1 Deltaproteobacteria bacterium | reverse complement strand
CGCGATGCCCGCGCCGACTTCGTCGACAATCTCCTCGTCAGTCAGCTCGGCGTCCGCGAGCAAAATAATCCGAGCCCGCTTCACGCGGTCCGCCGCCACCCGTCCATGCGCCAACATCGCCTCGAGGCCCGCGCGCTCGTCGATCGTGAGCTGAACTCGATATCGCTTCATGCTCGACGTGCTCGGCGATTCGCGCACGACCGGGCAACTTTTCACCCATCGCCGGGGGGCTGACGAACTAGTAGTCGCGGTCGAGCGCGAGCTGGCCGGGGAACGCCTGCCCCTTGGCGAGCACGGTCGGCTGGCAGATGCCTCCGGCGCACGTCGCTCCTTCGCACGAGAGCCCGCACTTGCCGCAGTTGGCGGCGTCCGTGAGGAGGCTCACTTCGCAGCCGTCGGTGGTGAGGTTCTTGTTGCAGTCGGCGAAGCCAGCCGCGCAACCGAGGAACGTGCACGTGCCGCCTGCACCCGCGTCGCCGCTGGCGTCGGCATCGCTGCCTGCATCGCCACCCGACACCACCCCGCAGGTGGCCGCGCCCCCCGCCGCGCCGCATTCGCAGCCGTTGTCAGGGTTGCCGTCGCAGTCGACGAATCCGGCGTTGCACGTTTTGAGCGTGCACTTCGAGGACACGCAGTCGGCGCTCGCGTGCGCGATGCTCGCGCAGGTGTTGCCGCAGGCGCCGCAGTTGGGGAGGGTGTCGGTGGCCGTCTCGCAGCCGTCGTCGACCTTCTTGTTGCAGTCGCCGAACCCGCTCGAGCAACCGCCGATCGCACACGCACCGACGACGCAGGTCATCGTCGCGTTGGCCTTGCCGCCGCAGTGGTTGCCGCACTTGCCGCAGTCGTCGACGGCGGTGTCGACGGCCAGCTCGCAGCCGTCCTCGTCGATGCCGTTGCAGTTGCCGAAATTGGCAGCACACGCTCCCAGCTTGCACGCGCCCTTGTCGTCGCACCCACCAGCAGCGGCGTTCTTGAAGCTGCACGGGTCGCACGTCGCGGCGATGCAGCCGAACTTGTCATCTGTCTTTTCGCGACAGGCTCCGCCGCAGGACTTCTGGGCCGCGGTGCAGGTGACCGGAGCGGTGTCGACGGCGACGTCGACGCTGGAGTCGCCGCCGTCGAGGGGCGCGGGGCTGCCGGCGGTGTACTCGTCGAGATTGTTGACGAGCGTGCATCCCGACACGACCGCAGCGCAGAGGACGAGGCAGCATCGCGACCAAAGCATGCGTGCGGTGTGTGGCACGCACCCGCCTGCGTCAATGGCTTCGGCAACCGAGCAGAGCGAGATTGACGGAAGCGGCCAGAGTTGCGCAGCAACCGCTGGCGAAGGCACAGGCCTTCGCGCAAGTTCCCGGCTAGAGCTTGTCGGCCACTTCGGCGACGAGCTCGGCGACGGCTTCGACGTCTTCCGTCGGCAGCGAGGGATGGATGCTGAGCACCACCGTCGCCGCCAGCGTCTTCTTGCAGTTGACCAAGCCGTCGTGCGCAATACCTGCAAAAGCAGGGTGATCGACGATCGAGCCGGCGATCGCCGAGCGCACTTCGATGCCGCGGGCGGTGAGGCGTTCGTGAAACGCTCGCGCGTCGCCGGAGCGCACGCGCACCGGGAAGACGTAGGGCGACGAGCCGTTGAAGGGGTCGGCGGTGACGATGAGCTTCGGGTGCTGCGAGAGCGTCTCGTAGAAGACGCCGTAGTGGACCGCGCGTCGCCTCGCGCTCGAGGGCGCCGACTCGAGGGCGAAGAGGCCGTAGCAGGCGTCGAGGTCGCTCATCTCGACGCCGAGACCTTCGCGCGCGGCGAGCGGCTCACGCGCCGGAACCAGGTGCTTTTCCGGCTCGAGATCTTCCTCGTCGCCGAAGACGGCGGGCGCTGGCACGAGCGGCCGGCCGAGGTGGGAGACGGTCTCGCACTCCTCGAAGAGACCGCCGTCGTCGGTGGCGATGGCGCCTCCGCCGTAGGCCGCGAGGTGGCTCTCGGGATCGAGCGCGTAGGTGGTGAACGTGGCCCACGCGTGAATGGGATATCCGGCGATGTGGAGGCCGAGGGTGTCGCAGGCGTCTTGCAGCGTCCAGGCGACGTGCTTGGCCGCGGCGATGTCGGCGACGAGATCGATGCGCGCGGGAAAGCCGAGAAAATGCGTGACGCAGACGACGGCGACGTCTTCGCCACGCTCGCCTTCGAGTGCGCGTTTCACCGCCTCGGGCGAGATGCCGAAGCCGCCCTCTTCGGTGTCGACGAGTGAGACGTCGAAGCCAGCGAGGTGGAGCGCCGAGAGCGTCGAGGGATGAGAGAAGCCGCTCGCGAGCGCTCGACGCTTCTTCGGGAGCTCGCCGCGCGCCGCGCCGAAGGGGAGCCCGCAATGACTCGCGAGCACCAGCGCCGCCACCAGGTTGGCCGAGGCCCCGGAGTCGACGAGGCAGAGGCGATTCGTGCGCAGGAGGCTCGAGAGATCGTCGCCGAAGGAGCGAAGGTGCACGCCCGGAGCGCCGAGCCGTTCGCCGAGGAAGGCTGGGAAGCCTTGGCTCTTCAGCGGCCCCATCGCGGGGTAACGGAGTGCCATCGCGCCGAGCATATCCGGTTTCCGCGTCGCGCCGGCGGCCTGCGCAATGCGGCCTTGGCGCGGAGCGTTTAGCATCCAGCCGTGCGTTTTTCACGATCGGGCGGGACATGGGTGGCGTGCGCCGCCTGCCTGTTCTTCTTGCGGTCCACGCCGCGAGACGAGCCGCCACCGAACGTCGGCGCCGCCGCGGCGAGCGCGACGACGACGAGTTCCGGGCCGATCACGTCGAGCACCCCGAAGAAGAAGAAATCGACGGCGCCGCCACCTGCGCGACCTCCGCTCTACGCCGAGCTCGATCATCACCTCGATCGCGAAGCCGCGAATCGCCGTTGCGAAGGGTGTCACGAGCCGATCGCGAAGGAGTGGCGCGCGTCGCTCCATCGTGACGCCTACGTCGATCCCTCGTTCACCGAGGCCTTCGCCGCCGAGCCGCGCGCCTTCTGTCGCAACTGCCACGCGCCGGAGTCCAATCCGAAGACGCCCCTCGTCGCGGGGCTGGTCCCGGTGAAGCTCACCGGCTTCGGCGCCGAGTCGGGCACCAGTTGCGTCACGTGTCATCTCCCGCGCGCCGGTGAGACGGCGGCGACGCTCGCGCACGCGCCGGTCGGTCATCCGCCCCTTCGCGTCGCCTCGCTCAGTGCCTCCGAATACGGTGGCGCGAGTGAAGGCGGGTGCGGCGATTGCCACCAATTCACCTTTCCCGACCAATCGGTTCGAACCAAGGTCGAGTGGATGCAGCTGACGCTCCTCGAGCACGAAGACTCGCTCGCCTCGACGTCGACCTGCGGCGGCTGTCACATGCCGCTGGTGCTCGACGACTCCGGAAAACAGCACGCGTCGCATCGATTCGACGCCTCGCGCGATCCGGCGTTCGTGAAGGGAGCCGCCAAGATCGTCGCCGTACGCAACGGCGAGGACGTCACCCTCACGCTCACCCTCGGCAGCGTCGGACATGCATTTCCCACCGGCGATTTGCTCCGTCGACTGGCCCTCGTGGTCGTCGCCGGCGATCCGGCGATGCCGCACGTGAAGCGCGTGAAGTACCTCGGTCGACACTTCGCCGACGTGCAACAGGTGCCGGGCATCATCGTCCGCGTGGTGAAGACCGACGATCGGCTCGGCGTCGAGGGAGAAGAGTCCCGCGCGGTGACGCTGCGCCTTCCCGGGAGCAGCGGCCAGCCGATGCACTGGCGCGTCCTCTACCAGCGCGTGCAGCATCTCGGCGGCGGTGAGAACGACGCGAAAATTTCCGGTGAAATCGTCGTCGACGAAGGCGACCTGGCGGAGAAATGAGTCCCATGAGCCACTCGAACTGCGTCGTCGTCGTCGTCATGTCCGGGCTCGCGCTCGCGATGCCCCTCGCGTGCAAGAAGTCGCCGCCTCCCCCGCCGCAAGGAAGCGAGCAGCCGCGGCCCGATCCTTCGGCGAACGCGAAGAAGGCGGCCCCGAAGGCGGAGCTGACCTGGAAGGTGGCGGCCCTGCGGGACGACGAGCTTCGCATCACGCGGCTCGACGACGTCGTCGCGGTCAACGGCAGCGTCGCCATCGCCTTCGCACCCTCTGGAAAACAGCTCTCGTTCGATCCGGCGAGCCTCAAGGGCCTGCCTGCGAGGCCCGAGCCTGGCTACGCGTTCACCACCGTCGGCGGGCGCTATCCGAACGACGTCTGGATGATCGACACCACCTCGTACGAGCGCGCGGGAGGTCGATGGTCGGTGCTTCATCTCACCGAAGCGGGCTTCACCGAGGTCGCGACCGACGACCCGACCGGCGGCACCGCCTGGTTCTACGACGACGTGCAGCCGTGGAGCGACGGTTCCTTCCTCGCGCATCGCCTCCACGCGCCGCGCTTCACGTACATCCCGCATGGCACCGGTGGCGAGTTCGTCGTCGCCAGCGGGACGACCAAGAACAAGACGCCCGAGATCACGAAAGAGGCCATCGTCGACGGATGGGTGTCCTTCGCCAGCGGCGACGTCGCGATGCTCATCGGCTACGACGGCGTCGTTCAACGCTTCGTACCTGGCGACAGTGTCGGCGTGCGCGAGAAGCTCCCCGGCCTCGCTGAAAACGAGTCGGTCTACTCGCCATGGATCCGCGGAACCGGCAAGTCGGCGATCTACGTCGGCGGCAACCTCGGCATGGATCCGGACAAGCCTCCGCAGCCGTATCTCGCGCGCTTCGACGGAAAGACGTGGCAGCGTCTCGACGTCGCCGGCACCGGCGTGGTGACGATGGCGTCCGAGGAGAGCGACGGTACGCGTTGGATGATCCTTCGCGAACGCGCCGACGGCGATCCGTACGGCAAGCAGGCGCTCTATCGCAGCACCGCCGAGAAGCCGACCTTCGAGTTGGTGAAGCTCCCCGACGTCCAGCTTCCCGCCGAGCCCGCGCGTCTCGTCCTCGACTATACCTGGCGCAAGCTCGCAGCGATTCCGAGCGACAAATCGTGGCATCTCACGCCGATCGATCTCGTCGTCGCCAAGGACGATCGTCTCTGGCTGACCGCGCATGCCGAGGCTGATGGCGTCACCGATCGCGGGCTGCGCACGCTCGTGTTCACGACCGGCGCGACAGGTCCCATGGGTCCGACGAGCTCGATCGTGACGATGCCGGGCGACGGCGAGATCCGCGCGATACTCGACGACCAGAAGCCCGATCGCGCGCCGACCAAGGGCGAGAGCACATCGACCTGTCCTTCGCTCTTCCTCACGCTCGAGGAGGTCGCGAAGGAGGCTCCGGCCGACTACGATCCGAAGGCGCTCCTCGCCTCGCTCGCCGCCTTGCCGAAGTACGCCGCGAGCCCCGACGGTGCGGAAGATCCGCCGCAGGTCGGTGAAGCGATGATCCACGGCGCCCGGGTGATCGGCATCGTCGCCGTCAACACGTCCTTCAACTTCACGCGTCTCGAGGGCGTCGCCAAGAACCTCACGCCGAAGCCGGCCTCGGCGCCGAAGCTGCTCTGCAAGGTCCCGCGCATGCTCCGCGGCTTCGACGCGAACATCGGCACCCCGGTGGGTGGACCGAAGTGATTCAGGCGGAGAGGTAGTCGTAGCCGTAATCGGGGACGGGAAGCGTCGTTCGCGGCGCGGGCAAAGGCACCGGGAGGGTAGGGCGTGTGCCCTCTGCGTCGGCCTCGTCAGCCCAACCTTCGAGCTCGCGTCGCAACGCGGCGCCTTCCGCACGCAACGCCGCCAGCTCGTCGAGCAGCGAACGCGCGACCTGCGCGATGGCGAAGACGGCGGCGTCACCGATCATCACCATTGGATCGATCGATCCAGCACCGATGGCCAAGATCAGCGGCCAAGATCACGCGCTGCGGACTCGAGGCAGCAGGTCGAGATTAGCTGCGCGCTTCGTCGAGCGCCGTCGCCACCGAGCCCGTCGGCAGGCCGAGCGCCCTCTCCAGATCCGAGAGCGCGCCGAAGCGATGTTCGTTCATCGCCGGCGCTTGCGCCACTCCCGCCGCGAGCACCAAGGCGGTGAAGCGCGGGCCATCCGGGAGGGCGCGCGCCGACTTCGCGAGCTGCTCGAGCGCGGTCTTCCATCCGACGATGGTGAGCCTGGAAATCGAGGCCGATCCGCGATCGCGAAGCGCGCTGCGGGGGAGGTCGGGCCGCTGCCCGCGGAGGAAGTCGACGATCACGCGCAAGAAGGGAAGCCCGTACGCGGCAGGACCGCGGATCGCACGCGAAGGTGCTCCATCGGAGACGCCTGCGAGCAAGGCAGCGTCGAGCGCGAGATCGATGTGGAGCGGCCGGAGCCCCTTCGCCGGTTCGACCACCGGCCACGCCGAGGGCGGCCAGACGTCGTGGAGCATCAGGCGAAATCGGAGCGCCCGCGCTCGACCGAGCGAGGCGCGGCCACCGACCTCGCGATGCGCCAGTCGATCGGGCGTCTCGTCGAGCCCACCCATCGCCGCGAGATCACGCAAGAGCGCGTCGCGATCGAGATCGGCCGACGGAGGCTCGCTGGTCGCGCGCCAGTGTGGTGGCACCTCGAGCGGCTTGGTCTCGGGTCCGTCATCGTAGCGCTCGATGCGTCCACGTCCGCGTTCGTAGTCGACGGTCATCGGGCCGCGATCCTCGTGCGCTGGCGGAAACGCGCTCACCCGCTCTTCGACCGGAAACGCGAGCGCGAACGGCACCCGTGCGTTCCCTTGATCGTCGAGCTCCTCTGCTTCGGCTGCCATCGGCGGAAACGAAGTGCTCGGCGCCGCCGGGATCCCGCTCTGCGAACCTCGCACGTCGACCGCCGGCGCGACGTGCACCGGCGCATCGTCGAGCGCTGGATACCCAGACGGATGCTTCGGCGCCGGGCCGGCTCGCTTGGCATTCGGGTCGTCGGGCACGTCGAGCCGAGCGGATCACGGCCACGAAGGGGCGGAAAGGACGCCCCGCGGTCATGCTCGCGTGGCACTCGAGCCCTCGCTCGCGCGGCACTCACGGCCTGCCCGCGCCCCCGCCCCAAAACGGCGCTATGCACCCTCCATGGCGCTCCTCTCTTGCACCCTCCGCCTCCGTCTCTCCTCGCACGACGCCCACTATGCCGGTGAGCTCGTCGACGGCGCGCGGATGCTCGGACTCTTCGGTGACATCGCCACCGAGCTCCTCATTCGCTACGATGGCGACGAAGGGCTCTTCCGCGCGTACGACTCGGTCGAGTTCCTGGCGCCGGTTTTTGCCGGCGATTATCTCGAGGTCACCGGCGAGCTGCTCGAGGTCGGGCGCACGTCGCGGAAGATGAGGTTCACCGCCACGAAGCTGATCGGCAACGTGCGCAAGCCGGGCGTGCCGGCCAGTCAGGCTGAGGTCTACGACCCGCCGATCGTGGTCACGCGGGCCACCGGGACGTGCGTCGTGCCGCAGCCGCTGCAGCGTCCGGAGGTTCGTTCATTCCCGGACTTGATCCTCACGGCCGCCATCGTCGGCGCCGAGGTGACGCGCGCGCAGAACCCTCACGTGCCCTTCACGCCCGAGGAAATCGCCGCCGAGGCGGTGCGTTGTCGGGAGGCCGGCGCGTCGGTCATCCATCTTCACGTGCGCACCGACGACGGCAAGCCGACGCAAGATCGCGAGCGCTTCGCCCAGACCATCGCGCTGATTCGCCAGAAGACCGACGTCATCGTCCAGGTCTCCACCGGCGGCGCGGTCGGCATGCCGATCGAGGAGCGCTGTCAGCCGCTCTTGGTGCGCCCCGCGCCCGACATGGCGACCGTCAACTGCGGAAGCATCAACTTCGGTGACGACGTCTTCATCAACACACGCAAAGAAGTTCGCGACGTCGCCGCGCGCATCCGCGAGGCCGGGAGCGTCCCCGAGTGCGAGGTCTACGAGGTCGGCCACCTCGACGAGGCACTCACGCTGCACCGAGAAAACGTGCTCGGTGCGCCGCTCCACGTGCAGTTCGTCCTCGGCATCGGCGGGGCGATGGCCGCGCGCGAGTCGGCGGTGCGCTTCCTCGTCTCCGAGCTCCAAGGCTCAGGCGTTCCGCACAGCTGGGGCGTCGCCGCCGTCGGTCGCTTCCAGAAGCCGATGAGCGAGCTGGCGATTCGGCTCGGAGGTCACGCGCGCGTCGGGCTCGAGGACAACATCTACCTCGACAAGGGCGTGCTCGCCGAAGGGAGCGCCCCACTCGTCGCTCGCGCCCGCGCCTACGCCGAGCAGATCGGTCGCAAGGTCGCCGATCCGAAGCGCGCGCGCGAGCTCCTCGGCGTTCGATAGCTACGTTACGAATCGCGCCGTCACTTCACGTTCGCCGTCGCGGTGCCCTTGATCGCGCCTCTTTGCGCGGTGATCGTCACCGTCCCCGGCGCGAAGCCGAAGACGACGCCGGTCGTGTCGCCGGCATTGGAGACGTCGGCCACCTTGGTGTCGCTCGAGCTCCACGTCACGCGATCGGTGACGTCGAGCGTCGAGCCGTCCGAGAACGTGCCGAGGGCGCTCAACGACGTCGAGCCCGAGACCGCGACGTCGGCAGGATTCGGCGTGACGGAGATCGACGAGAGGGTCGCCGACGAGACGGTCACCACGTCGGTGCCGACGACGCCGGCCCACGTCGCGCTGATCGTCGCGCTGCCCGCGGAGAGGGTGGAGACGCGGCCCTTGCTGCCTGCCGCATCGCTCACCGCCGCGACGCTCGTCGTGCCCGACGTCCAGGTCGCGAGCTCCGTCAAATCGGCCTTGGTGCCGTCGCTGTAGATGCCCGTCGCCGTCAGGCGAATGCCATATCCGACGGGAATCGTCGGCTTGAACGGCGTGATTTGGACGTTCGTCAACGTCGCCGAGGTGACCGTCAGCGTCGCCTCTCCGCTCGTGCCTTTGTACGTAGCGCGCAGGGTCGTGGTCCCCGCCTTGATCGTCGTCACGCGTCCCTTGCTACCGCCGGCGTCCGAGACGTTGGCGACCGAGGGGACGGTCGAGAGCCACGTCGCCGCGCCGGTGACGTCGCCGCTGGTGCCATCGCTGTAGATCGCGTCGGCGCGGTATTGAATCGGCGTGCCCGACGCGACGCTGGCGGTGAACGGCGTCACCTGCACGCTGACCAACGTCGCCGAGGTGACGGTGAGCGAAGCAGTGCCGGTGACGCCGGAGTACGTCGCTTGGATCGTCGTCGTTCCGGCCGCGAGCGCGGTGGCGCGGCCTTTGGATCCGATCGCGTTCGACACCTGCGCGGTGATCGTCGAGGTCGAGAGCCAGGTCGCCGCGGCGGTCACGTCCTTCGACGTTCCATCGCTGTAGATGGCCTGCGCCGTGTAGTTGAAGACCGTCCCCACCGGGACCGAGCGGACCGCGGGATTGATCGAAATGGAGACGACCGTCGCCGCCGAGACGGTGAGCTTGGTGCTGCCCGTCACCCCCTTGTACGTCGCTTGAATCGTCGTCGTGCCGGCCTTGAGACCGGTCGCTCGTCCGCGCGTCGGGCCACCGGTGCCGATCGAAGCGACCGACGGATCGGTCGAGAGCCACGTCGCCATCCCGGTGACGTTGACGCTGGTGCCATCGGCGTAGATCGCGACCGCTTGGTATTGCTGGTTGTCGCCGACGGCGAGCGTCGCGTCGATCGGATCGACCTGAATCGACGTCAAAACCGCGCTGCTGACGGTGACCGGCGTCGAGCCGGTGAGCCCGCCGTAGGTAGCGCTCACGTGCGCGGTGCCGGCGGCGAGGCAACGGAAACGACCGGGCGCGCCGGCGAACGCGACGATCGTCGGCGTGTCCGAGCTCCACGAGGCCGCGACGGTGACGTTGCTGCTGGTGCCGCTGGTGGTGATCGCGTTGGCGAAGAATTGGATGGTGTCGCCGACGAGGCAGGTCGGCGCGATGGGCGAGACGACCACCTGCGAGAGCGTGGGCCCGCTGACCGTCAACGTGGCGGTGCCGGTGATGCCGCCGAACGTGCACGACAGCGTCGAGCCGCCGACGCCGACCGCGGTGACGAGGCCTTGCGATCCCGCGGCGTTGGAGACGCTGCCGATCTTGGCGTCGGCGACCGACCACGTGCAGGTGGCGGTGACGTCGACGGTGGTTCCATCGCTGTATTGCGCGGTCGCGGTCGAGAGCTGCTTGGTCCCCTGCACCATCGTCAGCGGGCTCGGCGCGAGGTTGATGCGGGCGATGCTCGCCTTGTTGACGACGACGGCGCAGACGCCCTCGATGCCGGCGATCTTGGCGTGCGCCTTGGTGGCGCCGATCGCGAGCGGAGTGACCACGCCGCTGGTGTCGACGACGGCGATCTTGGCGTCGTCGGTCGACCAACCGACGTCCTTGGTGACGTCGCGCGTGACGCCGCCGGCATACGTTCCGGTGGCCTTGAGCGCGCCGGTGATGCCGAGCGGCACCGTCAGCGGGTCGGGTCCGCAGCTGACCGACACGAGCACTGCCGGAGAGATCGTGATCGCGGAAGTGCCGGAAAACCCGCTGAACGCCGCGGTGATGGTGGCCGAGCCGGGGGCCACGCCGGTGACCAGCCCGCTGGCGACGACGGCGAGGGACGCGTCGCTCGTCGACCAGCTCGCCGAGCCGGTGACGTCGAGCGAGGTTCCATCGGCGAAGTTGGCGGTGGCCTTCAACGTGATGGTGCCGCCTGGCGACGTCGTCGCAGCGGTGGGCGAGACGGAGACGCCGGTGAGCGTCGAGCTCGTGACGGTGAGCGTGGTGAACGCGGTCGTCCCCGAGAAGGTCGCGCTGATGCCGCTGGTGCCGCCTTTCAGCGTGGTCGCGTTGCCTCCGGCCGCGCCGCTGGAGATGATGCTGGCGACGGTGGTGTCGGTGCTGGTCCACGTGCTCGTCGACGTGACGTCGGCTTTGGTGCCGTCGGTGTAGAGCGCGGTGGCGGTGAAGACGACGGTGCTCTTGATCGGCGCCGTCGGCGCAAACGGCGCAATTTCCAGGCTCTTGAGCGTTCTGCCGGTGACCGAGACCTTGGCGAACGCGGTGCGACCGAAGATCGACGCCGAGAGCGCGCCGCCGCCCGGAGACACTCCGGCGACGAGCCCGGTGATGTCGACCTTGGCGTAGGGACCGTCGAGGGCCCACTTGCAGCCTCCCGACACATCCACCTTGGTGCCGTCCCCGAAGAACGCTGTCGCCACGAAGCGCTGGGTTCCGCCGACGGGCAAATCGGCGAACGGCGGGCTCAACTGCAGGTCGGTGATCGCCGCGCTCTTGACGATGACGTCGGCCTCTCCGAACACCACGCCGACCGTCGCGCGAATCCGCGCAGTGCCGACACCGACCGAAGCCACCACTCCGGGCTTGTCGACACGCACGACGCTGGGGTCGTTGCTCGTCCACGTCGCGGAGTCGGTGACGTCGCTCGTCGACCCGTCCGAGTAGAAGCCGCGGGCGCTGAACAGGGCAGTCGACCCCATCGGCAGCGTCGTGATCGCCGGCTCGAGGTTGATCGAAAGGAGCACCTTCCCATCGGGCGTGTCGGGTCCGCCATCGATGCAGAACGTGCCCGGCGGACAGCCAGTGTCGATTCCTCCGTCACCGCCGACGTCGGTGCGCCCGCCGTCGAACGTGTCGTCGATGTTGGCGCGTCCGCACCCCACCGCCGACAGCGACAGCAGCGCAAAAACCAGCCCCAACGCAGCGATCACCGCGAAGGGACCCGCGTGCCCGAAATAGCGACGAAGAAAGGACATCGAAGCGAAGTCTACCTCCCCCGAGAAAAACAGCCCGTTTTGCGCCAGAGCACGTCTACCGCCCGTACCGGCCCCCGCCCCCGGCCCCGCCCCCGCACCCGCTCCCGCCTGTGCACCCTTCTTCCCCTTGCTCCCACGCCCTCTGCCTGCTAACCAACCACTTCGAGCCGTTTCATCGCGTGCTCCCGCTCGTCACCGCGGTCGCTTTGGCGCCGCCGGGTGGGACGCGTCCTGGAATGACCTCGCGGTCAGAGCTGCGCAGCAGCAGTTGCTGGCTTGGTACGGGGGTGAGGAGGCGGCCGATGCGCCGACGAGCCCCGGACGACGCCCGCTGGCGCTGTCCGAGTCTCATTTCGCAGGCGATTTCGCGCCTGCTAGTGGTACGCGCGAAAGCTGGAGCTTCGCGCGAGAGAGTACGAGCAGCCGGGTGCAGAGTCCTCCTGCCGAGCGCGCTCCCATGCGGGGCCCTTTCGCAGACGCCGTCGCCACGTTGAGCGACCGCGCGCTGCGGCGTCTCCTCGGTGCGCGCGCGTATCTCCGCGGACACGATTATTACCGGCGCAATGCCGTCTCCGACGTGGCAGTCGACGAGGACGGCGCTCGAGCCATCGTCCGCGGCACGGCGCAGACGCCGTATGAAGTGCGCGTCGCCCTCGCACCCAGCGGCATCTCGTCACAGTGCAATTGCCCCGCTTTTTCCAAGATCGAAGGGCACTGCAAGCACGTCGCAGCGCTGCTCATCGCGCTGCGCGAGCAAGTCCGCGGTCCCTCCCTCGGGGTCGGCGGCGGCAATGGGCACGAACGAAGTGATCGCGGTGATCGCGGTGAACGCAGTGATCGCGGACGGGCGCCTGCTCGTTCCGCGTCGTCGGAGAGCCTCTCGGATCGTAACGACCGGGGCGCCCATCAGGGAGTCGACATGCGCGGAAACAACGGCCATCCGGCCGGTCATGGCGGCGGTGGTTACGTGGGTGATTCGGGCGACGCCGGCAACCGACGCATTCGTCGCGGCCGCCGCGGAAACTCGCTGCCAGCTCCGCCGCCCTCGCCGACGCCGGCACGCATCGGCGCAGCTGGTACGGGGCTCGATGCGTGGTTGCCGGAAGACCTTCCCCTCCACGGATTTCCCGATCTCGAATACCGCGTGACGGTGCGGCCCTCGGCGCTGCACGTCGTGGTCATCGATCCCGCGCTGCGTGCGCCGGTCATCCCCAGTGAAGCGCTCGCTACGCAGGCGATGGCGCCGACGGGCGATCGCGAAGCGCTCCGTCTCCTCGCGAGGCTCGAGCGTGGCGACATCCGCCGGGGGCTCGAGCTCCGCGGTGAAGACGCCGCCGATCTCCTGGCAAGGCTCAATGGTCGTCGCGTGCTCCTCGAGCCTTCGCTGATGCAATTGCGTTGGGCCGACGAACCGCTGCGTGGTCGCTTCGATCTCGAGCTCGCCCGTCGCAACCACGACGCCGGCGCAGAGATGGTCGTCGTCAAAGTCGGCTTCGAGCGCAAGAGCGATGGACGCCGTTTTTCACTGGGAAATGGCGCTTGGTTCGAAGGCGCGCCCGGCTTCCACATCGACACCACCGAGGGCATCGCCCGTCCGCTCGAGATGCGCGTGACGCCGGCGTGGCTGCAACGTCTCTGGCGCACGCCGCAGATTCAATATCCGCTCGAAGGTCTCCCGGCGCTCCTCTCCGACGTCATTCCGCGCATCGCCGGAGAGATCGGCGCCGAGCTGCCGACGCTCGGTGAGGTCGCCGACGAGGTCGATCTTCCCCCCGCGTTCAAGCTCCGTGCGTTCGGTGAGCTCATCGAAGCGCGCGTGCAACTCTCGGCCGCGTACGGCGAGACCGAGATCGAGGTCCGCGCCGATGGGATGTCGCCGCCGATTCTCGTCCTCCCGCCGCCTGCACCGGGAAAAAAGGCTCGTTGCGTACGCGCCGACGTGCTCGGTCAGCAACAGGCCATCGAAGCGATCAGAGATCTCGGCTTCGTCGCCGACGAAGAGGGCAAGGGTCTCGTCTGTCGCGGCGATGACGCGATCGGCTTCTGGACCGAAGGCCTCGGCGCGCTCCCCGAAGAGTGGGAGTTCTTCGTCCCCGACGATCTCGTCGGCGTCCAGGTTCGCACCGAAGACGTCGGCGCCCGCGCGCGGGTCTCGAGCGGCATGGATTGGCTCGGCCTCAAGATCACCTTCCAAGCCGGCGGCGTCACCGTTCCGCCCGACGAGCTGGCGCGCTGCCTCTCCGAAGGTCGTCGCTACGTGAAGCTCGAAGACGGCAGCTTCGCCCGCATCGACGCCGCCAAAGTGCGAGAAGTATTGGCGCGCCAGGCGGAGATCCTCGCGTCGAGCAACAAGGGAAAAATCCCGCTCTCGCAGGCCGGTCGCGTGCAAGAGCTGCTCGGCCACGTCGCCAGCTCGACCATCGCCGCCGACACCAAGCAGCTCTTCGACAAGCTGCAGGGCATCGAGGACATCGATCACGTCAAGAAGCCGCGCAACCTCAAGGCGACGCTGCGTCCGTATCAGGAGCAGGGGCTCTCGTGGCTCGGCTTCATCCACGAGCTCGGCAGCGGCGGCGTGCTCGCCGACGACATGGGCCTCGGCAAGACGCTCGAGACCATCGCGCTTCTCCTTCACCTGAAGAACGACCGCAAAAAGCGCGAAGAAGCGGGGGAGACGGTCGAGCGCACCGTCAACCTCATCGTCTGTCCGACCAGCGTCGTCCCCAACTGGCTGAAGGAAATCGACAAGTTCGCCCCTTCGCTGAAGGCGATGGCGTGGCACGGCGCCGATCGTCACGAGAAGGTCGAAGAGCTGACCGAGCACGACATCGTCATCACCAGCTACGCGCTCCTCCGCCGCGATGAAGAGCAGCTCTCGAAGATGAAGCTGGCCTACGCCATCCTCGACGAAGCGCAGCAAATCAAGAACCCGATGTCGGCGACGGCGCGCTCGGCGAAGAAGCTCGACGCCGGACGCAGGCTCGCGCTCACCGGCACCCCGATCGAGAACCGACTCTCCGAGATCTGGTCGATCTTCGACTTCGTCTCCCCCGGCCTCCTCGGCGACCTCGCGCGCTTCGAACAGCGATATTCCGGCCCCATCGATCGCGGCGACGGCAAGGCGGCGGCGCGTCTGCGCGCGACCATTCACCCGTTCGTTCTCCGTCGTACGAAAGAAGAGGTCGCCAAGGACCTCCCGGAGAAGATCGAGATCGAGACGCAGGTCGAGCTCGCCGAGGAGCAAGCGAAGCTCTACGGCCAAGTGCTGCAAGAGGTCCGCGCCTCGGTGCTCGGCGAGGTCGATCGCGTCGGCATGGCGAAGGCGCACATCCAAATCCTCGCCGCCCTCACGCGTCTGCGTCAGGTGGCCTGCGATCCGCGTCTCCTCGGGCTGCCGCGCGCGTTCGGGGACGCCGACAGTGGCAAGCTCGAGACGCTCCGCGAGCTCATCCAAGAGGCCTACGCTGGCGGCCACCGCGTGCTGCTCTTCTCGCAGTTCGTCTCGATGCTCACGCTCATCCGTCGTGCGATGGAGGCCGACGGCATCAAGTACGAGTACCTCGACGGCTCGACGAAAGACCGCCAAGAGCGCGTCGATCGCTTCCAGAACGATCCGACTTGCACCGTCTTCCTCATCTCGCTCAAGGCGGGCGGCATGGGCCTCAACCTCACCGGCGCCGACACCGTCATCCACTTCGATCCGTGGTGGAACCCGGCCGTCGAAGATCAAGCGACCGACCGTGCGCACCGCATCGGTCAGACCAAGGTCGTCACCGTCTATCGGCTGGTCGCCAAGGGCACCATCGAAGAGAAGATCGGCGAGCTGGCGCAGAAGAAGCGCGCGCTCGTCGACACCGTGCTCAGCGAAGATGCCGGGGGCATGAAGAAGCTGACGCGCAACGATCTCGACGATCTCTTCAGCTGAGCGCCCCTGGGCGTAAGGCCGAGAGGCGGTGGCTCGTTGTGCTCTGCTCGATGAGCGTCGATCGTCTTCATTTCTCGCCTTTTCGCTGCATTCTCGTCCTCGCTCTTCTCGCGACGGGGACGAGCGTCACGGCGGTCGCGCGTGCCGGCGGCAACTCCAACGACAAGACGAACGCGAACGGCAATCCGCCGCCGACTCCGCAGCCTCCCGTCGTCGAGCCGCCTCTGCCCAGTCCCTTCGTCTACGCCGACCCGAGCCGCAGGGACGACTATTTCGTGCAGCGGCTCGGCCTCGACGCGCCGTCGACCTACCACTCGACGTTCTCTTCCGTGGGCTTCGGTGTCGTCTATTCGCTCCGCGTGCGCGGCCCCTACGAGCGCCAAGGCGTCTTCGGCCATCCAGACGACCCTCGCGAAGGGTTCGGTGCGTTCCCGAGCGGCGCAGTCCTCGGAAACGAGCTCGGCATCGAGTTTCGGCTCTCCGAGAGCTACCGCACCCACTCCGGCAACGGGATGACGACGACGTTCGCGTTCGCGCCGGTCAGCATCGTGCGGCGCAAAGACTGGCGCATCACCTTCCCGTCGCTCGTCGGCGCGCTGGCGCCGGAGTTCGGCTTCGTCTTCGTCCACGCCAAGGACCAGGGCGACTCCACGCACGACGAGATCTACGTTCGTCACCAGGCGCGCTTTCAAATCCTGCTCGGCGAAGATCGCATCACGGCGCTCGACGTCACGCCGTTCGTCCAGCTGTCGGTGCCCTCCGATTCGAATCCAGCCCGAAAGTATGCTCGTTTCGAGGTCGGCCTCGCGCTCGGCGTGTCGACCGACCTCTGACCGTAAGCCAGCGTTGGCAACGATCGTTGTCGTGCAGTCGCCATGCATGGTCCTCGTCGTCTCGCTTTCTGCCTTCTGGTCTTGGCGACCCATGAATCGGCGATCGGCGCCGCGCGTGCGCAGAGCAACGGAAACGAGAACGGGCAGGGCAACGGCAACGGTGATGTCCTCCCTCCGCCTCCGCCTCCGCCTCCGCCTCCGCCTCCGCCACCGCCACCGCCACCGCCACCGCCAGACCCCGCGCTCGATCGTCACGTGCCCGGCGACAACTCCGGCAAGGACGAGCGTCTCGTTCATCAGCTCGGCTATTCGGTGCCGTTCACGTTCAGTCGATCGTTCTTCTCCTTCGGTTTCTACGGCCTCACCTATTCATTGCGCGCCCGAGGGCCGTACGATCGCTCGGGATTCTTCGGCGATCCGAAGGACCTGCGTCGGGGCTTCGGTCCGATTCCGACAGGCGCGGTCATCGGCAACGAGAACGGCTTCGAGCTCCGCGTGCTCACGAGCTACCGGACGCACTCGGGCACCGGCATCACCACCACGCTCTCGCTCTCGCCGATCAGCGTCATTCACCGCAAGGATTGGCGTTTCACGTTCCCCTCGGTGATCGGCGCCCTCCTCCCGGAGGTCGGCTTCGTCCTCATCAACCCGAAGGAGGAGGGCGCGGCCTATCACACCGAGCTCTTCCTCCGGCACGTCCCGCGTTTTCAATATCTGTTCGGCGACGATCGCGTGGTTGCCCTCGATTTCAGCCCATTCGTCCAGTTGTCGATCCCGCTCACCGAGGGCGACAAGCGCATCGAGGGCGGCTTCATGATCGGCGTCTCGGCGCAGCTTCCGCCGAAGGGCTGAAGAATCGATAGACGTGACGAACGACGAGGATGCCGAAGATGCGTTGCTCGTGCGTACCTTCGATCAGCGCGCCGTCGTCTCCCCCCGGCTGCAGCTCGAGGCGCTCGCCGAGCGGAAGGCGCAGCGCGAGCCCGAGGAAGCGCATCCAGATTCCGGCGCCGGGTACGTGCGACGTGAGCGCGAGGCCCGAGGCTCCGGCGTGCTCGAGATGAAGGATGCCGAGCAGTTGACCGAGCGGGAGCGGAAACGCCGCGCTCATCGCCCGCCGTCCTTCGCCCTCGCGTACGGCGTAGGCGATCGCCTGCATCGTGCGGCCCGTCGGCACGTAGCTGCGGACGATCGCCCGCGCGCGCGGACGGCCATCGCATCCTTCGGCGAGCGCGAAGACCCGCGTGCGAATCGTCGCCTCGCGTAGCGGCAACACCAGTTGGCCAAAGAGGGCAAAAATTGGCCGAAAAATCGCGTAAAGGACGAAGAAGGGCAGCCGCCAACGCGTGCGCACGTGCAGCTCGAGGTCGGCAGTGCGCTCGAAGAATTCGAAGACCGCGGGCGCGACGCGCGTCAGATCGACGTCGTCGTTGGCGAGGTCGGCAAGGTGATCGACGACGCCGCGCGGTGGATTCTCGATGTCCACGATCACGCCCCGGCGCGCGAAGAAGCTCGCACCGACGCGCAGCCGGCCGTTCAAACGGCTGAAGATCGGGCGCTCGCTCAGGAGGGTTACTCCTTCGCCTTCCTTTTCAGCTCCGCCAACTCGTCTTCAATCTGCCGATCGCGCTCGGCGTTCTTCGCCGCCACGCGAGCTGCGACGACTGCCGGATCTTCCGCAGGCTCTTCGATGCGCACCTTCGCACGCGGCGCCGGCGCCTCTTCTTCGTCCTCTGGATCGAGCCTCGCCGGTCTCTTCAGTTTCCTCGTCGGTTTCTCGGCGGCGCGTGTGCGCTCCGAGGTCGGCGCTTCTTCGTCTCCCGCACTGTCGCCGCCGTCGGCTTTCTTTCCGAGCGCGCCGCGCACCCGTCGATAGCCGAGCCACCCGAGCCCGCCGAGGAGCGCGAGGCCGAGAATGTAGGGCCAATAGCTGGCGACGAGCGCCATCACCACGAAGAGCGCGACGACGGCAGCGATGGCGATCGCGATCCACTTCTGCCGTTTGCGCTTCCGCGCGAGGAGACGCGCCGCCTCGCGACGCTTCTTCTCCTCGTCGGTCAGCGTGACGTCGTCGTAGAGCTTGCGCGCGGCGTCCTTGCCCGCCTCGAACATCGCCTCCGCACCGCGCCGCGCCGCTTCTTTCTTCGGGTCGACCACGTCCGCATCACTCCTTGGCGAACGTCGCCTTCCAGGCCGGCGCTCCATCGACGCCGTGCCTGCTCACCCCGCGCGCGTTGGCGGAGAGATGCATACAGATTTTATAGATCGTCTCGACGTCGGCCGAGCCGATCGCTTTGGCGATGGCCTCGGCGTCGTGTCCACCTTCGTTCGCCGTCAGGTGGGCGACGATCTTCGGCTGCAACGCGAGGACTTCGGTCGCCGCTTTCTTCCCCGCTTCGACGCCGGGCTGATGGTACGCGTTGATGCCGACGAGGCTGGCGTAGAGGCCGACCGCGCGCTCGAAGAGGGCGATGAGGACGCCGAGCGCGCGTGGGGAGACCTCGTCGAGGGTGATGGTGATGGACGGGCGACCGCTCTCGTAGAGCGCAGCGCGCGTGCCGAGGAAGAAGCCTTGGAGGTAGTCGGCGGAGGTGACGCCGGGCTCGACCTCGAGCACCGGTGCATCGGGGCGGACGTGATCTTTCAGCACCTCGATGAAGGTGACGAAGAAGTTCTTCACGCCGTCGCGCAACTGCTGGACGTAGGCGTGCTGATCGGTCGAGCCCTTGTTGCCGTAGACCGCGATGCCTTGATGGACGACGTTGCCCGCGAGATCGTGCTCTTTTCCGAGCGATTCCATCACCAGCTGCTGCAGGTAGCGCGAGAAGAGCTCGAGGCGATCTTTGTAGGGAAGGACGACCATGTCCTTGGCGCCGCGACCGTCGCCGGCGAAGTGCCACATGAGCGCCAGGAGCGCGGCGGGGTTCTTCCGGAAGTCGCGCTCGCGTGTGGCGACGTCGCAGTCTTTGGCGCCGTCGAGCATCGCTTGGATGTCGATGCCCTGGAGCGCCGCCGGCACGAGGCCGACCGCGGAGAGCTCGCTCGTGCGACCGCCGACCCAGTCCCACATCGGGAAGCGGGCGAACCAGCCCTCTTCGATGGCGAGTTTGTCGAGCGCGCTGCCCTCGCCGGTGACGGCGATGAAGTGCTTGGGGTAGTCGAGCCCGGCGCGCTGCATCGCGGCCTTCGCTTCGAGCATGCCGTTGCGCGTCTCTTTGGTGCCGCCCGACTTCGAGATGACGACGACGACCGTCGTCTCGAGGCGCGCGCCGAGGCGCGTCAGCACGAGGTCCATCCCGTCGGGATCGGTGTTGTCGAAGAACGAGAGGGCGAGCTTGTCGGGCACCGTACCGAGCGCCTTCGTCGCCAGCTGCGGGCCGAGCGCCGAGCCACCGATGCCGATGACGAGGACGTCGGTGAAGTTCTTGCCGGTGCTCCCCTTCATGCGCCCTTCGTGGATGCCGGTGGCGATGCTGCGGCAGCGGCCGACGGTGGTCATGATCGCGCGACGGATGTCGTCGTTCGGTGAGAGCTCGGGATCACGCAGCCAGTAGTGACCGACCTGACGTTTCTCGTCGGGGTTGGCGATCGCCCCTTTTTCCAGGGCTTCCATGTCGGCGAAGGCTTTCTCGATCGGCCCCTTCATCCGGTCGAGGAACGCCTCGTCGTGCCCCATGCGGCTGACGTCGAGCGTGAGGCCGACCGAGGGGACGACGCAAAGCTCCTTCGTGTACCGCTCCCACCGCGCGCGAAGATCCATCGTCATGGGGTCTCACCTATCGCAGCGCCACTCGCGCGTCATCGCGCAGGGCGCGGTGCCCGTCTGCCTGCTGGCGGTCTCGGCTCTTCCAAAGCCTCGATCATCTGCCGCACGGCCTCGGCGTCTCTGCCGCTCTCGGTGTGCCCGAGGGCGGCCACCAGCAAGTCGTGGCGTTCGCTCTTGCGCAGTCCTGGATAGGCGGCGAGCGCGGAGAACAAAGTCGAGAGCTGTCCCGGATGCTCGCCCCGCCAGCCGCGCGCGGTGAGGAAGCGAAGGACCTCGGCGAGCGTGCGCACCTCGCTCGGGCTCGCGCCGGCGGCATGGAGGATGGCATCGGCGAGTGTGTGGGTGCTCCGCAAGAGCTCGTCGCGAAGCGCCGTGACGTGCGGCGCGAGCGGACGTTCGACGTCGTCGGCGAGGAAGAGGCGCGGATCGTCGGCGACGGCCTCGGCGAGTCGATCGAGGAAGAGATCGAGCGCACGTGATTTGTCGGCGGGACCTTCGCCCGGCACGTCGATGAGCTCGAGGTGCTTCTTGCGCCACTGCGCGTGCGCGTGGGTCGACGTCGACTCGAACGTAGTGGCGAACGACGAGCGCTTCGCCCCGCGCAACATCACCGCGATGCGATGATAAATCTGCCTGAAATCAGGGTCGCGGAGGCCATATCCGAGGAAGAAGAAGCTCTGGTTGAGGAGCAGCCCTTCGAGGAGGAGCGCCATCGCCGGCCTTTTGTCGAAGAAGCGATCGTAGTCGTCACGGCTGATGACGATGCCCCTCCGCGTCGGCGCGTCGCCGTGGAACTTGACGACGTAGCACCCGTCGCGGCCGCCGGTGCGCGCGACGTCGCGTTCGCTCACCACCTTCTGCGGATGGCGCCGATGCGCATCGAGCGCGAGCTCGAGGAGCTCGTCGTAGTTGGTGGTGATCCAATAGCGGACCGGGAGCGACGTCAGCAGGTAGTGCGCGAGGGTCGGCTTCGCGCCGGTGCTCTCGGCGGAGAAGCGACTCTCGATGCGTCGCGCCAAGGTCGGTCGTTTGCGCTCTTCTCGGTACCACTGTGCGAGATCGAGGAACCAGTCGAGCCCGTCGCGGCGCGCCGCTCGCTCGATGCCGAGATCGTCGGCCAGCTCTTCGATCAGAGATGGCCACCCGGGAAGACCGGATCCCACGGAAATTCCCGAGCCGACGAAGAGCACGCACTCGCCGGAGCGTAGCGACTCGACGAGCTCCTCCGGCGGAGCCAGCGCAGGGTGCGCGGACGGTGAGCTGCTCGAATGCGGCGCACGCGTCGCTCGTACCCGCCGCCTCGCCTCGAGATAGACTTGGTACGTCGCCGCCGTGTAGGTGACGAAGACGACGTCGATGTCCTCGTGGTCCTCGACGAACTCGAGCGCGCTCTCCACCTGCGGCTCGGCGACCGCCAGTCGATCGTGCCGCGCGCCTCCATCGCCGGTGAGAAACGCGGGCAGGGCGATGCGCCACGGCTTCGGCACCTCGAGCCGCGCGAGGTGCTCGATGGCGCAACGCAGCGCTCCTTCGACGGCCGCGCGTGCTCGGACGATGCGTGGCGATCGCGCACCAGTGGCCACCGCCACGACCACGCCACGCGGCTTCGTTCCCGACGAGGTCTCGAGGAAGAAGCACTTCCCCGCCACCGGCTTGTCCTCGGGCTTGGCCGCGATCGTCGCCGAGAGCGCGCGATAACGAGCCTCGAAACCAGGCAGATTGGTGAAGAACGCAAACGTCAGCTGCCCGCCGAGGCTGAGCGAACGGTCGGTCGAATACGCGACCACGTCGGCGGAGAGGAGCGTGATGTCCCCTTGCGTGACGAAGACGTGCCCGCGCCCCATCTGCTGTTGGTCTGCCTCAATCACGAGCGTTTCGTTTCGCCAAAGATTGCTTCGCAACTTTGGCCGTCCGGTCGATCTCGCTTCGCTCGGTCGCCGGACTCACGGCGCCTGTCGATCGCGAAACGGGAGCCGCTCTTCGACGAAGCGACAGGCCTGCAAAACGAGCCCATCGTCGTTCTTGGCGCCGACCAGCTGCACGCCGATGGGGAGACCGTTCGCGGTGAAGCCGACGGGCACGCTCGCCGCCGGTTGCCCGGTGACGTTGAAGGGCGCCGTGAAAGGACCGAGCTGCGCCGCACTGGCGAAGGCCTCGGCGGGCGCGAGACCTCGGAGCGATCCGATGCGCGGCGCTTCTCCCGGCACCGTCGGCGTCACGAGCAAGTCGCAGCCGGCGAACCAAGCGGAGATGCGCGCGTCCATCTCTCGTTGCACCGCCAGCACCCGCGCCGGATCGACGTTGCGTCCCGCGAGCGCGAGCCAACGCGTCACCGGTTGCACGAGATCCCAGTCGTGCACCGGCGCGGCTGCCGTCGAGAGCTGCCATATGGGAAGAAACTCTTCGACCGAACCTTCGAGCGGCGTGGCTTCCTCGACGTGATGACCTTCGTCTTCGAACGCCTTCGCGACGCGCAGGGTCGCCGCTTCGATCTCCGGATGGGTCGACGCCAAGTGGGTGCGGGTCAAGACGCGCACGCGCAGCGGCTTCTTCAACGGCTCCTCGGCGAGCAGCGCGAACGACTTCGGCGGAGGCGGTGCCCAGTGCGGCGCGCCGACCGAGATGCCGCTCATGACGTCGAGCATCGCCGCCACGTCGCCCACGGTGCGTCCGATCGGCCCCGAGGTGTAGATGATGTCGCGATCGGCCAGCCCGAACGAATTGGCGACCCGCCCACGCGACGGCTTGTGCCCGACGAGCCCGGAAAATGAGGCTGGAATGCGGATCGAGCCGGCACCGTCGCTCCCCTGCGCGATCGGGATCATCCCCGCCGCCACCGCCGCACCCGCGCCGCCGCTCGAGCCACCGCTCGTGTGATCGAGGTTCCACGGATTGCGCGTCGGCGGATGGATGTCCGGCTCGGTGATCGGCAGCGCACCCAGCTCCGACGTCGATGTCTTGCCGAGGATGACGAAGCCGCCGAGCCGCAGCAGCTTCACGTTCTCGTCGTCGGCGAGCCCGATGAGGCGCTCGAACGCCCGCGAGCCGAAGCGCGCGAAGAGCCCCTTCACCAAGTTCAGATCCTTGATGCCGATCGGAACTCCATGGAACGGCGGCAACGGCTTCCCCGAGTCGCGCTCGCGATCTTTCCGTCGCGCCTCGCGCAGCGCCCCTTCGCGATCGACCTGCACCCACGCCGACACGCGTGGGTCACGCTCGTCGATGCGCGCGAGATACCGCTCGATCACCTCTTCGGCGTCGAGCTCACGCGCGCGAATGCGACGAGCGAGCTCCAGCGCCGACGCGTCGAGGATCCGATCGCCGAACCGCATCGCCGCGATGTTCGCATGCCGCGTCTTGAATCTCGGCATCCCTCGTTCGTCCAAGCGCGCGAAGCGGAGCGATTGCCCGTGATCCTCCCCACTTTCTTCGTTTTTCAGGATGCTTGCGGCATCCTGTCGTGAGTGACCGCCGAGTGTCGATGCCTTGGACGGATCGCTTTTTTCGATAGGGTGCCTATACGCCGGCGCATCGGTGCTTCCTTTCTCACCGGATCGCATATGCTCCCTCGCCTCAGACGGGCCAACGCGCCCTCGATGCTCACCAGCCCTTGGAGACTCCAATGAAGAATCTTTCGAAGATGATCGCGATTTCGGCACTGGCGCTCTTTGCCTGGGGCTGTGGAAACTCCCCCGAGAAGGTCTGCAAGAAGATGGCAGACCTCGAGGAGAAGGGCGCCAAGGACAAGGACAAGAAGAAGGCCGACTCCAAGGACATGGACAAGTGCGTCAAGGAGATGGCGGACATGAAGGAGAAGGATCCGGAGACGTTCAAGTGCGTCGCCACCTGCTCCGACATGAGCGACTACGACGGCGCGATGGGCTGTCTCTTCGCCTGCATGCTCAAGTCCAAGGACGTGAAGGGTGGTCTCAAGGACGACAAGGACGACAAGAAGTAGTCGTCGGTTCGCGTCTCCGCCGGGGCGTCGCGTGATGGAGTTGCAGCGCAAGCTCACACTCCTCGCGCACCAGCGCTCCGGCGGCGCTGTTTTTGTCGCACTGTGTTTCGCCTTTGCGCTGACGTCGCTGACGTCGCTGACGTCGATTGCGCGTGAAGCCGCTGCAGCGCCGACGCCCGTCGGCGAACGGAAGAAGGACTTCCCCTGCAAAGGCTGCCTGACGATCGTCCCTCCCGGGCTGGCTGCGGGTGCTGAGGCTGGCGTGAAGAAGGCGCCGCTCCTCGTCGTCCTCCACGGGGATTACTCCACCGCCGCTGCCGACGTCGCGCCCTGGGAAAAAGCAGCCGCCGCGCGCGGCATCGTCCTCTTCGCGCCGCTCTGTCCGAAGGCCGAGGGCTGCACGGGTCGCTGGTGGGAGTGGGCACCGCCCGTCACCTGGTTCGATCCTCACCTCGCCACCCTCGACGCCACGATCGGCATCGATCACGACCGCACCTGGCTCGCCGGTTGGTCAGGCGGCGCCTCGTACATCGGCTATCGCGCACCCGATCTCGAATCGCGCTTCGCCGCAGTCGTCTTCGCCGGCGGAGGCGTCGGCGCGCACACCGCAGCGTGTCCGAAGACCTGCAAGCTCCCGGCGTACTTCCTCGTCGGTGACGCGAATCCATTCCATGGGTATGCAAAAGACGCCCGCGCGTGGTTCGACGGGTGTGGTGAGGAAGTCGTTTGGGACTTGCTGCCGAAGAAGAATCACGCGGGAGAGAGGGCGGCGTTGGAGGCGGCGGGGAAGACGGGAGAGTTGTTGGATTGGTTGGGGGCGAGGCAGCTGCAATGTGCGATCGCCGTCCCTGATGCGGGCGCGGGCGCAGACGCGGGTGCGGGCGCGGGCGCAGGTGCAGGTGCAGGCGCAGGTGCAGGCGCAGGTACAGACGCGGGCCCAGGCGCAGACGCGGCTCTCACCGAGGCGGGCCCGTCGGCGGTCGCTCCCGGCCGATGCGGTTGCACGACGAGCGAATCAGCGCAGGGCTCGCCCTTCTCCTCGCTGCTCTCGCTCGCGACGATCGCTTCGCTCGCGCGCACCCGATCACGACGACGCTATTTTTTCAAGGCTTCCAGGCTGTAGCAGTCTCTCGCCTCGGGGGCCGTGGGGATGGTGCCGACGTCGAGCAGCTGGGCGACGAGCGCGGACCAACGAGCGTCGTTCATCGTGCCGAGGCCATCACGAGCGGTGTCGGCGGTCTCGATGAGAGGCTTCTGTGCATCGGCGACGGCGGCGAAGGTGGCGGGGTCCATCGCGGTGTTGAGCGCCGACATGGTGCCGTTCGTAGGTTTCGGATCGGTGAGGTAGGCGCGCCAGCCTTCGGCGGTGGCGGCGACGAAGGAGCGGACCATGGGGAGCTTCTCTTTGAGGGTCGCACCGTTCGTGATGAGGACGTTGGCGTAGGGATTGAACCCCGCCTCGGCGACGAGGAAGACCTGCGGATCGGCGCCCTTCGCCTTCGCCGCGAGCGGCTCGGAGGTGACGAAGCACTGCTGGGCGTACGAGGTGTCGTTGAGGAATTTGGCGACGCCGCCGTCGCTGGGGACGACCGCGACGCCCGTGAAGCCGTACTTCTTCTTGAGGAACGCTCCGAAGGGCGCCCCGGTCTCGAGCGCGAGGGTGCCGCTGTTCAAGTCGGCGAGCGACCTGAGGCCGCGCGCGGCGTGCACCATCACCGCCTGCGGCGACGTCTGGAAGGTGGCGTAGATAGCGACGATGTCGATTTTTCGTGCGCGGGCGACGACCACGTCTTCCGCGGCGGCGACGCCGAAATCGGCCTGACCGGCGGCGACGAGCTGCACGACCGGGGACGACGGCCCCCCACCGATGACGTCGACGTCGAGCCCCGCCTTCTTGTAGAGCCCGCCTTCACGCGCGGCGTAGATGCCCCCGAACTCCGGCTCCGGCACCCAGTTGAGCTGCACCTTCACCTTGGTGCCGCCACCGCCCCCAGTGCTCGAGCTGCTGCCCTTCTTGCATCCGACGAGCGCCGCGATCGCGAACGGGAGGATAGATAGCAATGTTATGCGACGGCCGTGGAAGTGCATCCGCGGCAGGATACGACGAGACCGCCGCGATCAAGGCCCGACGCGCACCGGTACCTTGAACCCCGCGGTCAGCATCGCGCCGCTCCCCGGTGAGCCTTCGCTCGTCGTGATCGGGACGAGCCAGCGCGCCGAGAGGGTGATGAACCCGAACGAGACATACGGCGCGGCTTGGAGCGACCATTGCGCGCCGCCCTTCGACGAGGCGAGCTCGCGGATCACGCAGAGCTCGAGGCCGACGAGATCGAAGCCGAATTCGAGGCCACCGCCGATGCGCGTGCGATCGAGGCGTTCGACGAGCGCGAGGGCGCCGAGGACCGGATCGCCGTTGCCGTAGTGATGGGCCACCGACACCTCGAAGCCGCCGCCGGTCGCGCGTTCGTGCGACTCGCGAGAGGGGACCCAGGTGACGAGCTGAGCCCCTGGGAGGATGAAGGTCGTGTGCTGGAGCAGGCCACGCCGCTCGTCGCGTTGCGCGGCCTCGGCCGAAGTCTCGGCCGGAGTCTCGGGCAGAGGCGGCACGTTCGGGGCGGCCGGGGCAGCCACTTGGGCGAGGAAGAGGGCGGCGGTCAGCATGTCGTCACCCCTCGGCGACGATGCCCCTTCCTTCGCCTCGCCGTATTTGGTCTCATCGACTCGATGCCTCTTTTGCGCCGTGCCCTGATGCTCGTTCCCTTCGCCGGTCTCGCACTCATGCTCGTCACCGGGCCCGGCTGCAAGGATAGCCCCGACAAAATCTGCGATCGCTTCGCCAAGCTCATGGCGGACAAGTTCGACAAGCAGGGCAAGCTCGTCACCAAAGAAGACTCGAAGAGCTTCGCCGACGACTGCGCCAAGGACATGGAGAAGTTGAAGAAGGACGACCCGAAGACCTACGAGTGCAACGTCAATTGCATCAACAAGTCGAAAGACCTCGACGAGGTCGAGTCCTGCATCAAGAAGAACTGTCCGAACTGAGCTACTTCGCCGACGCGTGCCAGCGGCGCAAAACCAGGTGTGACAGCACGGTCACGCCGGCAAACATCGCGAGCCCGAGCAGCGCCGACCCGGTCACCGCGGCGAACAACAAATCGGTCCGCAGCTGCCTGTACGACGTCAGCACCACGATCCCGAGCCCCTGATCATCCTCGGCGAATCCAGCGACGAACTCGCCGACGATGGCGCCGATGACCGCGAGCCCGCACGCGACGCGTAGCCCCGTCGCGATGCTCGGCGTCGCCCACGGCAGCTCCAGGCGGAAGAGACGCGCGAGGCGCGAGGCGCCGTAGAGTCGGAAGAGATCGCGCAGGTTCGGATCGACGGATCGCAGGCCGGCGAGGGCGTTGGTGATGACCGGGAAGACGGAGACGATGAACGCCGACGCAGTGACCGCACGCGCGCCGACGCCGAACCAGAGCACGAGGAGCGGCGCGATGGCGACGATCGGCACCGTCTGAAGCACGAGCGCGTAGGGGAAGAGCGCACGCTCGACGAGGCGAGAGCTGGCGAGGACGATGGCGACGAGGACGCCGACGATCGCGCTGAGCCCGAAGCCCGCGAGCGCAGTCTCGGCGGTGACCTGCATCGCGGCCATCAGGAGCTTGCGCTCGGCGAGCGCGACCTTGGCGATGGCCGACGGCGCGGGAAGCAGGAACGGCTTCACGTGGAGCTGCGCGACGAGCACCTCCCAGACGGCGAAAAAGATCACCGCCGCGACGAGCGGAGGAAGCGAGAACGAGAGCGCACGCCCGAGCGCCCCCGATTCGGCGCGCGTGGACTCGCTGCTCATGCGCTCGCCTCCTCGAGACCTTCGAGGAGCTGCTGTGCTTCTCGCATGAACGCCGGCGACGCGCGCAACGAAGGCTCACGTTTTTCCGGCAAATCGAGGATCACGTCGCGGAGGATGCGCCCTGGCCTCCGTCCCATCACCAGCGCGCGCTGCGCGAGGAACGTGGCCTCGAAGATGGTGTGGGTGACGAAGAGGATGGTCAGCCCTTGCTCGCGCCAGAGCTCGTGCAGTCGCTCGTCGAGGCGATGCCGCGTGATCTCGTCGAGCGCGGCGAAGGGCTCGTCCATCAGGAGCAGTCGCGGACGCGTGACGAGCGCGCGGGCGATCGACGCACGCATCCGCATGCCACCCGAGAGCTCGGCCGGGTAGCGACGCGCGGCGGACTCGAGGTCGACCTCGCGTAGTGCTTCACGAACGCGCGCGGTGTGATCGCCGGCGGTCGAGTTCACTCCGCGAAGTTGCAGCGGCAGCGCCACGTTCTCTTCGACCGTACGCCAAGGAAGGAGGTGCGCGTCTTGGAAGACGAAGCCGATCTCCTGCGAAGCGAGCGCGGGGGCCTCTATTTTTCCAGCGTCGGGGCGATCGAGCCCCGCGACCAGGCGCAAGAGCGTGCTCTTGCCGCACCCCGAGGGACCGAGGAGCGCGACGAACGCGCCTTCGTCAATCGTCAGATCGACCGCCGAGAGGGCGACCACCGGCGCTTCGCCTTCGGGGCGGAAGGCTCGCGAAACACCGCGCATCGTCACCGCAGGGGTGCCCACCTGGGCATCTAGCATCAGAATACGTCGGTGGAGAAGCGGAGCGCGATGGCGTGATCGGTGAGCCCGGCGCCGCCGCGACGCACCAGGATGACGCCGTCGTGGCCGCCGCCGTTCCGATGCACGTTGTGCAGCCCCGTTCCATCGGGATAGCTGCGCCCGTGGATGGAGACGAGCGAGACGTTTTTGAGCTCGTTTTGCAGCTTCGTGAGCAGAGGCGCCTTCGCTGTGGCGACGAAGTCGGCCGACGAGACCTTGAACGCCGACGCGAAATCGAACCCCGCGGCGCTCCAACCGACCGGCGCCGACGACGCCGGCAGGTCACGCGTGAAAATGCCGAGCGGCGCGCCGCCAGTGGTCGAGTCGACGGTGATGGCGACGTCGTAGCGCTTGCCGTTGGCCTCGAGCTGGAGATGCAGGTGATCGGTGTCGCTCGGGCACCCATGGGTACCAGGTGGCACGAGCGAGACGAGCTCGCCCTCGAGCGCGCCGAATTGGTCGAGCGCTAGGTCGGTGCCGAGCCCGCTGGAGTCGAGACAGGGTAGCCGTCGCGCAGCTGGCGGCGGCCCACTCGTATCTGCAACGGCCGTGTCGACCCCCAGTACCCCCGTATCGACGACGACGCCCGTGTCGAGCTCGACGCCCGTGTCGGCCCCGCCGCCTGGATCACCCGAGGTGCTCCCGCAACCGACGCAACCGGCCAATACCGCTGAAATTAGGCCCTGTCGGAGCCAATGCATAACCTGAGAATGCATGTCCTCGTCCCGCATCACCCAGCCCAGCAAGTGCACGTAGCACACGCCGCCGACCGATGTGTCCGATCGGTGTCGAGAGAAGAGGTTTCCTCCAAGGGTGTCCGCAGGTGCACCCGCGCCCGCACCTGCACCCGCGCCGCAGCCGCGCCCGCACCCGCGCCCGCTCGATTCCCTTGCCGACCGCCCCTTTCCGCGCAAAGAGCCGCTGCTCATGTCCCGGCGTCTCCTCCTTCCGCTGTGCGCGGCCCTCGCGTCCTTCGCGTCCGTCGCGATGATGCCGACGCTTGCGCGCGCCCAAGCTGCGCCCGGCGATCCGAAAGAAGAGCTGCCGCCGCCGACGAGCGCGAAGGACAAGCCGACCGGCCCGAAGGTCGATCCGCTCAAGGGGCGCTGGGGCAACGTCGCCATCTCGCTCGTCGAGCGCTTCGGCACGATTCAGCTCCCGAGCAGCGCCGAGCACGGGAAATCAGGCAGTCTGCGCGGTTCGGGGTTGGAGCTCCGCTTCAACATGCGGCCGGGCATCGGCGCCTACTATCGCCTGACGACGGCGACGACCGCGAACAACGACAAGAACGACGTTTACCAACTCGAGTGGGCCTTCGGTTTCTCGAAGCGCCTTCACGCCACGGGAAAACCCGGGTTCTGGCAGTTCCGGACGTCGTCGCACCTCGACTTCGGCTTCCTCTATTGGCACCTCGACACCAACGAGTCGTGCACGCGCAGCTACTCCCCGCTCAGCTCGTCCTGCGAAACGCTCGACTGGAGCCGCGGCAACAACACCTCCGGCTCCGGCGTCGGCCTCGAAGCACGCCTCGGCGCCGAAATCGCCATCGGCTTGCTCGGCCTCGGCTTCGACGTCGGCGTCGCCGGCTACCAAAAGTGGTCGACCGGCGGCAACAGCGACTCGCCTCCCATGAACTACTGGGTGCCTACCGCGCAGCTGAAATTGTCGGTCGATTTGTCGATGGGCGAGTGACGCCGGCGCTCAGAGCCGCGTCAGCGTGAAGTTGCGGAACTTCACCTCTCGCGGCATGAAGCAGTGCAGCGCGATGCGCCCTTCGCGGACGAACGTCACGTCGTGGACGTCGAACTGCAGCTCACCGTCGAGCCAGCTCTGCAGGTGATCGCCTGCGGCGCGTATCCGGTAGACGTACCACCGATCGTACGTTGCGCTCGGCGAGCGCGGCGTGACGAGCTGGATCCAGTACGGATTCTTCCGCATCAGGGAGAGCCGCTTTGGATGGTGACTGCCGTCCGTGTACCACTCGAATTGATAGAAGGTCGCGTCGTGGAGGAAGTCGTCGCCGACCTCGCGAAAGAGAATTCCAGCGGACGATTCCGCGCGCTCGAAGAGGACCTCGACGGAGAGATCGAAGTCTCGGACGGGTCGCTCGTTGGAGAAGAGGAGCGAGCTCATGATTTTCCCGTCGGAGGCGACGGAGCCATCGTCGAGGAAGGTCCAGTGACCTTGGGTTTGGTTCCAGGCGGAGGGTGAGAAGGGCGCGGGTGCAGGCGCGGGTGCCGGTGCGGGTGCCGGTGCGGGTGCGGGTGCCGGTGCCGGTGCCGGTGCCGGTGCGGGCGCAGGTGCAGGCGCGGTATCTCTCTTCTCTTCGAGATCCGGCATGCGCACACAGGCCGTGGCGAGTATGTATAAGTAAATTATGCACCGCATTGTGCAAGGCTGAACGTAAGGAGACGACGGGCGGGTGGGCGAGTTCGGCGCAGGGTGTCGTCCCCGCGCGCGAAGGGGCGTAGACTCCGGACGATGGAAAAAGGTGCGCTGCGCGACGCCGGGGCGTTGACGACGGGCGCGTTTGCCACGCTGCAGACGCCGCTCGCGAGCCCGGTGATTCCGAGCGTTCCTCCGGCGGTGTCGCTCGAGCGTGCGCTCTCGAGCATCGGCGGTGCGCCGGTCGTGGTGCTGCTGACGGGGCATCCCGATCCAGACGCCATCGGGTGCGCGCTCGCGCATCAGCGCATCTGCGAGAGCCTCGGGGTGCCGTGCGCGATCGCTCACGTTTTGCCGGTGTCTCATCGCGAGAACCGCGCGCTCGTGAAGCTGCTCAACGTCGAGATGACGATGATCTCGAGCGCGGCCGATCTCTCCGCTTTCAAGTTCTACTCGCTGGTCGACACCTCGGTCGTCGAGTCGGGGCTCGATCTCCCCGCCGATCTCAAGCTCCTCACCATCGTCGATCACCACCGGCAGGGCGGCGGGAAGCTCGACGCGCCGCACATCGACATCCGCACCGCGATGGGCGCGTCGTCGTCGATCTACGCCGAGTACCTGCAGGCGGGACTGTCGCCGCTCTCCGGCGAACGACGTGACGACGCGCGCGTCGCCACCGCGCTGCTCTTCGGCATCCAGACCGACACCGACGACTTCACCAACGCCACGCCCGCCGATTTCGCCGCGGCGGCGTACACCAAGGCCTATTGCGACGGCGACGTCCTCAAGCGGGTGGGGCGTCGTACCGTCAGCGCGGCGGCGATGGACGTGCTCGGGCACGCGCTCGAGAGCCTCCTCGTGGTCCGCGACTTCGCCATCGCCGGCGTTGGGCGCGTGCCGGTCGGTGATCGTGACGCCATCGGCGCGGCTGCCGACTACATCCTCAAGCGCGAAGACATCGACACCGCGCTCGTCTTCGGCGTCGTCGAAGATCGCATCGACGGCTCGCTCCGCACCACCAGCCCGAGCGTCGATCCTGCCGTCTTCATGCAAACGGCCTTCGGTCGTGATCGCGACGGCAAACCTTACGGTGGTGGTCGCGCCGACAAGGGCGGTTTCCAGATTCCGCTCGGCCTCATCGCCGATTGCGAGAACAGCGACGCGCTCTGGGAGATCGTCTCGCAGACCGTGCTCGGTCGCCTCGCGCGCGTGGTGCCCGAGCTGGCGCCGAAACGACGACACTCCGAGAAGCACAACGGAGATTGAGCGAGCACCCATGAGGATTCTTCGAGCTCTCGTGCCTTGCGCGCTCTCGTCGGTGCTCTTCGCGTCGAGCGCAGCGGCCGACCTCCTGCCTTCCGACACCGAGCTCTGTCGCGGGAAGAAAGAGGCCGATCCGTGCTCGACGTGCGACAAGCCAGATGGGGGGACGGTCCTCTTCAGCGGCACGTGCGCCAATACGACGTGTCCCGTCGGTGGCGGGCTCGGCGGGGGAACGCCGGGCAAGGCGCCATGCACCAGGTGCCTCGGCGCCGACGGCCTGCCGCCGACTGCCATCCAGTATCCATGTGGACCTGCTGCGAGCACGGATGGCGGCACTGCTGACGGTGGCGGTGGTGGCGGTGGCGGCGGGGGCGGATGCACGTACGGTAGAGCCTCCGAGGTGGGGGCCTTTGGCCTCGCGTTGCTCGTCCCGGCGATCTCGATGCTGACTCGTCGTCGACGGAAGCGAACCGACGCATCGCGATGAGCTCGCTTCCGGCCCGCGCCCTCGAGCAGGTCGTTCGCCCCGCGGACCTCGTCCGGAGCTTTATTTTACGTCTCTTCGGCCCGCGGCTGGCGCCGCTCTATCGAGCTCGCGCGTCGCGCGTCGCGCTCGTCGGAGTCACGACGATCGCGATCTCGCTCGTGCTCACGATGGTGGCGCCGCTCTGGCTCCTCGCGCTCGGTCCCGTCATTCTCGGCGTGCCGCATCTGCTCGCAGACCTTCGATACCTCGTCGCGCGCGAAGGTTTGCATCGGCGGTGGCCCGTCGTGCTCGGCATCGGCATCCCGCTCGCCGCAGTCAGCTACCACCCGAGCGTGACCGTCGGCATCTTCGCGGTCTTCGGCGCCGCGCTGGTCGCGCGCGGGAGCCTCGTGCGCAAGACCGCGATCCTCGTCGGTGCCGCCGCGGTCTTCAGCATCGCCCGTCGTGTCGGCTTCGTCGCCGACGTCTTCTTCGCGCATGCGCACAACCTCGTGGCCTTCGGCCTGTGGATCGCAATCGCCCGGAAAAACGCCGGCGCGCGATGGTTCGTCGTCGTCGCGTTCGCCGTCGCGAGCGCGTTCGTCCTCGTCTTCGGGCCGACCGTCGTCGACCGGCTCGGCGGCCTGCGCGGCACGCAGCCGACGTTCGACGTGTTCAACTTGGCGACCACCGTCGCGCCCGACGTCACCAGCTCGCTCGCGCTGGCGCTGCTCCTCTTCTTCGCCTTCGCGCAGTCGGTGCACTACGCGATCTGGCTTCGCTTCGTTCCCGAGGACGCCCGCGAGCGAGAAGCGCCGAGGCCCTTCGCCAGCAGCGTTCGCGCGATCCTCGCGGAGCTCGGCCTGCCGGTGGTGGCAATCGCCCTCGCCAGCTCGCTCTTCATCGCGGGTTGGGCGGTGCTCGATCTCGCGGCGGCTCGGCTCGGGTATCTGCGCCTGGCCATCTTTCACGGCCATCTCGAGCTGGCGGTGGCCGCGCTCCTCTTCTGCGAGGGGCGGCTCTTCGGCGCCGTGGCGGCCGTCCGGACGACCCTCGTAGCATCACCCTCGCGATGAGCATCCTCGTCCTCTGGATCCGCGCGTTCCTCTTCACCCAGATCGTCGAGGTGCCGATCTATCGTCGCGCCCTCGAGTCGACGAAGCGGAGCTCGCTCCAGCGCACGTTGCTCGCGTTCGGCGCGAGCGCGATCACGCATCCCTTCGTGTGGTTCGTCTTTCCGCGGCTCATCCAGAGCAGCTACCTCTGGATGGCGGTCGCGGCCGAGACCTTCGCGGTCCTCGTCGAAGGCGTCTTTCTCGCGCTCTTCGGTCTGCGCCAGGCGTTCCTCTGGTCGATGTTGGCGAACGCCGCCAGCCTGGGGCTCGGCCTCTTGAGTCGCGAGATCTTCGGCGTGCCTTAGAGCGTTGGAATCACCGCGAATTGCCCTGTCGATCGCAATCCGGCGGTCGCCTCGACCCAGTCGTGGACGAGCGCGCCGGCCGGTTCTTTCCAGGCTTGGAGATCGAAGCGGGCGAGGAGCTGTTGCGCGTGATCGCCCATCCGGCGGCGATCGGGGAAGACACGTTGCGCTTCTTCGATGGCAGCGGCGGCGCCCTTCCAGTCCTTCGTCAGGGCGGCGAGCCAGGCGCGGGTGAGGGCGCGGTGTTGCTGCGGCTCGGCCTCGTCGATGTCGATCGCGTCACAGGCGTTGATCTCGAGCGCGGCCTCGGCGACGGCGCCGCGGAGGAGCGCTTCTTGGGCGATGATCAGGCGTGATTCGATGACGCCCCAAGGATCGCCGAGTCGTTCATAGAGATCGAGCGCGGCGCGCGCGTGCTTTCCGGCGACGGCGGACTCGTCCTGATCGATGGCGATCATCGCCAAGAGGCGCTCGGAGCCGGCGGTGCCGCGCGGATTTTCCAGCGCGCGCAGTGTGTCGCGGGTGCCGAGCGCGCGCGACTTGGCGCCTTCGAGATCGCCGGCGCGGTGGTCGACGTGGGCGAGCGCGATGTCGCACTGACAGATGCCGAGTCGATAGCCGATGCTGTCGAACTCGCCGCGCGCCTCGAGCAGGAGATCGCGCGACTTCGGGAGGACACCCTCGGCGAGCTCGATCAACCCGATGAGCAAGAGGCATTGGCCGCGGCCGAGCTGATCGCCGATCGCCTTGAAACGCCGTGCGCCGCGGTGCAGCTCGTCGCGCGCGGAGACGTGATCGCCAATCAGATAGTCGACCTCGCCGATGACCACTTCGCACTGAGCGCGTCCCTGTTCGTCCTCGACGCGATCGAAGATGGCGAGCGCACGCGCGACGAGCTTGCGACCTTCGTTGGGATCGCCCTGCTCGGAGGCGATGTGACCGAGGAGCCGGAGGCACTGCGCCTCGTCGCGCTCGTCACCTTGGGTGACGAAGATCTTCCGAGCCTTCACCGACGCCTCTTTCGCTTCGTCGAAGCGGCCGGCGTGGCGCAAGGCTTCGGCGCGCCAGCGGAGGTGCGTCGCCGCCCATTTCGGCGAGAGAGCAGGCGGTGCGATGGAGGCGATTTCGGCGCCGCTCGAGGGGGCGCCATCACCGTCGGTCGGTTTTTTGGCGGCGACGTCGAGGCGACGCAAATCGAGGAGCGCCAAATCTTCGAGGGTGCGCGAGGCGTCGCGGACCCGGCTCCAAGCTTGTTGCACGTACCCGAGGAGCACCTCGGCGGCGACGTCACCATCGCCCGCGCGCAGCAAGTTGAGCACGCGATGACGAATCACGCGGCGCGTGCCGGCGAGGGGATGAATCTTGATCGCGTCGGCCGCGGCGCGAAAGACGGCTTGTGCGTCGTCGCGCTGCGAGAGGCGGAAGAGGAGGTGCTCTTGCAGGAGCGCGTGGGGGAAGCGAAAGCGGTCTTCGCTGGTGGCGACGAGGATGTGCGCGCGTTGCAGCGAATCGAGCGTGCGCGCGACCTCGACGCCGAAGCCGCCGATGCCGACGATGAAGGCGATGAGGCGGCGGAGGACGTCGCCGCGGAACTCGCTCCCGAGCGCGGACGCTGCTTCGGCCGAGCGACGATGCACCGGATCGAGCGCTTGCAGCCGCTCGTCCCACAGATCGGCGGTGGTGGTGACGCGCCCCGAGAGCGCCTCGTCGCGCACTCGATATTGCGTGCCGACCAGCTCGAGCCCGCCGTTCTGCGCCCACGCGTGCACGAGCTGAAGTGCGAAGAGCGGGTTGCCTTTGCTCCGCGCCTCGGCCTCGCGAAGCGCGCGATCGTCGAGCGGCAGCGCGCTGCGGAGGAGCGCGTGCGTGTCGGCAGGATCGAGCGGCGCGAGCGGCATGCGCGGCCCTCCGAACGTTCGACGCAGCTGTTCGAGCCGACGCTCGAGCGCGTGATCGCCCACTTGCGCCTCGTGCCGAACGGTGGCGACGAGGAGCATGCGGAGATTGCGCGCCTCTCGCCGAATCTTCGCCAGGCCGTCGAAAGTGTTGGGCGGCGCGTGGTGAAAATCGTCGAGCCACATCAAAATTGGGCGATCGCGACCGATGCGTTCGAGGACGCGGCGGATGACGAGCCATCGCAGCTCGGGCTCGTCGAGGGTGAAGCGCTTGCCTGTCGGCCCCATCGGCGCGCGCTCGCGCGAGCGGCGTTCTTGCGACGGCGAGGTCGAGTCGAAGGCGGAGGGGCGGAGCCACTCGGCGGTGGCTGCGACCCAGGTCATGCCTTCGTCGTCGTCCTTCTCGATTTCCCAGGTGTTGATCAGCGCCTGCTCGACGAGGATGCGATCGACGCGCTCGAGTCCGTAGTGCATGAGCACCGCGCCGTTGAGCCCGTCGAGCGGACCGTTGGCGCGTCGATAGCGCGCACGCAGCGGCACCATCAGCGCGCGCTCGTGCACGCGTTCGCAAATCCACTCCGCGAGGCGACTCTTGCCGACGCCAGCTTCGCCGAGGATGAGCACCAGGCGATGACGCGGACCTTCGCTGCTGGCGACGAGATCGGTGAGACGGAAGAGCTCGGTGCGCTCATTTCCACGGCCGACGAGCGGGATCGGACGCAGGCCGAGGAGCTCGGGCGGGCCTGCCGTCGGCGAGATGTTCTCGGTCGGCGGGGCGGCGATCGTGAGCACGTCGACGCGCGTGTCGGGTGCGGTCGTCGGGCCTCGTTCGGCGAGCGGCCTGCTGCCGACGGCCTCGTCGGTCGCGGGCGTCAGCGGTCCGGTCGGGCGCACGCGCTCCCAGCGATTGCGGAGATCACCTGCGTAGTCGAAGCGTCGCCATGGCCTCTTGGCGAGCATACGGACGACGATCGTCGCCACGTCCGACGGAACGTCGTCGTCGAGCGCCGGCGTCGGCACCGGCGCGCTCTTGTGCAGCTTCAGCAGCAGCTCTTCGTCGATCTCCGGTCCGTCGGGCCCATCGCGCATCGCCACGTAGGGCGGGCGACCCGTGAGCAGTTGATAGAGAATGCACCCGAGCGCGTAGAGATCGGTCGGCGGCCCGACGTGCGGCACGGCGCGACGGATCTGCTCGGGAGCCATGAAACCAGGCGTTCCACCGCCGTAGGGCATCGCCGGCTTCGCCGAGGTGACGCCGTCGAGGCGCGGATCGTGGCGATCGGTGAGGAGGAACGCGAGCCCGAAGTCGAGCACGTGGACGCGCGGTTCGGTGACGTGAACTCCCGACGACTCGAGGACGAGGTTCTGTGGTTTCAGATCGCCGTGAATGACGCCGCGCGCGTGCGCATGGGCGAGCGCGGAGAGCACCTGATCGATGATCGACCAGACGACGGGCCACGTCGGCACCTGCGTCTCGAGGATGTGGTGGAGCGACTTGCCTCCCACCAGCTCCATGACGAGGTAGGGCGAACCGTCTTCGAGGACGCCGAAATCGCGCGCGCGCACGATCGCCGGGTGCTCGAGCGAGGCGAG
>JANYDK010000044.1 GCA_025363655.1 Deltaproteobacteria bacterium | reverse complement strand
AGCGTCCGTGATTTGCCCATTCGGCGCGATGTCGATCAGGTACGCGACGTCGGCACGGACGAAGGCCAGTCGAAAAGCGTCGTCGAGCCAGAGCGGCGCATCGACGCCCGACTTCGTGGCGCGGATGTCCTCGTCGGCTGCATACAGCCCGACGTAGAGATTCTCGTCATCCCAGGCGAAGCGAGCATCCGAGTAGGGGCGGCCGACCTCGCCGTTCGCAGCCACGAACGCGCCGGTGCGCGAGGCGGATTTTTGCCAGGTGACCTCGTCGAGATCTCCGTCGACGCGGATTGGCGCGATGGCACGCGGTACGTGAAGACGGAGAGGTGCTGGCTGCGGCAAAGCGGTCGTCGCGGTAGCGCTCGATGCTCCCGTCAACGCGGCAGCATTGCGTACCCTTGAAGTCTGTCGCCAGCGCAGAACTCCAACGCCGAGGACGATGAAGAGTCCCACGAGCAACATGAGGCGATTGCGCGCGTCCGTCACGGAGCAGCACACCCATCCCGCTCGACAGCGAACGAGAAGCGCGTCGCCGGCTCGTAGTTTGCGTAGGCGTACAGGTCGACGGCGAAGGGTCCGTCAGTCCACCGCTGCAGAACGGACATGAGGCCAACGCCCCGGTTGGCCAGCGAGATTCGCATGCCGCAATGGTGGAGGTCCGGTCGAATGCACTCAAGGAAAATACGTCACTGTCCACGACCGATTCATTCGACTCGCGGTGTCATATCCAAGTGAGTGTGAGCACGAGAAGAGATGAGGCTCCGTGCGTACGCGCACGCATCGCCCGAATCTGGCGCGACCGCGCTCACGCGCGAGGAGCTTCACTCAGCGGGCTATTTGCATTCTGCATGACTTGCGCGCGTGCCGGAGAGAAGTGAGGCGACGTCCCAGACCGCGAGCGGAGTGAGCGCGGTTGGCCAATGCAGGACGTACGCCGGCTCGACGGTAGCCATCGCGAACTTTCCCCGAAACTGTTGGAGGCCCGAGAAGCGGTACATCCGATCGAAGTGACGAATGCATGTTGCCACCACCTTCGATCGAGGCGTCCGCGCGCGGATCCCGAGCGGATCGAAGAACGGAACGAGCCCTGCCGTGGCGTGAGAGAGCCCCTCTGCGCGAAAGGTCTCGAGCGCCGCAATCGTCACGAGCTCGGAGACGCCACGCGGTGCGTCCGGTGCGCGAACGAGGTCTTGCAAGTAAAAGCCGCGATCGCTGACCGGACTGCAGACGAGAAAGCTCTGCATCACCAGTCCCGACGCCGATTCGGTTTCGACCGCGAAGTACCTTCGATGGATCCCGTTTTCCAGCGGATCGGTGCGCAAGAACGAATTGTTCCGGCGGGCCGAGCGGGCTTCTTTCCAGGACTCTTCGAGCGCGAGCAGGCGAGCTCGGTCCCACGGATCGGCATTGGGAAATATTTCTCGAGCGCGCGCCCCGCAACGACGCGCGTGGTTCATCGCCAGGCGCAGCTTCTCTCCGGCCTTTCCTCGAGTCGAGAAGCCGCCGAGATCGAAGTGCTGCTCGGCGCCGATCCAGATCGAGCCGAACGCTGCCGAACGGGTGCGGAGCTCCTCGCCGGCCCCGAGCACGAACGCGTGCTTGCCGACGCTCGACGCATACGCCCGAAACAAGTGCATCACGTCGCTCGCGTCTCGCGCGTCACCCGCCACCGGGTCACGCCACGCGATCAGCGAAAACGTCTTTTCGTGAAAGGGCAGAAACGCGCGGCGACCAGGCGACCAGATGATCTTCCACGGATCGCGCGACAGGGCGTGAAACTGCCCCGCTTGGTGGGAATGACGGCTGAGGAGGTCAACGAGCGCAGCTCGGCAGGCAGGTTCGTGCGCCGAGACGACGTCGAGCTTGCAGAGCGCCGGGCCCGTCACCCGCGCCCAGGTCAGCATCGCCAGGTCGGCGATACCGCGAAGCATCTGTGGCGCCCTCGTGTTCACGCCGGCACGTCGGCGCGTTGGAGGCGAGGATCGAAAGTGCCATCGTCGGTCGTCATGCGTGCGTCCCAGTTGGCGAAGCGAGGTTGCTGCAGCTCGCAGGCTTCGAGAAGGTAGAGCGTCGTGGTCGTCGTCGAGGTCGAGGCACGCCTCCCGGCGTCTCGCGACCCGAAGCGGCGTCGAATCACCTGTGTCCGGGTGGCGCCGCGGCGGCGACCAAACGTTGCCCCGATTCTCCGCTGTCACACGCGCATACCTTCGATCATGCCGAGCAAATCGGTCCGGCTCCATTCGCCGGCGACGAATCGTCCGCAGTGCCGCTCCCGCGGCGGCACACCGCTCTCACCACCCGAGACCTTCCATGCAGTTCGAGAAATCGACAGGCACGCTGACACTCGGAGCCCGGGCGAACGTCCGCACGATGCAACTTCACGGTCTGCACTGACGCACCTTGCAGCGAACAAATCGTCGTTGCGTGCGGGTGCAGGCCAGCCCACCCTCCGCCCGCCTCGGCGATCGACCGTACGGCAACGGCGGCTGACGCTCAGCCGAATCGTGTTTGCGGGGAACAGACGTCATGGACAACAAGCTTCCGAAAGTCGTCGCCGCCTTCTGGGTGATGAAAATTGCAGCAACGACGCTCGGCGAGACGGCCGGCGACCTTCTCTCCATGACGATGAAGGTGGGCTACGGCCTGAGCTCGATGATCCTGGTCTCGATGTTCCTGGTGAGCCTGGTCGCGCAGCTGGCGACGCGGCGCTACATTCCGTTCCTCTATTGGACGGTCATCCTCACGACCAGCACCGCCGGTACGACGATGTCCGACTACATGGATCGGACGTTGGAGCTCGGATATGCGAAGGGGAGTGCGCTGCTCATCACGCTATTGCTCGGAACGCTCGCGACCTGGCGTTTCACGACCGGGTCGCTCTCGGTCGACGACGTTCGGACGCGCAAGAGCGAGCTCTTCTATTGGATTGCCATTCTCTTCTCCAACACGCTCGGCACGGCGTTCGGTGACTATCTGGCCGACAGCTCGGGGCTCGGGTTCGCCGGCGGGGCAGCGCTCGTCGGCAGCCTGCTCGTCGTCGTCTTGGCGCTCACCTTCTTCACGAAGCTCTCGCGCGTGGCGCTCTTCTGGTTCGCATTCGTGCTCACCCGGCCGTTCGGCGCCACGCTGGGCGACGTCCTCACCAAGCCGCGCGACAAGGGCGGCCTCGCCTTCGGGACGCTCGGCTCGTCGGCGATTCTCTTCACGGTACTGATCGTGTTGGTGGTGATGGCGACGATGAAGCAGGCCAAGGCGGCCGGGGTGCGTCCGAAGACGGAGAGCGTGTAAGGGCAGCCGATCACCGCATCAGCCGATCACCGCGTCGGCCGAGGTGCGTCGCAGTCGTGTGCAGAGCACGTGCAGCACGCCGCGGAGCATCTCCAGGTTGCCGGCCATGAGCTGGGAGAACGTGTCGTCGTCGAGCCGAAAGAGCCGTGAGTCTTCCATCGCTTCGACGGAGGCCGACCGCGGCTCTGGGTCGAGGAGCGCCAGCTCGCCGAAGATCTCCCTCTCGCCGAGCATGCTCAACGTGCGATTCCCGTCGAAGACGCGGACGCGCCCGCTGACGACGACGTACATGCTGTCGCCAGTGTCCCCCTTGTCGAAGATCTTGCGACCGGCCTGGTAGTCGACCTCCTCGACGGCGGAGGCGATCTCCGCCAGAGCCTCTTCGGATGCATCGGCGAACATCGGTACACCCTTGAGGAGGATGATCTTCTCGATCAGCAACATCGTTCGTTCTCCATGTTTGGTCGAGTTGGGCGTGGTCTGGCGCGCCTCCTCGGGGCTGGTGATGCGCAGCTCTTCGAGGCTCCAACGTGCGAGTTCACGCGTCAGCGCGTCGGGGGCCGAGAGCCATGGCTCGAAGGCTCGTCGATCGAGGAGACGTCGCTCTGCGCACGCCTGGAGCGCGAGAACACGGGTCCACGGGCGCTCGCGACGCACCGAGCGCTCGGCGATCTCGACGATGCGCGCGTTGGCGGTCTTGGCCGGCTGCGGAAAGAGCTCCTCCAGACGACCGAGCAGCTGCGTCGATGCGCGCGCGTCGAGAATGGGCAAGACGTGATCGCGCATCTCGGCGTCGAGCGTGAGATCGAGCACCTCGAGCGCATACGCCCTCTTCTCCTGCGATGGGTGCTCGAGGTGTTCCCTGGCGCGCACGACCGCCGTGCGATCGTAGAGCGCAGGAAGAGCGTAGAGAATGCGCCGGCGTGCCCAACGAACCTCGACCTCGAGCGCACGACGGAGCTCGCCGAGGGGCTCGTCGGCCTCGAGATCTCGATGAACGGCGAGCGCCCAGGCGACGTGCGCGACCTCGTCCCGGACGAGCTCTCGAAGGCGGACCTCGATGGTATCGGTCGCGTGAAACCGGAGCTTGTCGAGCGCGAAGAGGACGGCGCCGCGAACGACGACGTCGGCCTCGTCGAGGCTGCCGCAGAGGATGGCCGAAGCGCGATCGCCGCCGACGAGCGCACAGACCCACGCAAGGCGTGCGAGGCGAATCCGTGGCGCCGTCTGCAGCCACCGACGTTGGACCTCCGCGAGAACGCTCTCCCCGTGTAGCGCGAGCGCTCTCGCCGCCGTCTCGGCGAAACGGCGGTCGTCCAATTGGAGAAAGAGAGTGTCGCGAAATGCGGGATCTTTCAGGCGCCCGGCCGCGGCCAAGGCAGCGCGTCGCACCGCCGGCGTCTCGTCGTCGACGAGCGATCGAACGATCTCGGGAAGTCCATGCTCTCCGGCGAGCCGCGCGGCGAGACAACGGTCGGCAGCGGCTGCGCACTTCGCCCAAACGGCGATGTGTTGCTGCGCGGCAGCGGTGGCGACCTCGTCTGCCAGCTCGAGTAGATGCGCCACCACCGCTCGGCGGACCACGCGATCTTCGTCCTCGAGATGAGGCAGCAACTCGCTGACGATGTCCTCGCCGCGGTTGGCGGTGATCGCCCGCATCGCGGAGCTGCGCACCGACGCCGCCGGGTCGGCCGACAACCGATGTCGAATGGGCCATAGCGCGGTCGGATCGAGATCGGTGAGTCGCTCGATGGCGTAACGACGAACCTCCGCTTCGGGATGGCGCGCGTGTTGGACGAGCACTTCCACGACGTTGTCGGCATTGGCACGTTCGAGGAGCCGCAACGCGAAACAGACCTCGATCGGCGCCCCGCTCTTCAACCTTGCTTCGAGCACGGTACGCGTCGTGGCATCGTCGAGCGTGAGCCGCTCGGCCGCGTCGGAGTGCCCTTGGAGCATGGCGACGAGCGCGGTGACGTAGCCTTTGCCGGCCATCCGCCCGAGCGCCAGCCAACAGAGGAAGTTGGCCGCGAGCACGAGCGCGAATTTCCCCGGCGAGTACTGCAACACGGTGGCGAACAGCAGCATGACGACGCCAGCCACTCCGATGACCATCGGATTCACCACCGCCTCTACGGCGATTTGCGTCACCAAGCGTTCATCGCGCCGAAGCGGTTGATAAAGCACTTTGAAGGACGGATTGTCGATTGGGTGTTTGAAGGTGTCGTACACGCCCTGATTGGCGACTGCGAACCAGAAGACGAGGGCCGCCTCGCCGCCAAAGGCGCTCGTCAGCAGAATGCCGAACGTGCAAAGGAGATGAAGCCCAGGCAGCACGAGCAGTCCCAGACGAATGCCGAATCGGTGAAGGAGCGGGCGCGAGATGAAGAGCCGCGTGAGCAAGCTGAGCACCTGCGTGGCGCCATTGATGAGACCAAGGAGGCTGGCGAGCTGCGCCTCGTCCTTCGTTCGGGTCGCCATTTGTTTGAGGAACGCGAAGTCGACGAAGTACTTGCCGAAGGTCGCGAAGATGGCCAAGGCGACGACCAATGTCAGATATCGGCTCTCGAAGATGCGTCCGAGTCCGCCGCGCGCAGCGTTGGCATTCGCGCCCTCTGGTTGCACCTTCGACGACACCTCGTCCGCATGGCGAGCGCCGCGAAGGGTCATCCTGAGGAACACGAGGCACGCTGCGAGCGCGACCGCCGCGAGAACGATGAGGTTCGCGACTCCCCCGATGCTGACGAGGAACGGGACCGAGAAGGCGCCGACGATGCGGGCGATGACCTCGCCGGTGCCGATCAGCCCAAAGAGACGCTTGGCCTGTCGGACGTCGTAGACACGCGCCGCGACCGCCCAGTATTCGAGGTCCGTGAGGATCGAGAGGACGCGGTACCCAACGAGCCCGCCGAACGCGAGCCAGGCCGCGGTCGAGACACCGAGCCCGAAGCGAAACGCCAAGACCGTCACCAGGAGGAACCAAAGCGTGCCGCTCATCAGGCGGCTGAAGCGAACCTTCTGCTGCACCTTCGCGTAGAGCGTGCCCGTCACCATGTTGACGACGGCAGCGGCGACGTAGACCCAGGGGAGATGGCGCGTATCGAAGCGCGCGAGGAAGAAGGCTGCGACCGCGGTCTCGAAGAAGACCGTCGCCGCTCCCATGAAGAAGGCGTGCGCGGACATCAGCGCGACGGAGCGCTCTTCCGTGGGCTCGACGCCGAGGAGACGGAGCCAACGATTCATGTTTCGGCTTCGCTCGAAATGAGAGACGAAGCTATCAGGCTCGAGGGCAGCCCCTTCGACCTTTCTCGGCCGCCCACCGCGACCCCCCGCCACCTTTCACGCCACGGTCGTGATTTGCATTAGTTCACAGTCGTGGAAGGGCCGAAGCGTCAGCTCTCTCGTCCAGACCCGAAGAGGACAATTCTCGAACCACGAGGATTCATTCGGCGCCCCCTTGCTGATTCGTCCAACGCGACGTCCCGGCCACGGCGTCGATTTCTTCTTCGAGGTCGCGGAGCTCCGGCGGCGCGGTGAAGTCGAGATCGACCCGGACTCCGTCGCGCACCGTCTTCGTCTTGCCACCCATCGTCACGGTGACGACGGAAGACGATTGGTCCGTCACGGGCACCGGATAGTCGTCCTTCATGTCGAAGAAATGCGCAGCGCGAAGGTGCTGGACGAGTGCGAGGAGCTTCTCGCGCGTCACCATCGCGTTCCCGGCGTCCGCGAGGAAGGAGCCACCGAGGCCCTCGAATCGGGCGTAACCATCCGCCGTCACCGTCACCCGATAGGCCGCCTCGGCGCCCATGGAACGTCGGCGTTCGAGGACGATTTTGGTGTCGTCGGGCACTTTGGTCGGCTCGTCGGGTTTCGCTGCGCCCGCCTCGGACGAGCCCGGCCCAGCGTCGGTCGACTTCCGCGAACAACCCATTCCGAGAATGCTCGTGAGCACGCTGCATCCCACGAGCGCAAACCATGTTCGGGCAGCCGACATCGCAACTGCGTAGCGGACGACGGGCTACTCGGCAATCGCGTCACAGGTGCGTCGCGGCGAATTGGCCAGTTACCTGTGGTGGAGCAAGCAGCGTCCTGGGAGTCGGTAAAGGGCGTGGACGCGCGTACACCGTCGTGTGCGAAATGACGAAATACCCCTGAACAACGTCGCCGCTCCGCACAGTCAGGGGCTCGCAGATGGCCGCGCGCGCACGGACGCTTCACGGGTTCGGGCTCGGCGCCGCGAGCAATCGCTTCCGCCGCCGCACCGCCCAGCGAGTTCCGAAGATGCCTCCCACCAGGAACGCGATCGCGCCGCCGCCACCCGCGCCGATCTTCGTGAAGTAGAACGTCGAGCGCGCTTCGATCTCGGCGATGGTCTTCTTCTTGTCCTTCACGTGGGCCTCGTAGGCGTCGACGGTCGGGCAGTACCACTTTTGGCCGGGATACGCGGGGTCGGGGTGGAGGTCGGCGGCGTAGACGCCCCAGCCCGATTCCTTCGCTTCCTCGAGCGGCTTCTTCCAGTGCTCGAGGAAGAACGCGCCGTGATCGCACCGACCGCACTGGCCGCCGGACTCGAAGACCTTGCACGGCGGCATCTTGTTCTTCTTCCGCACCTCGAGGATCTTCTCGATGCTCGCGAGCTCTTCGTTCTCGCGCGAGACGGTGTCCTTCGTGTCCGACATGTCCTTGATGCCGAGCGCGAGGAGGAACCCGCCCGCGCCCACCAGTGCGATCGTGAGGAGCACGAAGAGGAACACCGGCGCGTTGCGCGAGAACGCCGCCGAGCTGGCGGCCGACCTGGCAGCGTACTCCACGGCTCGCACGCGAGCCTTCTCGTCCTCGGCGGCGAACCGAGCCTGAATTTCCGCCTGGCGCGCCGCGCTCATGGGGAACGCGCCCGCGCCGACCTGCTGACCGAGCCAGGGAAGGAACTCCGTGGCGAAGCGATGCTGTCCGTCGATGCCCTCGGCCACCTTGAACACGTCGACGCTGAAGGCACTCCCGCCGAAAGGCCCGAGGCGCGGGTGCGGCACGATGGAGAACGTCTGCGGCGCGCCGCCGGGCACGAGCTGCCCGTAGTTGCGCTGCTCGCCGTGGATCCGGGCGATTTCGTCGTAGGCGAAGATCACCTCCTTCCTCGCCTCGGCGCGCGGCTTCTGATCGAAGTACCCGCCCGCGGTGGTCGCGAAGAAGAGGAAGCGTTGGTTCGTCGCGACCGCGAGCCAGTGCGCGGTCGATATGGGCACGTTCAACAGGTTGCGGCTCAGCGCCTGCTTCAGATGTCCGAAGCTCTGCAGCTGCTCGCCGGGCAAAAGCATCGGCGTCACCTTCCGCCTGCAAGAAGGCGTCTATCTCCCCCATCGCGACCTCCCCCCCCGCGTGCACGAGACGCGGGTCGTGCGAAGCTTCTCGTTTCGCCAAAGGTTGCTGCGCAACTTTGGCCGCTTCGGTCAGTCTCGCTCTGCTCGATTGCCGAATCTATCGTGCAGGTACGAGGCGTCCAGCCACGCCGAGGCGCCGCGCCGAGGGGCATGCTCGCGCCGAGACGTATTCACTCGCGCCTCGCCGCTCCCTTCGTCGGGCCTCACGGAGCGGAATGGCGCGACTGCGTTCGTTTCGAGCCGCCCGCACTCGCCGGCACCGAGCCACGTCATGCTCGCGTGCGTCGCATGCAACGCTCCGCACGTCGCATGGCCACGAGCAGGTCCGTCACCGACCTATGACGGCGCGGACGCATCAAGCGCGCGCTCACTCTTCCCGCAGGTGCTTCAGCGCCTCGCGCCGGCTGAGGCCACTCAAGACCGTCTCGTGCTTGTCGACGTAGCTCACGACCACGTCGGGATCGACGCGCGCGAACTGTCGAAGCGCCCAACCGATCGCCTTGCGGAGGAAGAACTCCTTCGACGTCAGCGACGGCTCGATGCACGCGAAGAGGAGATCGAGATCGGTCGCCTCGCCGAACCCGAGTTGGCAGATGATCGACGTGCGCC
>JANYDK010000004.1 GCA_025363655.1 Deltaproteobacteria bacterium | reverse complement strand
CGCGCCGCTCGACGTGGTCCTCCGCGAGGTCGCCGATCCGGATGGCGCCCTCCGTGCGCTCGCCGAGCACCCCATCGATTGCGTGATCGTCGACGATCACCTGGGCGAGGACGAGTCTCTCGCGCTGCTGCGTGGCGCCCGTGAGCGGGGGGCACTCGTGCCGTTCATCATGCTCATCGCCGAGGGGGACGAGCTCCGCGCCGTCACCTTGATGAAGCTCGGCGCCGCCGATTGTGTCCCGAAGGCGCACCTCACGCCAGACCGTCTCGCCCAGAGCATTCGCCAAGCGATGCGCGTCGTCCGCGCCGAGAAGGCCGCGCGCGAGGCCGAGGCGGCGCTCGCGCACCAAGCAGGACAATTGGCGCGCCTCGCGCTCGCTTCCCCGCGCATCCACTCCTCGCTCGTGCTCGAAGACACCATCGACGCGGTCGCCCACGAGGCGCGTGAGCTCTTCGGTGTCCCCTTCGCCGTCACGCGGGTGCTCGTCGCCGGTGAGACGGTGGTCCGCATCGCCGCTGCACCCGAGCTCGCGCCCAAATTGCTCGAGCCAGTCGCGAGCGGCGCCGCAGCCGAGAAGCGGCTGTCCGTCAATGAGCTGGTCGCGCGCATCCCCACGCCGACGGTGATCTATCGCGTCGATCGAAACCAACTGGCAGAGACGCAACCGCTCCGTGAGCTGCACGACGTGATCGTCACCGGCGGCTTCCTCGTCGAGGAGTGGATCGCCGCGCCGATGTCGACGCGCGATGGCAAGACCATCGGCAGCCTCCACCTGGCGGTGCCCCCCGGCGGAATGAGCGAGGCCGACCTCCACCTCCTCAGCGAGCTCGCCCATACGTCGTCGATCGCGCTGGAAAACGCCGGCCATTACCGCGCAGCGCAGCAGGCGACCCAGGCCCGCGACGACGTCCTCGCCATCGTCTCGCACGACCTCCGCAACCCACTCAACAACCTCGGCCTCAGCGCGACCATCCTCGGAGAGATGCTGGAAGAGCGGAGCGACGCCGCCAGCGAGCGCGAGCTGGTCGTCCGGGTTCACCGCTCGGTCGATCGAATGAAGCGTCTCATCGAAGATCTCCTCGAGGCTTCGCTGGTCGAGTCGGGCAAGGTCACACTGAGCACGCGACCGGAGCGCGCCGCTGCGCTGGTGAGCGAGGCGCTCGACGCCAACTCGACCATGACCGCCGCCAAGGGCCGGACGTTGCGCCGCGGCGAGATCGACGATGGCCTGATGGTGGTCGCCGATCGCCACCGCGTGCTCCAGCTCCTCGGGAACCTCATCGGCAACTCGCTGAAGTTCACCGAGACGGGAGGTCTGGTCGAGCTCTCGGTGGTCCGCGAAGGAGCGAACGCCTCATTTCGCGTGCGTGACGATGGACGCGGAATCGACCCGAAAAACCAGCCTCGGCTCTTCGAGCGTTTCTGGAAGGGGCCCGACGCTGCGCGCGAAGGTGCGGGGCTCGGGCTCTTCATCGCCCGAGGAATCGTCGAGGCTCATGGCGGGAAAATTCGCGTCGAGAGCGCGCCCGGGGAAGGCACGTCGGTGCGCTTCACCCTCCCGCTGGTCGAGCCCTAGCTGCGCAGTGGAGACAAAGGAGGCGACGACGGCGGGCGGTCGGCGTCGGCGATACCCCAACGCTCGAGCTTGCGATGGAGCGTGCGGCGATCGAAGCCGAGCACCTCCGCGGTGCGGGTCTTGTTGCCGCCCATCAGGCTGAGCGCGCGCAGGACGTAGCGCCGCTCGACCTCTTCCATCTTCATGACCTCGGAGGCATCGTCGGCGGCGACGACGAAGCGCTCCGGTCGATACGAACGGATCTTTTCCGGCAAGTCGTCGACGGCGAGCTCGGCGTAGCGCGCGAGGGCGACGGCGCGCTCGATGCAGTTCTCCAGCTCGCGCACGTTGCCTGGCCAGTGATAGTCCATCAGCCGCTCGGCGACGGCGGTGGAGATCGACAGCGCCGGCTGACCCGATCGCGAAGCGAGGATGCCGAGGAAGTGGTGCGCGAGCTCGAGGACGTCGCCGGCGCGCTCGCGGAGCGGCGGCAGCGCGATTTTCACGACGTTGACGCGGTAGTAGAGATCTTCGCGGAAGCGGTGCTGCTCGACCTCGTCGTCGAGATCGCGGTTGGTGGCGCTGACGAGGCGAGCGTCGAAGGGCACCTCGGCGTTGCTCCCGACGGGTCGCACCTTTCGTTCTTGCAGCGCGCGGAGCAACTTGGCTTGGATCTCGAGCGGGAGCTCGCCGATCTCGTCGAGGAAGAGGGTGCCCCCGCTCGCCTCGACGAAGAGCCCGCTGCGCTGCGCTTTGGCGTCGGTGAAGGCGCCGCGGGCGTGGCCGAAGAGCTCGCTCTCGATGAGGTTGGCAGGCACCGCCGCGCAGTTGATGGCGACGAACGGGCCGCTCTTCTTCGAGCTCTGCTGGTGGATGGCCCGCGCGACCAGCTCCTTGCCGGTGCCGGTCTCGCCATGGATGAGGACCGAGGCATCGCTGGCGGCGACGCGGCCGACCAGGTCGTAGACGCTGCGCATGACGCTGCTGCCACCGATGATCGGTGCTGGTCGCGAGCCGGAGGCGACGATGCTCCGCAGGTGCTTCACCTCTTCGCTGAGCGCGCGTTGCCGGAGCGCGCGGCCGGTGGCGGCGGCGAGCAACTTCATGTCGACGGGCTTGGTGAGGAAGTCGTAGGCGCCGACGCGGAGGGCGCCGATCGCCGCGTCCATCGTGCCTTGGCCGGTGACGACGATCACCGGGACGTCGACGCGCGAGCTCTGGACGCGCTCGCAGACCTCGATGCCGCTCATCTCCTTCATGCCGAGATCGGTGATGACGGCGTCGAACTCTTCGCGCGCGAAGACCTCGACGGCTGCCTTCGGCGAGCTGAACGCGCGCACCGTGGCGCCGAGGCGAGTGAGCGCAGTGCCGAGGAGCTCGCACGTCGTCTCGTCGTCATCGATGACGAGCACGCGTCCTTGGAGAGGGGTCGGGGAGGTCACGTCGCGCTCGGAAGCAGCGAACATGCCACGAGCGCCGCGCTGTTAAATACCGGGCGAGGCTGGGTGTCCCGCTGGGGCGGGACTGTCGTGAGCGTGGCAAACGATCTCATCGAGGCATATTGCCCCTATCCCCGTCTGCGCGCCGGGAATCTCGATCGCGCAGCTGCTCGAACTCCGCCTGCAGCACGCCCATCTCGCGGTCGGAGAGATCTTCGAGGCCGAGCAGCTTGTTGCGCGCCTCGGCGTTGACCGCGATGAGCTCGTCGAGCTTGAGGTGGAGCGCGTGGCTGTCGCGGTTCTGCGTGTTCTGGATGAGGAACACCATCAAGAACGTGATGATGGTGGTGCCGGTGTTGATCACCAACTGCCACGTGTCCGAGAAGTGGAAGAGCGGGCCGGAGGCGAGCCAGCCGAGGACGACGACGACGGCCACGACGAACGCGCCAGCGCCGCCAGCCGCGGTGGACACGCGATGCGCAGTGCGACGAAAGAGCTCGTGCATGCGCGGCGTAGAGGTCTGCATGTCGCCGCACGCAGCAAGGTCGAGGCCGCGAGGCAATCCGTCTCGCTAGAGGCGAATCGTCGCCCTCGTCTGCGGCGTTGCCGGTGGCGATCGTCTCGCTACCGCGCAGTTCTGACGAAAGCGCCCATGGCACCATCGTTGCGTTCTCGTCGTGCGATGCGGTGAGGGCGCCAAGCCTCGCCCTACGCACGCAAACTCGATCCCCTTCGGAGGCCCATCATGTCCAAAGCCGTCATCGGAACCATGTCCACGCAGGAGCAGGCGCAGAAGATCATCGGCGAGCTCCACGTCTCGGGGTTCGGCAACGGGGACATCTCGGTGCTTTTCCCCGACGCCAAGGCGACCAAGACGTTCGCCGCGGAGATGGAGACGAAGGTGCCCGACGCGGCCGCGATCGGCGCAGCGACGGGCGGAACTGCGGGCGCGTGGCTCGGTGGCGGCCTCGGGCTCCTCGCCGGCATCGGCGCGATCATCATCCCCGGTCTCGGCCCCTTCCTCGCGGTCGGACCGCTCCTCGGGTTGTTCGGCGGCGCGGCCGTCGGCGCGGGCGTTGGCGCGACCGTCGGCACCTTCACCGGCGTCTTGGTGGCGATGGGGATCCCCGAGCAGCAGGCCAAGCACTACGAAACTCGGCTCAGCGGCGGGCGCCTGCTCGTCTCGGTGCACACCGAAGACCGCCAGATGCAGTGGAAGGCCGCCGACGTGCTTCGTCGCAACGCTGTCGAAGACATCTCCTATGTCGAAGAAAACAAGGAGCCGGCGCTGGCGCCCACCCAACCGCGCTCTTGAGCACGCCGATCGTGATTCGATGAGATGAAACGAGACAACCAAGGACCGAGACACCCAAGAACAGCTCCATCGAGACGAGACGTCTCGGTGGAGCTTTCGTCATCTTCTTGCCTATCATCTTGCCTGCGGCGCTTCGCTGCCTTCCCTGCTCGTTGGCCGGCTCAGAGCCGCGCAAGGATCCCTATGGGCCAACCTGCCCCGATCCCGTTCGCTGCGCTCACGAACGTTCACTCCTCGGGGAGACGGGGTCGCGTCCCGCGCCGAGGCTCAGCACTCTGCGAAATCCGAGCGCGCGCAATCGGTAGACGGCGCGAGCCGCGCGCATGCCACCGCGGCCATAGACGATGACTGGGCGACGTCGGTCGAGCTCGCCGGCGCGTTGAGCCAACTCGACGAAGGGGATGTTGATCGCCTGCTCGAGGTGGCCGTGCGCGAACACGTCGGGGCTGTCGACGGCGACGAGGGCTGCCCCCGCCGCGTACCACCGCCGAGCGACATTCACCCGACCGACCTCGAGCCACCAGAACAGCACGGTCACGGCTGCGAGCACCGGCGGCAGGACGAACACGAGCATCTTCGGAAGTGCGTCGAACATCGTTTTTCTCCTCGCCATCGCCGGATGGGCGACTTGCTTCGGAGAGAGCACGACTCGTACCGAGAAGCCTACTCGAGCCCGATCTCTCTCATAAGCTCCCGGTTGTCCCAAAAAAGATACTCCTCGTCGATCGAACCGGCCGCCGTCCAGTGGGCGAAGGTGGCGATTGTCAGCTTGTAGGCCTTGCCGGTAGGCGGGATCGACTTGCCGTCTGGGGTCGGCATCGGCTGGGTGAAGGTCCCTTCCATGACGCCGACGACCCCGGTCCAGTCCGCCTGACCGACCTTGATCAGGTGCACCTTGATGCGCGTGTCGGGCGCCCAGACGAACATCGCCTTGAGAACTTCGATGTGCTTGTCGAGGCCGCTCGTCGTGTGCCCGTCGGGCCAATGGACGACCACGTTCTGTACGTGGGTCTTGTGCAGGTCGGTCCAGCGCTGACCGGTGAACACGTTGAAGTCCACGTCGTCGAACTGGGCGAGGTGTCCGGCGATCGACTCCGCTTGCTCCTCGTAGATGCCGGCGACCGTGGTGTCGTTGGCGGCCGTCGGGCTGCTCGTGGCGCAGCCGAGGGCGAGCACCATCGAAGCGGCGAAAAGGCTCGATCGAGAGAGCGTGTCCTTCATGGCGCTCGCGGCACGCATTTCTCGTGCCGACCCGCGAGCAACGTCGGGTGCGCCCGTGAGGTAGATGCCCACGAAAACGGGCCTCGTCTTGCTTTGCGGTGGACATGGTTCAACCGAAACTTCCCGTCGGTCCTTCTAGCTCGTGGGAAGCGACCGTGGCGCGTACGCGATGACCGGGCAGCGCCGAAAGAGCCAGCGACCGGGCGAGGCACATCGGCCCGACGCGACCGTGGCGGCACAACGGCGCAAGGATCGTTCGAATGCACCGCCCCCGAGTCATGGCGGCGCCTCCACGGCCGAACACCCCACACCCAAGTCGCTCACGCTCACCAAGGTGCTCGACAAGGTGCTCGATCGTAGCCAGTACGTGAAGGGACTGGTCGACGAGTGCGCCACCGACCTCTCGTCCGTCAACGATGGTCTCGAGGAGCTCGTGACGTCCGACAGGCCGCCCGCCGTCGAGGCAGCGCTGGTCAAGACCAGCGTCGTCGAAGAGAAGGTGCAGGAGGCATCGGACGAGCTCTCGATCGTCAACAAGGCGCTCGCGCACGAAATCGACGAACGCCACCTGCTCCAACGTCGAGTGAAAGCGCTCACCGAGCAGGGTGTCCGCGATCGCCACGCGTCGCTCCACGATGGTCTCACCGGTCTGCCCAATCGGGCGCTCTTCAACGATCGCCTCGAGATCGGCCTCGCCCAAGCGAAGCGCCATGGTCGAGCGCTCGCTGTGATTTTCGTCGACCTCGACGGGTTCAAGAGCATCAACGACACGCACGGACACGAGGCGGGCGACCAGGTGCTGCAGACGGTCGGGAGGCGGCTCGCCGAGCACACGCGCCGAGAAGACACGGTCTGCCGTCTCGGCGGTGACGAGTTCCTCTGCGTGCTCGCGGAGGCCGGCGAAGAGAGCGCCATCGAAGCGGTGGTGCAAAAGCTCCTCGTCGTCCTTCGTGCACCCATCGCCCTCGCCGACATCGTCGACGAGGTTCAGGTCGACGCCAGCGTGGGCATCGCTCTCTTCCCACGTGACGGTGACACCGCGGTGTCGCTGATCGCGAGCGCCGATCGCGCGATGTACCAGGCGAAGCGCGCGCGATCGGGTCACGCCTTTGCGTCTCGCTTAGGTTGCGCATGACGACGGAGTGGGAGGCGGACTTGCGTCGGCGGGGCAGGGAGGCGAGGCGGAGCTACCCTCGCGCGCGTTCGACCGAGGCGTTCGTGTGAGAGCTGCCCTGGCACGTCGGGTGCGCCGTGCGTGTCTCGCGCCGCCACGAAACGAGGCGATGCGCGATGGGTCGACGACGCCTGTGAGGCCCTGACGTCGCCGCTGGGCACTGGGTCGGCGGCGCGCGGCGCGCGGGTACGCCAACTCGCCCCACCGAGGCACGACGCCTCACGAGAGTCGCCGGTCGGGTTTTGAGCGCTGGCGTGAGTACGATGCGTCGCCGCGCTCAGAACGAGGCGCAGTCTGCCAGAAGCAGTGCCGACATCACGAGCGCGCCAGCGACGATCACCACCACCACGTCGAGGTAAGGAAGGTAGCGGAGCTCACGCCAGCGCCCGAAACCCGACCGGCGACGCCAGCGCCTTCGATCGTTGACCGGCCGGAATTCGAGGAGGCCGACTTGCCCGCGCGCTCGCTCGCGCACGGGCTCGACAGGTCGGTCGGTGCTTCGTTCGGGCGCGGAAGGCTGCATGAGCGCCGCGCCTTGCAGGTGTCGCGCCGTGAGCTTCTGCGAAAATGCGCGGCCGCGCGAGTTTCTCTCGGGGATGCCTGGCACGTCCGCTGCAATTGTCTCCGACATGCCCAAGGCGATCCTCGCGACCATGACGACCCCGCACCAAGCCGAGACCATCTTCGGCGGCCTTCGCGCTACCGGCGTCGCCGCGCGCGACATCTCGATGATGATTCCCAGCCGAGACGATGCGCCCGGCTCGATCGTCGATTTCGAGGTCGTCTCCGTCCCGGGCCTCGGACGCTTCCTCGCGCGTGGCCCGATCGTCGCCCACCTCCAGAGCAAGCGTCCTGGATCGCGGCCGAGCATCGCTGCCGCGCTCATCGGTATCGGCGTGCCCGAGACACGCGCACGTCACTACGAGTCGCGCATCGCCGACGGCCTCCTGCTCGCGTCGGTGTGCACCGGCGAGCGAGAGACTCTTTGGGACGCGGTCGACGTGCTCCTCTCCGCGGGCGCCTCGGACGTGTGCTTCGGCGACTCGACGCCTGCGCCAGTCGCCTGGGAGGCGTGAGCGTTTCGCCGATGGCGTGCGCCCATCGTTGCGTTTTCGCAACGGTGAACACCTCCGGGAACGCCTACCGAATCTCCGTCAGAGGGTCATTCTCTCCCCATGACCAACACCCAACTCGCCCTTCCCGGCGTCGGCCCGGTCGACGTCGCCGTCGACGATCGTGGAAGCGGACGCTCGTTCCTCCTTCTGCACGGCGGCGCCGGCCCGATCTCGGTCGCGCGCTTCGCCGACTTGCTCGCCACCACGTACCCCGCACGGGTGCTGACGCCGACCCATCCGGGATTCGCAGGCACTCCGCGGCCCGAGACGCTGACGAGCATGGCAGGCCTCGCCGCCGTCTACGCCGCGCTCCTCGAGCAGCTCGACCTCCACGACGTCACCGTCATCGGCAACTCGATCGGTGGTTGGATCGCCGCCGAGCTCGCGCTCCTCGGTTCACCGGGCGTCAGCAGTGTCGTCCTCGTCGGCGCCGTCGGCATCGTCGTCGACGGTCATCCGGTGGCGGATCCCTTCGCGATCCCTTTCGCCGAGCTCCTCACCCGCAGCTACTACGATCCTACGGCATTTCGTGTCGATCCCGAGACGCTCCCCGAGCCTGCACGCAAGGCGATGGCTGCGAATCGCGCGGCGCTCGCCGTCTACCAGGGTAAGCCCTCTGGGGGCGACTCGACCCTTCGCGATCGGCTCACGAAGCTCGACCTGCCGACGTTGGTGCTCTGGGGAGAAGCCGATCGCATCGGTGACACCGAGTATGGACGCGCCTACGCCGCCGCGATTCCCAATGCCCGTTTCCAGCTGTTGGCGAAGACGGGACACGTGCCGCAGATCGAGACTCCGGAGCTGGTTCGTGCAGCGATCTCCGACTTCGTCCACGCGAGCGCGTCGAAACTCGACTAGTCCGGCGACCGCGCGCGACTATCATCGCGTTCCGTGGCCGAACTGAATTTGGACGACCTCGCCGTCTTCGTCCGCGTCGTCGACCGTGGTGGGTTCGCCGGCGCCGCGCGTGAGCTCGGAACTCCGACCTCGACGGTGAGCCGCGCCATCGAACGGCTGGAGTCGAGCGCGAAGGTGCGACTCTTCCACCGAACGACGCGCAACATGAAGCCGACGAGCGAGGGTCGTGATCTCTACGCGGCCGCGGCGCCAGGCGTCGCTGCGTTGCGCGCCGCCTCCCGCACGCTCGAACCCGCCACCAGGCAGCCGCGCGGGCGATTGCGGGTGGCGGCGCCGAGCGATCTCTCGTCGAGCTTTCTCGCCGACCTCATCGTCGCCTTCGCCGAACGTCACCCGCTCGTCGATCTCGACTTCGCCCTCGCCAATCAGCACGCCAACCTCGTCGACGAGGGGTTCGACGTCGCGCTGCGGGCCGCAGCCACGCTCGGCAATTCGTCGCTCGTCGCTCGCAAGCTCGGCGACATCGAACAGCGTCTCTACGCGGCGCCGCGCTATCTGCAGCGTCGTGGCACGCCCGCGACCTGGAAAGACCTCACCAATCACGCGTGCGTCGTCTTTCGAGCGAAGGAGCTCGAACGTACCTGGGAGCTTCGTGGCGCCGGCGGGCGCGGCGAAATCAGCGTTCCGGTGCGTGGGCGCATCGGCGGCGACGACTTCGCCTTCGTCCGTTCGATGATCGCCGCTGGAGCCGGCACGCACGGGGCGCCAGCCTCTACGTCGTTTATCCATCCAGCAAGAACGTGCCGCTGCGGGTGACTGCCTTTCGCGATTTCCTCGTCGAGTCCTTCGCGGCGTGGACGACGAAGCAGTCTCTTGGCGAAACGCGGACCGTTGGGCAGAAGCGATAGCGTCGAAACGTGCGCTTCCCGGAGCTGACGCTCACGAGCGACGGCAAGCTCGAGAGAGAAGCCAAGGGAGCGCCAACGCCAAAGTGGTCGCCGAGGGGGCATCGTCGACGCTGCCGCCACACGTCGTCGAGGCGTCGACCGCCACGAGCGCGTCGACCGCCACGAGCGCACGTGACGATCGAGGGCGCATGGATCACCATGATACGCTCGAGCTCGTCAGGAGGAACATGCGCAGACTCTCGTCCTCGGGCGCCAGCTTCACCGTCGTGCTCGGCATCCTCGCCATTGGGTGTCCGAAGTCGAGCAGCTCCTCGGCGGCTACGGGCTCCGATGCAAGTCCTCCGGCAGCCCCGTCCGCGAGCGCGTCCGCTTCTGCCAGCGCCAGCACGAGCACCACCACCAGCGCCAGCGCGTCGGGCGCACCCGCCTCGCTCGCCCCCAATCCTGATCGGACGGCGACCTCGCCCGACGGGAAGCTCATCGCCAGTCAACTCGACGACAACCGGATTCATCTCTTCGACGGTGCAAAGAAAGCGCACCTGCGGGCGCTCAGCTCGACGACGGCCTCGGCGCGCTCGATGGTGTTCTCGGTCGACGGCAAACTGCTCTACGTCGGCTGGGAAAATACCGGCATCGCCACTTACGACCTGACGCACGACACGCCGCCGAAGGGCACCAAGCCGGACGACGAGCCGTTCCTCGTCGGTGGGCCGATGATGCCGAAAGACATCAACCCGAATGCCGATTACGGCATCGGCAACCTCACGGTGTCGGACGATGGGCAATGGCTCGCAGGCACCTGCAACACCGTCAGCGTGTGCGTCTGGAACTTGAAGTCGAAGACCGTGCGACAGTGGCGGGATTGGAAGGAGCCGGTTCCGCAGACGGAGTCGCTCGCCTTTCGAAAGGGAAGCGTGCTCATCGACATCAAGGGCGATGACGGCACCAGCTACGTCTTCGATGCGGTCAAGCTCGCGCTGGTGAAGTGAAGGGGCTCACTTCGGGCGATACACCCCAGTCGCGGCATCCCACATCAACGTCGTCACGATCGGCACCGCGGCCTTCTTGCACGACCCGAGACCAACCGGCGCGCAGCGGTCGTTCGATGTGTAGGTGATCACCTTGGGATAGCCTCCGTCGATCACGATCGACCCTTCATGGGTGTACACGGGCGGTTTGGTCACCGCGGGTGTCGACTCGTCGAAAGTGAAGATCTCCGTCAGTCGTGCGCCCTCGACTCGGAAGAACGACGTCTTGGTCACGGTCGCCGACGGCGTCGCGCAATGAGGCTCGCGATAGACACGGCGCACCACCTTCTCGGCCGGTGAGACCAAGTTCTCGTACGTGAGCTCGATTCGTCCGGGGCAATCGCGCGCGGGAAAATCAGCCCCCAGCTCGCTTCCGAGCGCGCAGAAGCGACCGTCGGCGAGCGGACGTAGGACTTGGACCCGCGTCGCCGAACGCCGATCGGAGGGAGGACACTCGTAGCGCGCGAGCACGACGCGCGTGATCTCTTTCGAGTCGGTGAGCCCCGCCGTGCCGAGCTCGACGCTCGCGGGTTTCACGGCGGCGCACCTGACTGGCGGCATTCCGAGACCGCGCAACGTCTCGTCACGCTCCGCCTCGTCGGGTGCGCTCTCCAGTCGAAGTTTCCAGGCGTCGAGCTGCACGGCGATCGACTTACCAGCCGGACAGGTGAACGAGTCGACCGAGGACTCGCTCACCGACATGCTCGGGGACACGCTCGGCGCCGGCGTCGGATCGCCCTGCGGCTTCTCGGGCTTCTGACACGCGAACGAGAGCACCAGCAGCATCGAGGCCGTTCGCCGATGCATCATTTCACCGTGAATTTCGAGACCAAGATCATCGTGCAGGTCTGGGTCAAGCTCGCGGGCTCGCAGTCGTAGGAGGCGCGCATTCCACAGCCGTCGGCGAGATAATCGGACGCTGGATATTTTCCGTGCCCAATCGGCGTCACGGTGATGCTCTCGGACGGGCAGTCGAGATCGCGCGCGGCGCTTTCGCGGGCAGCGTGCGTCCACGGAGAGTCTTCCTGATCGCAGGTGAATGTCTTTCCACCAGTGGAGATGGCGCGACAGGTGCCACATCCCCATTGCACGATCGCGGTGGCGAGGAGCCCGGCGGCGAGGAGCTTACGCATGCTTTCTGCAATCTACTCCGCAGGCGATGCGATGAAGTGCCAGTCGCATTTGCCGCGCTCGGGGAAGGTGTGGGGAGGGCAGTGATAGCGATATCGCGCCCTCTTTCCGCAGCCAGTGACGGTGGCGACGACGTCGCTGAACCCGTCCTCGAGCTCGACGCTCTCCTTCGACGTCAGCTCTGCCTTCGGGCAACGCAAGTCGTTCGCGGCGAAGGCGCGCAGTTGGTCAGTTCGCCTGCAGCCGACGAGCGCGAGGATGAGGATCAGCGCCAAAATGCAGATACCCGAAACGTGCACCCTCGAGCCAACCGACGACCTACGCCTCACATTCCCTGTTCACAATCCCCTGCAATCGTAAAGCGACTTCTCACGGGGTAGCGTCCATACCTCGGACGCACCCTCGAACGAGGTGTCACGGCCACTGCCCGGCCGACGTCATGCGCCGTCGATGGCGTCCCGCAGCAAACTAAGCCCCGGACTTCTTCATGCACTGTTGAATGGACTCGAAACACAGGGGATTCGTCGACAGGCAGGTGGTGAAGGCGCCGCGCTCCTTGTCGCTGAAGGCGCCGACGTGAGCCTTGCAGTAGTCGACGCACTTGCTGAACCCACCATCGACGCCCTCGTCGAAGAAGGGCTCGCAGTAGCCGTCCGTCTTCAACTTGACCTCGCGCGCCGCGCAGGTGCCGTCGCAATCGAACGAGCCGGCGTCGGTCGCGGGTGCGTCGGTGGCGGAGTCGATGATTAAAGTGTCGGCGGCAGCGTCGGCGGCAGCGTCGCTCGTCGCGCCGTCACCGGCCGTCGCGGTGTCGGTTTTTCCGGCGTCGGTGGTCGGAGCGTCCGAGGTGGTGCCGCCGCACGCGGCGAGCGAGAAAACGATGGAAGAGGCGAAGAAAGCAAAGCGTCGGTTCATGGTGGTGACCTCCCGACTTCACGATGGGTCGCCGTCGACCATTACGGAATCGAAGACTTTCGACGTTGATTGTATCGAATTCACGCTCAAACCATGACGGCCCGATCCGGTCTCACCGAGGTCGAATCGCAGGTAGCTCGAGGGTCAACCCCGTCGCGTCGAGGACCGAGAGCACGTAGCCCGTCGCCCACAGCGCTCGCAGCGGCGTGACTGGATTGTGCTCCGAGGAAAGGCGCGCCGCACGCCAGAGCACGTCGAGACCGGCGGCAGAGGCCAGCGACTCGACGAGCAGGCCACGCGTGGGAAACCGAGCCGACGCAGCCTCCCGCACCGCGACCGAGAGCTCTTCGGCCTGCGCGACGGCGGCGTTCGAATACGAGCGATCGTCGAGCGCGATGGTCTCGAGCGCCGTGAGCGCTGCGGCCCGCGAACCGGCGAAGAGCTCGCGTGTGCCCGCAAAATCCTCCTCGGCGAGCCGAAAACGCAGGCGCTGACGCACCGTCACGCCGAACGGAACGAGTGTGGGTCGAAGGGCATCGATGGCGGTCACTGCGGCATCGATTCCGTCGACATCGCTGGCGAGCGCGATCACCGCGTCGAGCCTGCGATCGGGCGCGCTGTCGCGAAACCGTTTGTGGTCGTGCCAGCGCGACGGAACGAGCCGCGCCCACAAGTTCATCAGCGCGCCGTCGACGTCGTTGCGCGAGAGCCGACGCCATTCGCGCTCCAGCTCCAACATCTTCCAAGAGACGACGCCATCGTCGGCGGCGAAAATCTCTGCGCGCGCGGCCTCGATGCGCGCGCAGCAGCGTCCCACGGCCCTCGTCCGTCGCTCGCCGAGCGCGCGCTGTTCCTCGACGTGACGCTCTCGCTCACGCTCCAAGAATTCGAGACGCGATCGCGTCGGACGAAGGACGCGGCCCACCAGCTTCAGCCACGTATCGTGCATCGGGCACCCCGCAAAAAAGGGGAACAGATCAGCCAGCTGGCGGCAACGGCTGGGCATGACGAAACGCGAGATCAGCCGAAGCGCTGCATCGTGCCCTTCCACGCCGGTCCGTCGATGACTTCGACGAAGTCGCCGCCGGTGTGTACCTCGATCGCCCGTCGCCAAAACGCCGTCGCACCCTCGTTGCCGTGACGCTGACGAACCTCCCACGGGCCCTCGAATCGATCGAAGACGAGCCGCGCCGCCGCGAGGCCGACCCCGAGACGACGGTAGGTGCGGAGGATGAAGAACTCCGCCATGTCGAAGATTTCGCCCCCCCCGAGACGTCCACGTTGGGTTCGCACGAGCGCGAAACCGGCGAGCTGCTCCTCGTGACGAATGAAGAGCGGGTGATTGCCCACCTCGAGAAAATAAGGGTCGAGAGGATACTCCGCGAATCGGCCGTCGTCGCCGACGTGGGCGAAGCGCGCGGGCAACGCGCCTGGCGTACCTCGACCGAGCTCGCTCCAATCGTAGAGATAGAGCTGGAGGAGATTCGCGAGGATGGTCCGCTTCGCCGCGGACACAGGCGCGATCGACGTCATCGCGGGAGCATCGCATGGTAGCGCCGGTCGTCGAGCCTCCGCGCATCGAGCTCGTGGTTCTACGCAGGCTCCGTCACTCGCGGTAGTCTCCAGCCATGCTCCAGGCACGCCAGACCGAGCGCGGCGCCTCGCGCACTGCCGTCATGGTCGCCGCGTATCGTGGTCGGGCGACCGGCCGCGACGATCGCGTATGCGACGATCCTTGGGCGGCTGCGCTGGCCGGCGAAGAGGGGCTCGCCTTCGCCGCGAAATACGACGAGGCGTTCCCCGCGGTCGAGCTGTGGCTCGCGCTACGCACGCGCGTGCTCGACGGCCAGGTGCGTGCGCGCATCGCCGACGGCATTCGGCAAATCGTGCTCCTCGGCGCTGGGCTCGACACACGCGCGCAGCGGCTCGCCTCGGAAGGCGTGCGCTACTTCGAGGTCGATCACCCGGCGAGCCAGGCCGACAAGCTCGAACGGCTCGCGCGTCTCCCGAGCTACGACCGCGCCGTCGCCGCCTATGTGCCCTGCGACTTCGAGCAGGATGACTTCTTGGATCGGCTCGTGGCCCATCGATTCGATCCCAAGCTGCCGGCGCTCTTCGTCTGGGAGGGCGTGACGTACTACCTGCCCGAGGCCTCGGTGCTCTCGACGTTGCACCGCATCGCCACCGCGACCGCGCCTGCCTCGGTGGTCGCCTTCGACTACGCCCGCAAGAAGTTCGTGCACGGTGAGCTGCGGCACGAGAAGGACATCGCCGCGCGCGACCGCGTCGCCGAGATGGGCGAGCCCCTCCGCTACGGCACCGACGACATACTCCCCCTGCTGCACGACGCGGGCTTCCGTCGGGTGCGTCTCTCCAGCTTCGACGAGCTCTGCCTCAACCTCACGGGGACGTACGAGCGCGCGCGCATGTTTCGCTTCCAGCAGCTCGGCGTCGCGTCGGTCGCGGCCGATCGGCTCGCCAGTGAGGGCTTGCCGTGACGAGCTCCAGGCTCGTGTTGGTGCACGGCGCGGGCTGCGATCGACGCGTGTGGGACTCGCTCTCGCCGCTGCTCCCGGAGGGCACCGTCGCGCTCGATCTTCCCGGGCGCCTCGGCGCGGAGCCTGCTTGCGCGACCGCGGCCGAAGCAGCGAAGGCCGTGTTTGCCGAGATCGGGGCGCGTGGGCTCGCGACGCGCGACGCGGTGATCGTCGGCCACTCGTACGGCGGCGCCGTCGCCATCGAGTGCGCGCTGGCCGAAGCGATCGCCGGGCTCGTCCTCATCTCCACCGGCGCGCGACTACGGGTGCACCCCGACGTGCTCGCCGAGCTCCCCTCGCAATCAGCGTCAGTCCCGCGCGAGACGACGCGCGTGGATTGGCACGCGGCCGACGCCTTCGACAGAATGCACGACGTCGCGCGCATCACGTCGCCGACGCTGGTGATCGCCGGCGATCGCGACGTGCTCACGCCGCCGAAATACGCGCGCTATCTCGCAGCCAAGATTCCAGGCTCGCGCCTCGTCCTCCTCGAAGGCGCTGGTCACACGTGCATCACCGACGACGCCGCGCGCGTCGCTGCCGCCATCACGGCTTGGCGATCCGGTCAGGGAAACAGCACGCGCGAGGGCAACGGCACGTTCGGCGCGGCGGTCCCATTTCCGACCTGACCGAGCGCGTTGGCGCCCCAACAATGCACCGCCTCGTCGCTCGTCCGCGCGCAGGTCGTCGAACCAGCGCCGACGATTTGCACGATCTTCGACAGCGGCGGACCACCGACGGAGACGACCACGAGCGTTGGTGACAGACGCACGCTGTCGGTGAAGCCGTCCCCGACTTCACCCTCTCCATTGCGGCCCCAGCACTTGGCTGTCTGATCCGCGAGGAGCGCGCAGACGTGTCCACCGCCACCAGCGATGGCCGCGACGGCGGCGAGCGGCGAGCCCCCCGGCGACGCGAGGACGTTCATCGGCGTGGCGTTCGAGATGCCGGTGCCGCTGCCGTCCCCGAGCTCGCCGTCGCCGTCGGTGCCCCAGCACTTGACGGCGTCGTCGCTCATCCGCGCGCAGGTGTAGAAATCGCCGGCCGCGATCGAGGCGACTCCGCTCAGCATCGCCCCGCCCGGCGCCACCAGCACCGAGACGGGAGCCGATCGCACGACCATCGAGCCGTCGCCGAGCTGTCCCTCGCCGTTGTAGCCCCAGCATCGCACCGTCGAGTCGCCGATGCGGGCGCACGCGTGATCGCCGCCCATCGCGAGCTCGGTGACGCCGGTGACCGGGCTACCGAGAGGCGGTTGTGGATTGACCGTCGCCCCGAAGTTCCCCCAGCAGGTGATGCTGTGGTCGGAGAGAATCGCGCAGGTGTCGCGATTGCCACCGCCGAGGGCCGTCACGCCGCGGAGGGGCGCGCCGCCAGCCGTCACGAGGGCGGTCACCGGCGACGGACTCGAGGTGGCGAGGCCGTCGCCGAGCTCTCCATCGAGACCGTAGCCCCAGCACATGACGGTGTCGTCGGCGCGGAGGGCACACGCGTGCTTGGGACCGGCGCCGAGGTCGACGACGTTGGAGAGCTTGGCGCCGCCGGGCGCGACGAGCACCGGGGCAGGCGTGTTGCGGAACCCGCCGACCGTGCCATCGCCGAGCTGTCCATGTGCGTTGTCGCCCCAACACCAGACGGTTCGATCGGAGCGGAGCGCGCAGACCGTGTCGCCACTCGCAGCGAGGCGCAGGACGGTGATCGGACCCGCATCGCCGACGTCACCGATGTCGGAGACGTCACCGACGTCAGCTACTGCGTCAGGGCCGGCATCGGTTCCGGCGCCGTCGCTCGGGAGCGAGTCGTCGCTGCAGCCCTGTCCGTGACAGCTCGACGGGTCGGAGACCTGCGCGACGCGGCAGAGGCCGTGCACGCAGGTGTGCGATGGGTCGCAGACGATGCCGCGGCAATCACGGCGCAAGTCGATGGGGAGGTCGAGCTCGCTGTGCTCGACGAACGACAGCGAACGCCGGGCAACGATGCAGTGATCGTCGGCCGGGCCGTCGGGAAGACATGCATGACTCCCCGCGGCGTCATGCATCTCCACCACCACTGCGATGCCGAGCCCCGCGTCGCGCGAGCCGCTGGGAATGACGACGAGCGAACCGACACGGCCATCCACGCAACGAGGCGTGTCGACGATGGGCCGGACGCCGTTGAACGTGGTCGAGGCGCCGACGAAGAGACTCGTGCGCGAGAGCTCGCTGCACGGCACGTCGGTGCGCACCTCGAGCGTGATCTGCGTCGGCGCGCGACACCCGAAGACCGACGCCGCGAGGATTCCCACGAGTGCGAAGGGGAGGGCGCGCATCGACACCCGCGGAGGCTAGCAGAGTGGGTCCGGTCGAGGCCGGGCCCACGCTACGTCTTGCTAGCTTGCGTCGGTCGTCTCTGGAAATCGATATTCCACCGGACCCGTCGCCGATTCCCAAGTGAGGAGCTGCGCCACCGGACGCGCATCGCGAACATGAATCACCAAATGCGTACGCGGGGCGCGGGGCGCATGATCGTCGGGCCCCTGCGGCTCTTCTTCGCTCCACGAGCCGAGGTTGATGTACGTCGCTGCGCCTGCCGCGCTCTGCACCGGCACGTGGGTGTGTCCCATGACGACGAACGCCACCGGGAAGAGCGTGGCCAGCTGCGCGGCTCGCAAGCGGAGCACCTCGGCCGGATCGACCTCGCGCGTCCGCGAGAGATGTCGATGGAAGAGCGCCCAACCGACGACGACGGCGATCGCGGCATAGAGCGCGCGACCGTGGAAGGCGCCGACGATGGCGACGCCGACGAGCGAGAGCAGCGCGACCACCGCCAAGGCGAGACGATCGAGGAGCACGCTCGCGAGGATGCCGCGAATCGAGTGGGTGATCGGCTGCACCTGGAGCGAGAGGAGCGCCAGCATGCGGGCCTTGCCGATGCGCGAGGCCTCGGCGAGGAGCTCGACGCGTCGCACGTGCTCGGCTCGGAGGGTGCTTGCAGCTGCCGAGAGATGGGCGCGTCGCAGCCGAAAGAGCTCGAAGACCGCGCTGGCGAATCGCGCGCCGAGTCGAAATAGGCCTGAAATACCCAGGCGTGCTGCGAAGGCGAAGTATTGAACGATGCCGAGGTTCTCGTGGCCGTGCTCCTTCATCCCGATCGTCGGGCGGACGACGAAGCGGATGAGCACGTCGCTGAGCCCGCGCGCGATGCGCCTCGGATCGAGCGGCGAGAGCGGCGCCATCACGTGCTCGGTGGCGCAGAATCGATCGTACTGATGCCCATGCTCGATGTACGCGACGCCGTCGCGGTAGAAGAACCAGGGGCTGAACTCGATGCGCTCGGAGCACGCCGAGAGATCGACGTCCGGGCGGGCCCGCTGCGCGTGCTCGAGGAGCATGGCGCGGAAGTCTTCTTTCACCTCGTCCCAATGGAACTCGATGTCGTGGTTGCCATGCACCAGCGTGAGCGCGTTGCCGTCGGCGACGAAGCCACCGAGCTCGGCGAAGAGCGTGTGATGTCGTTCGGCGACGAGGCGCAGCTTGAGGCGAACGTGCTCGGCGCTGTTCCCGAGTCCGTGCGCGTGCTCTTCCGCGGTCGTGTCCTCCGAAACTCGCTCGGCGCGCGGCGCGATGGTCATTCCGATGAAGTCGATGAAGTCACCCGCGATGACGATGCGCCAGCGATCACCCGACGGCGCCTGCCCACGGTAGTGCGCGAGGAGCAGCGTCAAATCGCGATCGATCGAGACCGAGCGTTTGGCGACGTTGGGCGAGCAGTCGTTCAGATCACTCCCCAAGTGAACGTCGGAGAAGATGAGGAGACTCTCGCTCAGGCTCGGTGAAGCTGCCACGCTCCTTAACGCTGGGCCGCCGCGAGAGCGTTGTCCCGTCACGCCCACGTCATCCCGTCCGCACCGTCACGGCGGCGGTTGCGCTCGGTCAGCTCTCCTGACGCAGGGTGCGGGAAAGAGCCGCAACTGCGAGAAGCGAACCGACTGCGCGGAGGCTACCCATCGCGCGACTACAGCGTGAAACCGAGCTGAATCTCGACCTGCGGATAGAAGCGCGAGTAGCTCGGCGGCCCGTCACCTCCAGGAATCGATGCTGCGTGGTACTGGAGCCCGAGCCCGCCGCCGAGGAAGACGGCCGAGCTGACGAACGCGGTGTAGCCGACACTCGCGCCGACCGCCCACACCGGTCCTGCGTGCCTCGCGCCGTCGCGAAGTCCGAAGCCGACGCCCGCCTGGGCATAGGGCGAGATCCACAACCCTGCGGGAGCCGCTCCCGTGAGGAAGAAGAAGACGCGACCGCGAACGATGCCGCCGCGGAGATCACCGCCCTTGTTGGCGTCGCCGGAGAGGCCGAGGAAATTGATGTTCTGCGTCCACGGCTGGTAGTAGTCGAGCGCCAATTGCCCGGCGATTCTCGGTGAAAACGAGCGCTGGAGCCCGACGCCGACGACGTGCTGTCCGAGGTCGGCGACGAGGGCGGTGCGACTCGGCTCGGCAGGCTCGGCGGCGAACACGGAGCCGGTGAGCGAGAAGGCGCCGAAGGTGAGGGCAGCGGATGCGAGCTTCTTCATGATTTCTGCAGGGCTCCCTTGGCCCAGATGGTGAGCGCGGTTCGTACGACGTCGCGCCTCGGTGCCGCTGCTTCGTCGCCGAGTCGTGGATCGTGGGCGTGCGCGTAGATCAAATCGAGCAGCGCGAAGGCGGCGCCAGGGTGGACGCTCGCCTTCAAGTGCGGCCGCAAGATCGCCCGACCCTTGGCCCGTCGCTTCGCCAAATCGGCCTGCAGGCGCGCCGACTGCTCGGGGTAATCACGGGCCAAATCGGCGAAGAAGCGAGGCGAATACTCGACGATGCGCGTCGACCACGCGTCGCCCCAGATGCGGAAGCGCTCGTGGATGCCGACGTTGCCGTTCTCGACGAGCGCGTCGTGGGTGGCGAGCTCGGCGCACCAGCGATCGACCATCGCCGCGACCAGCTGTTCTTTGGAAGCGAAGTGACCGTAGAGCGTGGCGATGCTCATCCCCAGTTCGGTGGCGAACTCACCCATCATCACCGCGCGGATGCCGTCTCGCTTCGCGCGCGTGGAGAAGGCCCCGAGGATTCGCGGCGCGGCACCCTTGGCGAGCGGCTTGGCGATTCGCGCCTTTGCACGCGCGGCCATCAGGCAGCCACCCAAGGTGGCCAAGCCGGCGCGGCGGCCGCGATCTGCTCATTTTTGTGGCGTCGACGGAGTGGGTAATCAAAGAATGGAAGCATTACTCTTGTTACCGTACACCCGTCCGATGCCCTCGTCACCGCGCCGCGCGCTCTTCGTCGCCTCGGTCTTCGGCTTCGCGTCGCTCGCCGGATGCGGCGGCGGCAATGGCGGAGACGAGCGCTCGGGTGGCGATGTCGGCGCAGACGTCGGCGCCGGGCCATTCGAGGACGGAGGCCTAGGCGTCGATGCTGCTTCGCCCACCGATGGCGGCTCCAAGGCAGACGGGACGAGCCCTGGCGACGCGGCCGTTCCAGGTGATTCGGGCGGCGTCCCCGACGACGTCGCGGTTCCTCCCGCCGACGCGGCGCCGAGCTCGGGCTGTGGACTTCCCAAACCGGCGACGGGCTTGCAGAGCAAGACGATCGCGGCGGGCGGCGTCGATCGGCATTACCAAATCTTCGTCCCCACCACGTACGACCCGAAGGCGCCGACGCGGCTCGTCTTCGTGTTCCACGGGCTCGGCGGCGACGGCAACCAAATTCGCTCGTATTTGAGCCCCGAAGCCGAGGCGGCGGGCGGCGCGCTCTTCGTCTATCCCGACGGCCTCGTGCTCCCTGCGTACGGCGCCACCGCTTGGTCGGACGCCGATCTCGTCTTCTTCGACGCGATGCTGAAGGAGATCTCCGCGGCCTATTGCGTCGACGCTGCGCGCGTCTTCGCGGCTGGTCACAGCTTTGGCGGCTACATGACCAACCTCGTCGGCTGCCAACGCGGTGACGTCGTCCGCGCCATCGCCGCCGTCTCGGGAGGGCTCAGCTCGAAGGCCTGCAAGGGCCCGGTCGCTGCGTGGATCGCGCACGGCGACGCAGACAAGACCGTGCCGCAGAGCGAAGGCCTCGCCGCGCGCGATCACTGGGTCGCTGCCAACGCTTGTGCGAGCACTTCGAAACCGACCTCGCCGGCGCCGTGCGTGGCCTACGACGGCTGCAGCGCCCACCATCCGGTCACTTGGTGCTCATTTGCTGGAGGTCACTATCCGCTCCCGACCTATACCCGCAAAGCGATTTGGGACTTCTTCAGCGGCATGTAGTCGCCGTCTCGCCGTCTCGCCGCCGAAACCGGCCGGTCGCGGTGCGGACGCGAAGCGAGTAGGATCCCGTGGAGGGCGGGGGCCTGTCATGCGTCTGCAGATCGGTACGAGCACGCACGAAGACGTGCAGGCGGCGGTCGAGCTCGCCGTGTCGAGGGCACTCGAGGGATGTCATGCGCCCGCGTTGGCGCTGGTCTTCTCGACGTCCGATTACTCGGCCGAGTCGGTGGCGGTGGCGGCGGCGCGTTCCCTCGAGGGCATCCACTGGGTCGGCGTCACCACTCCGGCGATCCTCGTCGGCGCAGACGTGGTCACGCACGGCATCGCGGTCGGCGTCCTCGACGGAGAGGGCGTACGTGCGCGGGTCGGCGCCGAGGGACCGATGAGCCTCGACGCACGTGATGCTGGACGACGCGCCGCCCGTGAAGCGCTCACCGACATGCCGTTGCCTCCGTCCGATCGCAGTCGCGCGATGCTCCTCTTCGGAGACGCCGACAGCGGTGACGCTAGCGAAATGCTCCACGGCGCGCTCGGCGTCGCCGGCAGCGGAATCGCCTGGTGTGGTGGGGGTACCGGGAGCCTCGTCGCCGGCGCCCACGCGGCGCTCTACGCCAAGGGACGAGCGCTTCGCGATCACGCAGTCGCCGTCACGCTCGATTGCCCCGCGCGTATCGGCGTCGGCATCAAGCACGGATGGGAGCCGACCGGTTCACCGGCGATGGTGACCCGAGCCCACGGTCGCGCCGTCCAGCGGCTCGAGCACCGTCCTGCCTTCGAAATTTATCAGGCAGCGGCGGAAGAGCGCGGACAAGAGCTCGACGCGCGCGGCTTCGCCTCGTTCGCGATGTCGCATCCGCTGGGCATTCCCCAGGTCGACGGCGAGTACCTGATTCGTGATCCGCTCTCGGTCGACGACGCGGGAGCCTTGCATTTCCTCGCCAGCGTCCCCGACGGCGCGCTCGTGCGGGTGATGCAAGGTACGAAGGCGATGTTGGTCGAGGCGGCGCGTGCGGCGGCGTCGATGGCGCGCGGCGACGCCGGCGGGGAAATCGGCGGGGCATTGGTCTTCGACTGCGTTTCTCGCTATCTCATGCTCGGCGACGGGCTCCGCGACGAGTTGGCGGCATGCCAATCGGCGCTCGGCTCCCGAGTCCCCGTGCTCGGATGCCTGACGTTCGGTGAGGTCGGCGCTTTCGGCTCGCGTATGCCACAGTTCCACAACAAGACGATGGTGGTCCTCGCGCTCCCTGCGTGACGACGAGCTCCTTCTCGAGAAACGCACGTCACCCACCGCGCGCCCCGTGCCGTACGAAAAGCACCTCAAGACCACCGAAGAACGCCTGGCGCGCCTCAGCGTGCTCCAGGAGCTGACGGTGGCTGCGCTCGATCTCTTCGATCCGGAGAGTCCAGCCGATCCGTTCCTCGAGCGCGTCGCCGAGCGCCTCGGTTGTCTCGCAGCGCTCTGGGTCGCCTTCGAGCCGTGGGCGCCCGGCCTGGGCGCCTCGCGCATGTCGCTGATCGGCGCCGCCGGACTCTCCGAGGCTTCGCGCGCGTTGCCGTTCGGCGCCGAGCCCGCCGACGTCGCCGATACCGATCGCGACATCGATCCTGCCGACGTCCTCTTGCCCTATCCCGAGCTCGCGCGCACCGACCTCCGACGTTGGAGTCTCCGCCTCTCCGAGCGTGACGGCGCCGCGCCGCCGGGTCGGCACGCGCTCCTTCTCTTCTTCGATCCAGCGCGCCAACCGCCGGAAGATTTTCTCCCGGCGATGGAGCGACTCGTGGGCGTCTTGGTGACGGTGCTGTCGCATCGACGCCTCGGGCAGAACCTCCGTCACAGCTACGACGAGCTCGCGCGCACGCAGCGCACGTTGGTCGAACGTGAGCGGCTCGCGGCCATCGGCGAGCTCGCCGCGGTGATGGCGCACGAGGTGCGAAATCCCCTCGGGGTCATCTTCAACTGCATCGGCAGCCTGCAAAAAGCTCCGGCCGAACCGGTCGACACGCCAACGCTGCTCGGCATCCTCTCCGAGGAGGCCAATCGGCTCAATCAAATCGTCTCCGATCTCCTCGACTACGCGCGCCCCGGCGAGCTCTTGCTCCTCGACGAGTCGCTCGAAGAGGTCGTGACCAGCGCCATCGCCGCAGTCGAGGGCGCCGCAGTCAAGGGCGTCGCTGCGCTCCCCGTGCACATCGTGCTCCGCGCCGAGGCCTCCCTCGCGCCGCTCCCGCTCGACGCGCGTCTCTTGCGACGCGCGATGATCAACCTCGTGACCAACGCCGTGCAAGCGATGCCGAGCGGCGGGACGATCGTCGTCGGCATCACCGAGACGACGTTGCGCGGAAGGCCGGCGGCGAGGGTCGAGGTCCAAGACCACGGGCCGGGCATCCCCGACGCGGTGATCACGCGCATTTTCGAGCCATTTTTCACGACCAAAGCGCTCGGTGTCGGCCTCGGGCTGGCGATCGTCAAGCACGCGGTCGAGGCGCATCGGGGCGTGGTCGAAGTACGCTCGCGCGCTGGGGAGGGAACGACGTTCACCGTGAAGCTGCCGGTCTCCGCGATCACTCCATGACCGACCTCGACCCTTTCTTCGCCTCCGCGCAACGCTGGCACGACTTCTACCTCCTCACCGGAGGCGCCGCGGCCACGCTCACGGGCTTGATGTTCGTCGCCGTCAGCTTCGGCACCACCCTCGTCGACGCCAAGAGCGCCGAGAACACCGAGTCGATGCGCGCCTTCGTCGACCCGCCGCTCTCGCACTTCGTCCACGTCCTCGCGACGGCTTGCGTCGTCGTCATGCCGACGATGACCGCGCGCGTCTTCGGCGGGCTCCTCATCGTCGCCATCGGCGGGCGTCTCGTCTCGCTGGTGTCGGTCTATCGCCAGTTCCGCCGCGCCCACGAGAAGCACGGTGACATGGAGCGCTCCGATTGGGTGATGGGCATCGGGCTCCCGGCCACCGCCTTCCTCGCGCTCATCTCCGCCGGCGTCGGTTTCGTCACCGGACGCTTCGAGTCGTTCACCCTGCTCGGCGCGGCGACGCTCGGCGTCCTCGTCCTCGGCGTCCGCAGCGCCTGGGAGCTGATGCTCTGGATGGTCACCGAAATCGGTCGTCGTTCGAATAAATGAGGATCAAATCGTTTCGTGAGGGCCACCGCTTCAGAGCGCCGCCGCGAACGCCCTCGCGAATTCCATCGCCGTCGGGCGGTCCTTCGGCTCCTTCGTCACCGCTGCGCGCAAGAGCTTCGCCACCGGTGCCGGGAATCCGCGCAAGCGCTCGGCGTCTTCCAATGGGTCACGCTGCAAGTGGGCGATCAGTCGATCGCGCGGGCTCGTCAGCTCGTCGAAGAACGAGCGGCCAGTGGTGACGTTGCAGATCGTGCCGGCGAGCGAGTAGAGGTCGGCGCGCGGATCGAGCTCCACCGGATCGAGCACCTGCTCGGGCGCGATGTAGCCCGGCGTGCCCGCGACGAAGCGACCGCCGACCTCGGCGTTGACGCGAATCGCACGCACCATCCCGAAGTCGATGACCACCGTCGAGAGCGGCGCCGTGTGTGCGGGATTCCTGTGTTTTTGCGGATCGAAGCGCTCACCGCCGGCGAGAGGAAGTCGCAACCAGAGGTTCGGTGGCTTGAGATCGCGGTGCACGAGCCCGACGCCGTGCAGCGCCGAGAGGCCCGCGCACGTGTCGAGGACCACCTGTCGCAGCTCGAAGAGCGACATGCGCTGGGCCGCCGCGTACTGACTGAGATCGGCGCCGATCAAATACTCGAGCACCATGTACGGCACGTCGTCGACGACGCCGCGATCGATGATGTTCGCGACGTTGGGGTGGTAGAGGCCGGCGAGGGCCTTCGCTTCCTCGACGAAGCTCGCGAGGATGGCCGCGCGCTCGGCCTCGTTGGCGCTCTCGAGCGCGTCGGCCTTGGGGATCTTGAGCACGAAAAAGCGGTCGGCACCGGGCTTGCGGACCAGCCAGACCTTGCCGATGCCACCCTCGCCAAGCGGCTTCACCAGCTCGTAGCCGGCGATCTCGTCGGGTTCCTTCTTCTTCGGCGGAGGCGGCGGAGGAGGCGTGCGGCCGATGGCGCCGCGAATGGTCACCTCGAGGAGCCCGGAGACGACCGGACCGAGGGAGGCGAACCAGACGTCGAGGAGCGAGGCGTCGCGCGCGCGAATGGCGCGACCGACCAACGTGCTCGTCCGCCTTGCGTTCTCGATGCGCGCACGCGGGATCGATTCGAAGGCCGCCTCTTCCGAGCGATGAAGCGCCTTCACCGGGTTGGCGAGCGCTTGGTGGAGGCGATCGGCCGCGAACACGAGATCGAGGCAGCGCGCGTCGAGATCGGCGTTGCGTCCGCCGACCCCTCCGAAGAATTCGAGCTCGCGCGCGAGATCGAGCGTCGCGTCCCCGAGCTCGGTCTCTGCTGCGTGGAGCGCGGCGAACGCGTCCTTGGCCTCGCCGACCCAAGCGCCATCGGCGGCGCCACTGCCGATGCACGCGCGCAGGGTCTCAGCGTGACGACAGCAGGTCGCGAGGGCCTCCTCCGACATCATCGGCAACGCGGCCGCGAGCTGAAGGAGGACGGTCGGACGATCGATGACCAGCGCCCACCAGGCGGCGAAAGGCCCCAGCCACTCGACGTCGTCGACCTCACCGAGGGCGGTGCCGCGGGTGGTGTCGACCAGTCGCCAGAACATCATCGAGAGCGCGCCGGCGAGAGACGCCGGGAGCTCGCGCGAACCATCGGCGAGGCCTTCGATCTTGCGAAGCCAAAGGCAGGTGTCGTGCGCAGTTTGACCGCGACCAGGGCCGAGATCAGCGTCTTCGCCACAGGCATCGAGCGCATAGCCACCGAGTCGAATCGCCAGCACTTCGAGCGGAAGCTCGGGCGAGAGATCGCGCACGCCCTCGCCGGACGCATCGCGTCCATGTCGCATCTCTTTGACGACGTCGAGGAGCTCGGAGGGCGCGCGCGCGATCTGCTCCCAGCTCTCTTTCAGATCGGGCTCGTCGACGGGGCCTTCGCCGCGGCCGGTGGCGAGGAGCGGCACCCAGAGACGAAGCGCGAAGGCACGCGCGCACGACTCGAGGGCGTTGGTCGCGGCCGCGCGGTGGCGCACGCTGCTCGTCCCGAGGACGATGCGCTGTGCTTCGCGGAACGTCGAGGCCACCGAGCCGGCGAAGCGCGCTGCCCGAGCGTCTGCCTCTTCGTCGTCGTACTGTGCGGCGATGCGCGCGAGGTTCTCCAGGCCGAGCTCGAGATCGAGCGGATCGCGCTCGGCGCCGTCGACGACGTCGGTCGCGGAGATGACCTCGAGGAAGCGACGCGCGTCTTCACCCGAGGCCGGCCTCGCCTTGCGCGCCAGCTCACGAAGAGCTCGCATTTTTGGCTCGATTCCGTCGTGCGCCATGCCCCGACGCCAGATCGTCGCCAGACCCCGGGCGAGCGCGCGCGCCGAAATCGCCCCGCCATCGCCGGCGATGATCCGCGTCGCCAACCGATCCCACATGTCGCGACGCTCGAAGAACAGATACGGCGTGGCGGCCGCGACCGCAGCCAGCGTCAGCGCATCCTCGTCACGCGACTTGATGATCGTCAGCAGATAGCCCGCGAGGAGCGAGAAGCGATCGGCGGGGAGCGAGGCGAACGCCGTGATCGCGCGCTGCCGGAGAATTCGCGAGTCGCCCTGGACCCAATCGAGCAACGTGCCCTGTAGCTCCTCGACCGGACCAGCGAGCCGACCGAGGGCGCGCGCGGCGTGGATCCACACGAGGGGCTCGGGATGAAAGAGGAGGGGCTGCAGCACCTGCAACGTTTGACCGACGATTTCCGGGTCTTTCGCGGCGCCGATGCCGGCGGCGGTGACCTCGAGACAACGCGCGGCGAGCACGCGTCCTCGCAACGTCCCTCGCGCCGGCTTGCGCACCATCTCCTCGAAGGTGGCGCGTGAGCCGAAGATCCAAGCGCCGAGCTCGGGGACTTCGCGCGCGCTGGCCCCGGCTTCCCAGAAGAGGATTTGCAGACGCGCGCGGGCCTCGGCGTTGACCGCGGCGTGGAGCGGCGCCGCGTCGCCACCATCGAGGAGCGGTGCGCAGGCGAGGGCGTCGCCGATCGGGCCTTCGACGACGCGCGCGCGACCGAGCTCGATCGCCAACGCTTCGTGACCGCCATCGCGCAAGGCGTAGAAGAGGGGTGCGAGCGCGAGATCGCGACGCCAGGTGTTGGCGAAGCACCAAGTGCTGGCCACGCGTGCGCCGACGCCGTCGAAGAGCGGGAGGAGATCGGCGGCGGCCGCGTCGTTCGCATGGAGCTCCATCGCTTCGGCGAAGGTCTCGGCTGCCGCAACGAGCTCGGCGTCGAGCCATTCTCCAGCCGTCTTGGTTCCACGCCACCTCTCGCGCAGCGCGAGGTCGACGTCGTCGCTGTCGGCGCTCGCGTTGGCGAGCGTGAGGAGGGCGGCACTCGCCGCAGTGGAGAACATGGCGTGATCGGGAGCGTAGAGGAGGGCGACCTCGCAGCGCCAGATCGCTGCCAGGACTTCTTGGGGAGGCCCGGCGGATGCATTCGCGCGGAGGCCGAGGCAAGCTGCGCCGGTGAAACAATCGGCGCTCCGCACGGCCGCAGCCGGGCTCATCGGAAACGTCCTCGAGTGGTTCGATTTCGCGGTCTACGGCTATTTTTCCACCGATATCGGGGCTCAGTTCTTTCCCCAGTCGAGCCCTACCGCGCGCCAGCTCCTCTCGCTGGCGGTCTTCGCCCTCGGATTCGCCGCGCGTCCGATCGGCAGCATCGTCCTCGGGATGGTCGGTGACCGCGTCGGTCGCCGCGCGCTCCTCACGCTCTCGATCGCGTTGATGGGCGGCGCCACCCTCGCCATCGGCCTCTTGCCCAACTACGCGCACATCGGCGTCGCCGCGCCGCTCCTGCTCCTCACCTTCCGACTCATCCAAGGCTTCTCGCTCGGGGGCGAGTTCACCGGCTCGATGGTCTACACGACCGAGCTCGCCTCGCCGCTCATGCGTGGCCTCATCAGCAGCTCGACCGCGGCCGGGACCACCGTCGGCTTCATCCTCGGCTCGCTCGCCGCGTGGGGCGTCAACCGCGTCCTCGGAAGCGCGGCGGCTTCCGCATGGGGATGGCGCGTCCCCTTCATCGGCAGCGTCATCTTCTGCATCATCGGATGGCTCCTCCGCAACGGCCTCCACGAGTCCGAAGCATTCGAGAAAGTGGCGGAAAAGAGGCCGCCGATCTTGTCATCGCTGCTCGCGGACATGAGGCCGATCGTGCAGACGTTCGGCATCGTCGCGATGACCAACGCCGCGTACTACCTGGCGTTCACCTTCGCCGTCGAGCGTCGCAAGTCGATGACCGGCGAGGGTGGTGAGGCGTTCCTCCTCGCCAACACCATCAGCCTCGGCGTCGTCCTCCTCGCCAAACCCTTCGGTGGCTGGCTCTCCGATCGCGTCGGGCGCAAGCGTCTGATGATCATCGTGACCGTGGCGGCGATGGCGGCCGTCGTCCCTTCGCTCAACATCATGCTCCACGGAACGCCGACCCACTTCGTCCTCGGCCAGGTGCTCTTGGCGGTGCCGCTGGGCATGGCGCTCGGACTGCAGGGGGCGATGGTCGTCGAGATTTTCCCGCTCCGGACGCGCGTGACCTCGATGAGCGTCGCCTACAGCGTCACGCTCGCGCTCGCTGGAGGCACGGCGCCGCTCCTCTCGACGTGGCTCATCGACAAGTTCCATCAGCCCATTCTGCCGGCCTATTTCATCGTCCTCTACGGCCTCATCGGCCTCGCGATCATGGCGCCGATGCCCGAGACCAACGGACGTTCGCTGCACGACTGAACGGAGATCAGAGCAGCTTCTTCGGGCTCGTGTTCTTCGGATCGAACGGCTCGGTGCCGAAGGAGACGATGAGCATCGTCGCCTCGCCTGTGTTCTTCACCGCGTGCGCGACGCCGGGTCCGAGCGTGATGCGGGCGACGACGCCAGCGGCGATTTCGCGCTCCACGCGACCGTCCTCGTCTTCGGTGGCGACGAGCGCCGGCCCGCGCACCACCAGCCGTTCGATGCCGCGATGGTGGAGGTGATTGCCCCGCACATGCCCGGACGCGGTGAGGACGACGTGGACGTTGCGATGATCGACGAGCGCCGCGCCCTCGATCGGATCGAACGAAGAACCGCGCGGATCGTCGAAGGTCTGGAGCAGCTCGAATTCGACGGCCATGGTTCGTCGCATCGTACCTGCCTTGTTTCAGGTCAAATCGACGATCGTCTCCTTTCGAGCCAGCGCACACCTTCGTCGCAAATGTCGCGAAGCGTGCGGCGGCGCGAAGGAGCCGGGCGACCTCTTCCGCGGCTACAAAGGCGTCGGCGATCCTTGCAGGAGCCCCGGCTCGTGTCTCACCGGTCGTTGCTCCCTCGCGCACGCGTGCATCCGCGGTTGCGAGACCGACGCCGACTGCGCGAGCTATCCCGACGTGCCCGGGCAGGGGGTGGTCCACGTCTGCGTGGCCACGAAGAAGGGCGAAAAAGTCTGTCTTCCGCGCTGTGACGCGCAGGCCGATTGCACTGCCATCACGGTGAAGATGCCGACTGGCCTCGCCTCCAAAACCGAGACGCTGCGCTGCGCCGAGGTCGGCGGATCGCACAAGGCCTGCATCATGACGCGCGACACCGCGGTGCCTGCCTGCTATCCCAACGACAGCGACCTCGGCGGGACTGGCTGCTCCAGCGCCGACGATTGCCTCTGCGGCACCGACTGCATCAGCACCGGCGGTTCGCTACGCGCCTGCCAATACGCTTGCACCGACAACGCGTCGTGCACCAGCGCGAGCGACGGTCTCCTCAACCTCTGCTTCCACGGCTCCAGCACCTCCCACTGCGGCAGCTGAGGGCGCCGACGACGCGGGGACCTGGAGGCCATCGGAGCTCACGCGCTTCGAAATGACGAGACGTGAGCTCCGACGAGAGGCCGCCTCACTTCGCCTTGGCGGCCTTCTCTTTCTTCTTCTGCTTCTTCTCTTTCACGGTCAGCTTCTCTTTGTTGTTCTTCTTCGGCTTTTCCTGACCCTTGGCCATCGCGATGCTCCCTTCGAGGGCGCGCTGAGGCGGGCGAGCGCTACCGAGGCCCGAACACCGTGCGCGCGACGATTCTCGAGGCGATGCTAGCAGCACTCGCGGCACGTCGCGGCAGGTCTCAGCCGGTTCGCGGAGGGCTCGGTTTTCCCGGCGGCCTCGGGCCCGGCGCACGCCTCGATCCCCTGGAGCCCTTGGGTTTCGGGATGATGTGGGCGTCGCGGGCGCGCTGCACCATCGTGCGAAAGACGCGGCTGAGGCCGACCTCGATCTCCGGCGCTTCGCCGCAGAGGGTGAGCGCGGCGGCGACGGACTCGAGGGTCGAGACGTATTCGCGGCGCGGCTCGGCGCGGAGGCTGCCGTAAATCGACGGCTGGCTCGGCCTCAGGGTCAGCCGACCGAGCTTGGTGATCCACGGGTTGCGCCACCAGAGGGTCTTCGCCTTCGACCAGGTGCCGTCGAGGACGACGATGCCTTCGAGCTCGCTCGGCGAAGGCGTCACGCCGCCCTTCGCGGTGACTCCTTCGCCTTCGGCCTCGCGATCGGGAAAGAGCACCGCCCAGCGGCGTGGATCGACCGCTTCCTCACCGAGCGCAGCGGCGAAGTTGCGCCAACTGAGGCCGACCACCAGCTTCACCTTCGGCAGGCTGGCGACGAGTATCTGCGCCGAGCCGAGGACCGCGTCCTGCTCTTGCGGATGTTGAAGGATGAGCACGCGCCGCGTCGTCGGGTAGCTGACGATGCGCTCGCAGACGCACGCGACCTTGGGGCGGTGACAGGTTTCGCAGGTTTCCACGTCCGTGCGAGGCTAGAACGGCGGGACGGTGCGTGCACGCCTTCAGCCGGCTCGCCGCGGCGCGGGGATGGAAGGCCCCGGCCACATCACGCGATCTCCCTCGGTTTGCCCCCCTTCGGGCAAGGCCTCGGGTCAAAGCGCGTCGCACTTCGTCACGGGAGGCACGAACACCGAACGCACCTCGCCGCAGTGGCAGGGGAGATACACGCTGCCGACGAACTCGCTCATCTTGCGATGCGACCGTAGCTCGTCGCTCTTCGGCAATTGAAGCGTGATTTTCTTCGAGGTGAACGTCAGCGCGTATTGACCGAGCTCGTGGCGGCCGGTGAACGACGGATGGTCGAACGCTCCCACCAGCGTCAGCAATCCCTCCTCGCGGAGACGCTTGCGCGAAGGCGAACGCAATCCTTTCGAGACCTGGAGCATCGGATCGAGCTGGGGAACGTCGCCCTCGTGTGGAAGACGCCGGAGCTCGGTCAGCGCCGCGTCGCCGAACCAGTGAATTCCCGCGCGCCCGTACAAGCGGAAAAAATAGGGGATGTCGCCGCGATCGAGCTGCTCTTTCTCGGCGGCGAGGAGCGGCGGCCAGAGGCGCGTCTTGCCCGCACTTACGTAGTCGCCGGTTCCGCGCAAGAGCACGCGAATCGGCGCCTCGCGCAGCCCAGGCTCGGCGGCGAGGAGATCGGCGATCTCTTGCGAATGTCGATCGAGGAAGGCCAGCGTCTGGCGATAGGCGCCGATCATCGCCAAGAGATCGACCGGATCGATCGGCTTGCCGAGCCAAGGAAGGACGCGTCGCACTCCGCACGCGTGCCGACAGATCGCCGCCACTTCGGGATCGGCGTCGGGGATCAACTTGGTCTCGGTCGGCATCGAGAGCTCGGCGAGGAACATCTCGACGTCGAGCGGCGCAAAGACGACGTCTCCCCCGGAACCAGCACCAATCACCAGGTTTTCCCAGTGCAAATCGGAGACGCCGAGCCAACTGAAGAGCGCCAGCGACCGACCGACGATGCGCGCCAGCTTGCTCTTCTCCTCACCCGAGAGCTCGCCGAGTGGCTCGAGGACGACGCGCTGGACCTCACCTCCATCGCGCGCGCGGGGATCGCCGAAGTCGAGATCAGGAAGGAAACCGAACGCGCGATCCTCGAGACCGTCTTTCGCCGCCGCCATGTCGAAGAAGCGACGGAGCGGGCTCTTCGCCGAGAGCATCAACCACTCCCAGAAAATCGTCCGCGGCTTGTGGATGCGCGTTTCGGAGGCGGTGACGCGACGCCCGAAGTTGTGCGAATCGCCGAGGTGCGGGCGCGTGGCGAGCGTGGCGAGCGTCGCGAGCGTGGTGCGCGGCGAGCTCATCGGCCTCCACGCTCGTCGAGATCGCCGAGGGCATATTGCAGCACCGTCAGGCCGACGAAGACGGCAGTCTCCGCGCGAAGAACGCGTCCACCGAGGCGGAGCGGCTTCGCGCCGTGCTTCTCCAAGAGCGCACGCTCGCCATCCGACCAGCCACCTTCGGGCCCCACCGCGAAGACGATTTCCAGCTGTTTTCCCGGCTCGCGCGTCGGCCACGGTTCGGGCGTCTTGGTCGTGCGATCGTCGAGAGAGTAGCGGACGTCGGCCTCTTGCCAGAGGGCATCTTCGATTGCGAGCTCGAGCGGCATCGCGCTCCGCAGCTCGGGCACGCTCGAACGACGACACTGCCGCGCCGCGCGCAACGTCTGCCCCGGCCAAGCATGCGCCTTCTCGTGCGCGAGCCCGTTCGGGCCGACCGAGTGTGCGCTGAAGACGGGGACGATGCGGGCGACGCCGAGCTCGGTCGCCTTCTGCGCGACCATCAACATCCGCTGCCGCGCGAGCACCGCGCAGACCAGCGTGATGCGCGCCTCGGGCTCCGGCGAAACCGCCATTTGCTCGTAAATCGTCGCTTGGACGCGATCGGCGTTGGAGGAGAGCACGCTCGCGCGGAAGTAGTTCCCTTCGACGTCGCGGATGGTGAACGCCTCTTTCTCGCTCACCTCGCGGAAGCGCAGCGACTTGGCGACGCCGGCATCGAAGAGCACCTCGGTGCCCACCTCCAGCTTCTTGGGAGTGCGAATCGGCGCATACGGGTGGCGGAGCTCGGGCATCGCGCCCTCTTTGCCACGGCGCTCCTCGGTCGACGAGAACCGGAGTATGAGATCGGCCATGACGACCTTGCCGCCGCTCGAGGGGGCGCCGGCGCTCGACGGGGCTGATTGCGTCGCGTGCGGCCGCTGTTGTCATCATCCGCCTTCCTCGGTGAGCCTGCTCGAGGACGACGAGGTGAGGTTCGGCGAGGAGCGATTGCGTCGTTTGACGGTGATCGATCCCAGGCCGCCGCATCTCCGCTTTCTCCGCAACGAGGGCGGCCGATGTCTCGCGCTCGACGTCGAAACACCTGAAATTCATGCCTGTTCCATCTACGAGGCACGTCCCGACGGCTGCCGTGCGCTCGAGCCCGACTCGCCTGCCTGTCGCGAGGCGCGCCGTCTCGGGCATCTCGGAAAGAGCGTGGGCTACGCGCGCGCGACGATCGACTAGTCAGTTCTCCCCCGTGTCGATTCGCTTCCCTCCCGAGCTTCCGATCTCTGCGCGTGTCTCCGACATCCGCGCGGCCATCGAGCGTCATCCGGTGATCATCGTCGCTGGCGAGACCGGCTCGGGGAAGACGACGCAGCTCCCGAAAATCTGCCTCGCCATGGGTCGCGGGACCCTCGGGCGGATCGGCGTCACGCAGCCCCGTCGCATCGCCGCCACCAGCGTGGCCGCGCGCGTCGCTTCCGAGCTCGGCGTGCGTGTCGGCGACGAGGTCGGCTACCAGATTCGCTTCCTCGATCAGACGAACGCGTCGACGCGCGTGAAGTTCATGACCGACGGCATCCTCCTCGCCGAGATCCAGGGAGATCTGCAGCTCCGCGCCTACGACACGATCATCCTCGACGAGGCCCACGAGCGCAGCCTCAACATCGACTTCCTCCTCGGCCACCTCACCCGCATTCTCCCCGAACGCCCTGATTTAAGGCTGATCGTCAGCTCGGCGACGCTCTCGACGGAGCGCTTCTCGGCGTTCTTCGGCGGCGCGCCGGTGATCTCGGTCTCTGGTCGGACCTATCCGGTCGAGGTCTATCATCGCGACGGTGCAGGCGGCGATCGCGATCTCGCAGATGCCGTCGCCGACACCGTCGAAGAAATCACCGCGCAAGATCCCCGCGGCGACATCCTCGTCTTCCTCCCCGGCGAGCGCGAGATTCACGACGCCGCGGCCACGCTCAAGGCGCACGCGCTCCCTCACACCGTCGTCCTCCCGCTCTTCGGGCGCCTCGCTCAGGCCGATCAAGCGCGAATTTTCCAGCCGCTTTCGCAGCGCCGCGTCGTCCTCGCCACCAACGTCGCCGAGACGTCGCTGACCATCCCCGGAATCGTCTACGTCATCGACACCGGCCTCGCGCGCATCAACCGTCACGATCCTCGCTCGGGCGTGACGCGACTTCTCGTGGAGCCGATTTCGCGAGCGAGCGCCGAGCAGCGGAAAGGTCGCGCCGGTCGAACGCGGAGCGGCGTCTGCTTCCGACTCTATCCACGCGCCGAGTTCGACGCGCGTGCGCCCTACACCGATCCCGAGATTTTCCGCGTCGGGCTCGCCGGCGCGATCTTGCAGATGAAGGCGCTCGGCCTCGGTGAGCTGTCGGCGTTTCCTTTCCTCGATGCGCCTCCGAAGCGAGCCATCGACGAGGGCTATCGACTCCTCGAAGAGCTCGGCGCCCTCGATGGCGATCGCGGGCTCACCGAGGTGGGGACGAAGCTCGCTCGTCTCCCCGTCGATCCGCGCATCGGTCGGATGATCCTCGGCGGCGCCAGCGAAGGAGCGCTCCGTGAGGTGCTCGTCATCGCCGCCGCGCTCGGCGTCCAAGATCCGCGCGAACGGCCGACAGGGGCACAAAAGCGTGCCGATGATGCGCACGCCGCCTTCCGTGACGAGCGCTCCGATTTCATCGGGCTCCTCAAGCTCTGGCGCTTCTACCAAGAGCACCGCGAGAAGCGTTCGCCGAGCCAGCTGCGCGGCGTCCTCCGCGATGCGTTCCTCTCGCAGCCACGTCTGCGTGAGTGGGAAGACGTTCATCACCAACTCTCGCGCATCGCCCGTGAGCTCGGCTTCGAGCTCGCTGCCGCGCCGGCCACCGACGATGCGGTGCATCGCGCGCTGCTCCCCGGGCTCCTCAGCCGCGTCGGCATGTGGCACCCCGAGCGTCGCGTCTATCTCGGCGCGCGCCACACGCCCTTTCAGCTCCACCCCTCGTCGGCCCTCTCGCGCGCACGTCAGCCCGCGCCGTGGATCATGGTCGCGGAGCTGATCGAGACGACGCAGCTCTTCGGACGCATGGCCGCACGCGTCGATCCCCTCTGGCTCGAGCCCGCCGGCGGCGCGCTCTGCAAGCGCAGCTACGGTGATCCGAATTGGGCAGGAAAAACGGCGCAGGTGATGAACAAGGAGCAACTCACGCTCTTTGGTCTCACCATCGTCCGCGATCGGAAGGTCCATTATGGGCCTATCGATCCTCCCGCGTGTCGTCGGCTCTTCCTCGTCCACGCGCTCGTGCGGCGCGAATACTCGGAGGGAAAGCCGCCGCCGTTCATGGAGCACAACCGACGGCTCTTCGAGCGCGTGAAGAGGCTCCGTGACTGCGCGCGGCGCAGCGACATGGTGGCCGACGACGATGCCATCGCGCTCTTCTTCGAGCGTCGCGTCCCCGACAGTGTCTACAGCGGCAAGACCTTCGAGGAGTGGCGCGCCGTCGCCGAAAAAGCCGACCCGGCGGTGCTCCAGCTCTCGCTCGCCGACGTCTTGCTCGAAGAGGCCGCCGATCTCTCGCCCGAGCGTTTTCCCGAGACGATTCGCGCCGCCGGTCAGGAGCTCGTGCTCACCTATCGCTTCGAGCCGGGCGAGGACGATGACGGCATCACGCTCCACGTGCCGCTCGCGACGCTGCCGAAGCTCGATCCCCTGCTCCTCGAGTGGACCATCCCCGGTTGGCACCGCGAGAAGATCACGCAGCTCTGTCACACACTCCCCCGCGCGCTACGCGAGTCGCTCGAACCGATCGACATCACGGCGGAGAAAGCCGCGGCCCAACTCGTCACGCGCGAGGGGCCGATGTTGCGCTGCGTCGGCGAGGCTCTCTTCGCGCTCACCGGCGTGCGCGTGCCGCTCGATGCTTGGGATCTCGACGCGCTGCCGGCCCACCTTCGCTATTTCGTGCGCGTGATCGACGGCAAGCGCGTCGTCGGGGAAGGTCGTGATCTTCCGGCGCTGCAGGAGCGCTTTCGACTTCGCGGCGCGCCGAGCATGCCGTCACGCGCACGCTCGACCTGGGACGACGACGACTTCGATTGAGAGTCCGGCGACCGAGCTAACTCACCGCGCCGCGAATCGCTTGGCGCAAGATACGCTGACGGAGCACGTCGAGGTTGGTCGCGCCGGTACGTCGGAGGAGCGCGCGGACGTGCATCTTCGTCGTCTGCGGCGCGAGCCCCAGCTTCTCGGGGAGCTCGCGGCGAGGCGTATCGCGCATCACCCACTCGAGGATGGCGACGTCGCGCGTCGTCAGCTGGCTTTCGCTGGCGAAGGCGTCGAGGGCGTCGCGCGAGACGACGTCTTCACTCTTCTTCGACGCGAGCGCGCGCTCGATGAAGGCGACGAAATCGGCCGCAGTTCCCGGCTTGCAGAGATACTCACCGCGCAGCGAGTACGAACGATTGACCAGCTCGCGCTCGAGACGACCGGTGAGCACGAGCGCGGGCACGTCGGGGAAGCGTTGGCGCGCGCGCTCCAAGACGTCGAGCCCAGAGCCATCGGGGAGCCCGACGTCGACGACGATGCCCGCCAGCTGCGGCACCGATTCGAGGATCTTTTCCGCCTCGCGCGCCGTCAGCGCGAGCCGCGTCGGCCTCCGCATCGCAAAAAGGCGCACGAGCGATCGTGCGACGTCTTCGGCGTCTTCGACGATGAGAAAAGGGGCGACTTCGGCTTGCACGCTACGCCGAGCCTACCGCATCGCTGCGGACTTGGAGTCGCACCTGTGGCAAATTTGATCGTGCAAAAGAGCCGGGAATATCCCCGCGGGGATGGGTGAAAAGTGACTCGCGGAGTCAGCCCACATCCTTCTCGTCGTCGTCGATGAGCTCACCCCAGCTCGGCTCGCTACGACGAGCGTCGCCGATCTCGAGGTCGCGAGGAACGACTTCGGAGTGCACCGGCACGCGCCTCGGGGAGGTCCACTCCTCGAGGAAGGCCTTGGAGAGCAGGCGGTCGTCGTACATCGCCTCGAGGTGCGCGCGCGCGGCGGCGGGGTCGGCGAACGGCGTCGGACTGGCGAAGAGCGTTCGTTGGAAGAGCTCGCCGAGACGCGCGACGAGGAGTGAGTCTCGACCGGTTGCCGACTCGCCCGCCGACTCCGAAGCGACGTAGTGAACGAGCTGCGCGAGCCAGTCACGGTTCGGAGACGTCGAGAGCGAGCGGCCGCTGAGGACCGACGCGAGCAAGAGCCCGCACGACGAGACGTCCCGCGCCATCGCCACCGCGAGCGGCTCGTTCGTCGGCGTTCCGTCGTCTTCCGAGCAATGGAGGACGCGAATCGCTCCACTCGCTTCGACGATGATCTTCGAGGGCGAGAGCGCGCCATGGGCGACGTCTCGCTGGTGGTAGGACTGGACGACCTGGAGGGCGGTGTCGACCACGCGAATCGCCGTCTCCAAATCGAGCGCGCCGTCGCGGAGCATCAGCAAATCGAGCGGCATCCCGGCCACGTGCTCCTGCGCCAGATAGAGCGTGCGCCCTTCATGGTGTCCGACCGAGATGGTGCGCACGCGCGCCGGGTGGAAGAGCTCGGAGCCCATCCATGCTTCCCGCAGGACGGCCGAGCGGACGCGCGCATCGTGATCGTACTCCTGGTGGAGCATGCGGATGACGACGCGCACGTCGTTCTCGCTGCGCGCGAGGTAGACGGCCGTGCGTACGCCGACGCCGAGGACCTCTTCGAGTGTCCACTCTTCGATGCGCGCGCCGAGCAACGATCGCGTGCGCTCCGCCGACGGCGTGTTGACGCGCAGTGCAGCCGACCCGGGGTCGAAGCCAACGTCCAAACCTGCGTCCAACGTGTCTTCCGCCATCTGCGCCTCCGCGATCTCGTTCGAGCGCTACCACGCCCTTCCGAGCCGCGAATCGCTGCCGATCGTCGATGTTGGCGTGGGACACCTCAACTCCGTTCGGAACATCTGGCGGCCGCGCTGCGTCGTGCGCAACCCAGACAAATTCGTCCCGCCCGCTGCTAGAAGAGGGCGTGGAAAAAGGTCATTCGCGCTTCGCGGCGCTCGACGGGCTTCGGGCCGTCGCTGCGCTCTCCGTCGCGCTGTGGCATTTCCAGAGCTCGGTGCCGCGCCTCGACGCGCTCCTTCCACAGTGGACTTCACGGGCGATCGCCCACGCCAACGTCGGCGTCGAGATCTTCTTCGTCCTCAGCGGGTTCGCCGTCGCGCGCAGCCTCGTCGGGGCCGAGCTCGGCGCGCGCGCGCTCGGACGCTTCATGTTGCGTCGGACGGTGCGCCTCGATCCGCCTTATCTGCTGACGCTCGCCATCGTCGTCACGCTCGCGCTGGTCAATCCCGCTGCGTGGCCGGTCCACCTCAGCCTCGGGCGCGTGATCGCGCACGTGCTCTATCTCCAAGGCCTCCTCGGGATGCCCAACCTGCTCGGCATCTATTGGACCTTGGCCCTGGAAATTCAGCTCTATTTTGTCTGCGCCTTGCTCATGACCTTCGGGCAGCGCGTGCGCATCTTGGCGCGCGGACGAACGGAGACGGTGCCGGCGAACCATGGCTTCAGTGCGCTCCTTTGTCTCAGCGTCATCCTCGCCAACGCCTTCTCGCTGATGCCACACGAGCCGAGGTGGAACGACACGTTCGTCCCGTGGTGGCCGGTGTTCTGTCTCGGCGTCCTCACGGAGCGCGCGTTGCGACTTCCACCGGCACGGGGGTGGCTCTTGGCGGCGGTGACGTATCTCTTCGTCAGCATCCATTGGCGCTTTCAAATCGGTGCTGCGGTCGCCGTCGGCACCGTCTTCGCGCTCGTCTCCGCGGCGTTCTTGCCGCCCGTTCGTTGGATCCTCGCCTCGCGTGTCCTCACCGAGCTCGGCCTCCGCTCCTACAGCTTCTATCTGTTGCACTCGCTCGTCGGTGGGATGGCGATGCACGTCGTCTCGGCGCACCTGCCGCTGAGCGCAGCTGGCGACGGGCTGCGTCTCTTCGTCGCCTTCGCCGTCAGCGGGGCTGCTTCGTGGCTGCTCTGGCGCCTGGTCGAGGTGCCGGCGCAGCGCCTCGGTCGACGCATACGTCTCGACGCTTCTTCACGATCGGAAGCGACGAGTTCGTAGAATCACAACCCTACTTCGCCAATATCGCGGGCCGATGCGCGTTGATGGCGCATGCCTCGAACGAGCTCGTTCTCGCTCGCACTGATCGCCGTCATCGTGCTCCCGTGGCTCGTCCCCGAGCCGGCCGCTGCCGAGGAAATCGCGCCTCCGATGTACTCGGCAGGGAATCTCCGCGTCGCGCTCGTCTGCGCCGGTGAGCTGGTGTCGGGGCGCGACGGGCTCGAGGTCCGCGTCGACGGAGGGCCGCCGATCAAGACTTTCAAGAGCAACGTCGTCACCGGCACGTACACGGACGAGAACGGGAACACCTACACCAGCAGTAGCCTCAGCGACGTCGGCTTCCTCGTCGCCCCCGGCATGCACCGCGTGCGGCTTTTTGCGCCGGATTGCGCGCCGATGGAGACGCTCGTCGACGTCTCGGCGACGCATGAGACGCGCGTCGATGCGACCCTTCCGATCGTCGAACCCTCGTTGCAAGGCACGACCGGCGCGCCCGATGGATTCGGTCTCGTCCTCGGCGGCTTCACGGCGAGCTTTCCCCGCGCGCTCGCGCATGGTGTGGACGGCGAAGGCTCCTACGGAAGCACTCACGAGATCACCGACGCGACGACGCACGGAGTGCTCCTCTCCACCAGCCTGGAGCATCGTCACTTCGTCTTCGCCAACGAGATGAGCTTCGGATGGGGTCGCTTTCAGGGCACCGTCATGCCCGACGCGCCAACCGCGCTCGGCGCTCACAATCCGGGTCCTGCCGGCCCTTTCGCGATGAGCGGCTCGCTCTATCGAATGGCCGCGACGCTGCGCTTCGGGGCGCGCTTTCCTTTCCACGACGTCTCGTGGGCGCTCGGCAGTGGTCTCGGCGGCTCGCTCTACGTGCTCGGCGCCGCGCAGGTCGATCCGGGAAGCGAGCGCAAGGAAGACATTCGCACCGGCAATCTCTCGAGCCTTCACGCGCTCTGGCACGTGCCGCTGTGGACGTCGGTCACCTTCAAACCGAGCTGCGATTTCGGCCTCCAGGTCGGGGTCTCCTACGACGTCGAGCCGACGAATTTCGACGGCAATACGTTGATGCTGAGCGCCGGTCTCCTCGTCCAGCCTTCGCGCGCCTGTCGCGAGCCGCCGAGCCTGACCGTCACGCCTTGAGCCGAACTCGCACTCGCCCTCGCAGTCGCGTATCGGAGGGCGCGTCGCTACGCTCGCTCCTCGATGCGTAGCTTGGAGCCGAGACTGCCGCGGGACGCGCGAGGTGACTTCGTCAATTGGGCGGAGAACGTGCGATCGACGCCGCGGGCTTGGTGTCTGCCGACGAGCGAGGCCGCGGTCTCGCAGATCGTCCGGGACGCGAAGGCGCGAGGTGGCCGGGTCCACGTCGTCGGCTCGGGACACTCCTGGTCGGCGATCGCCGCGCCGGACGATGTCGCCATTTCGCTCGATGCGATGTCGGGGCTCGTCTCGGTCGACGCCGCTCGGGGTCGAGCCGTGGTCCGCGCCGGCACGCGACTTCGTACGCTCAACGACGCCCTCGACGCTCGCGGCCTCGCCTTGCCGATCGTCGGCTCGATCGTTCATCAATCGATCGGCGGCGTCATCGGCACCGGCACCCACGGCTCGAGCTTGGTCCACGGCAACCTCTCGAGCCTCGTCTCGGCGATGCGGCTCGTCACCGGCAGCGGCGAAGTCCTCGCACTCGACGAAGGTGATCGTCGGCTCGACGGCGCGCGCGTCCACCTCGGCGCGCTCGGCGTCGTCACCGAGGTCTCCCTCGCCGTCGTTCCTGCGTTTCGTCTCGCCGAGACGGTCGAGCGCATCTCCTTCGCGGAGGCAGTGCAGACGCTCCCCGAGATCGCACGAAGTGCCGAATTTTCCAAGGTTTGGTGGCTACCGGGGACCGACGACGCGCTCGTCTTCCGCTACCAGCGCGCGCGCAGCGACGAGCTCGACTCGCGACGCCCGAGCCCGCGTTCCCTTCGCTGGTTCGACGACGTGGTCATGCATGGACGGGTGTTTCCGTGGCTCGTCGCCTTGGGACGTCGTCGTCCCTCGATGATCGCGCCACTCAATCGCGTCGTCCTCCGCAGCCTCGTCCATGCTCGACGCATTGGTCGCAGCGACCTCATGCTCGGGACCCCGATGCCGATCCTCCATCGCGAGACCGAGGCGGCGATGTCGCTCCATCGCGGCGCCGAGGCCCTCGATCGACTGGGCGCTCTCGTTCGCCACGGCTCGATGCACGTGATGTTCCCCGCCGAGATGCGCTTCGTCCGCGGCGACACCACCTGGATGAGCCCGGCCGAGGGCGTCGATACCTGCCAACTCGGCGCCTATGCGGCTGGCGACGACGCCGCCATCGATCGCTATTTCCGCGCATTTTGGCGAGAAATGCGGGCTATTTCCGCGCGGCCGCACTGGGGCAAAGAGCTCGATCACGACGCCGCCGAGGTGCGAGCGCTCTATCCGAAGTTCGATCGCTTCCAGGCGCTGCGCGAGGAGCTCGATCCGCAGCGTACCTTCACGAATCGATTTCTCGGCCTCGTGCTCGACGGCTGAGGCAGATACGGTCGCTCCATGCGCCGCTCCCGTGTCCTCGTCCTCGGATCGATCGTCACCACCCTCGTCGTCACCTCCGCCGGCTGCAGCAGTTGCAAGAAAGACGGGAGCGAAAGCGGGAGCTCCAGCAGCTCGGGGAGCTCGGGCGGCGGGACGTCGTCCTCGGGAAAACCAGCCGTGCCGGCGACGAAGGTCGACACTTCGACGCACCTCGGCGCGCTCTTGCCGGCGAAGAATCCATTCCAGAGTTGGAAGATGGCCACTGATTCGTTCGCCTTTCCCAACTACGGTCCAGGTAAAGCCGATTTGCGTCCGGCAGAGATGAGCCGTCTCTGCGGCGTCGACGTTTGTGCCAATGGCGAGCTCGAGAGTTGCGAGCTCGATCCTTCGGTCGGCGCGGCGATGAAACAACTCAACAAGATGGTGGGCGGCGGTCACTGCGAGGGAATGGCCATTCTCTCGGTGCTGATGCAGCGAGGGATGATCGATCCGCCGCGCTTCGGTGCGGACGATCCGCACTCACTCGCGCTCGAGGGCAACGAGCCGCTGCAACACGAGCTCGCCTATTGGTGGGCGACGCAGCTGATGGATCCGGTGCGCAGCGCGCGCACGGAGACGGGCGCGACCGAGACGCCGAACGACGTCGTGGCGTCCATTCGCAATGGCATTGCCAAAGACGAGCCGGTGACGTTGGCGTTCTGGATGCGCAACCATACCGCCGGTCACGCGACGCTCCCCTTCGGGGTCGTCGACAAGGGCGAAGGCCTCGTTTGGATTCTCCATTACGACAACAACTATCCCGGTGAAGAGCGACACATCGAGGTCGATACCGGCAAGAATACCTGGAAATACACGACTTCGGCCGATCCGAGCCAGACGACCCCCGACGACTACGAAGGAGACGGCGAGACGCACACGCTGCACGCAGTGCCACTCGCCAATCGTGTCGGCGAGATCACCTGCATGGGTGAAGGCAATGCCGACGGCGCGGGCACCACCGGGTCACTGGCGAAGACGCGGACCATCTTCCTCGAAGGCCAAGGACACCTCCTCATCGCCGACGAAGAGGGGCATCACCTCGGCTTCTTCGGCGGCAAATTCGTCTCGGAAATCCCCGGTGGCAGCTTCCTCGCGGTGCCCACCGGCAAGGCCGAAGAGCCGATCTACTCGGTGCCGACGGGGAAGAAGCTGACGATCATCGTCGATGGCGCGACGCTCACCGCCGACGACTCGGTCGACGTCACGGTGATTGGTCCCGGCTACGTACTCGCCGTCGAAGACATCATGCTCTCGCCGAACGAGAAAGACAGCTTCGACCTTGCTCCCGACTGGAGCGTGGTGTCCTACGTCACCGAGGGGAAAGAGACTCCGACGCTTCGTCTCGGCGTCTCCACCAGCGGTCCCGACTTCGAGATCGCCGTCGCCGCGGTCGGCGAAAAGTCCGGTCAGAAGCTGACCCTCGGCATCGATCTCGCCAAAGGCGAATTCTCCTTCCTCGTCCACGGCGGCGACGGCGACACTGCCTATTCGGTCGATCTCGAGCGCATCGACGCCAAAGGAAAGGCCGAGTTCAAGCACAAGGGCATGTCGGCGGGAGAGGACAAGGCCGTGCTCTTCCAATATGGCACTTGGAAGGGCGACAAAGCGCCTCTCCACGTCGTCGCAGGTGGCAGTGAGAGCGACGTCGGAGACGAAGACTGACCGTATCTATTTGGATTCGCCAAACGCCCCAGCGACGGCGACGAAGGTCGAATAGATACCCGTCCAAGAAACGGCCCCGGTGCCCGTCGAGTGCAATCGATCTTGCGGGCAAGCGCAGATGTCGGTGCTGCGCCAGGTCTCGCCACGCAAAGTGCCAGTGCCGACGTCCCAGGATTTCTGGCACGTACCGACGTCTTGGGCGAATCCCCAGACGAGAGCAGGCGTCGTCTTCGGCGTGACGATCAGCGAGAAGGTGGTTGCGCCGATGGCGTTGGTGACCTGCGGATCTTCGGGCTCACCACTGACACCTTGGTAGTGTGCAGCATAGATCCCGAGGAATTCTGCCGTCGGCGTCAACTTCATCGAGACCGTCGCGCCGACGCCGCTCGCGGTCGTGACGTGCGTCGAGAACGCCGTCAGGTGGGTGTCGTGTCCCGGGTCGCTGGCGGAAGCGAAGCTGATGTACGTGTTGCCCATCGAGTCGACGACGGTAATTTCCGGACCGACCTGCGCGAAGGCAGCGACGATGATCAAGTCGCCGACCGCGAACGGCTTGGTGAACGCCGGCGTCGACAGCCCCGACAGGGGACCACCACCGCCGTAAACCGAGTTGTCACGATCTTCGAGGAAGGTAGCAGTCGCGACATTCGCGTCCGCGGGTGCATCGGTGCGGGAATCGCCGCGTGCATCGGCGCCGGGAGCGAGTGCGGCATCCCCGAGGTGAGCGTCGTCGACACCGAGGATGAGCCCACAGCCGTTCGTCATCATCGCCAAAGCGATGGACCACCCGACGCGAAGTCGTCTCTCCATCAGCATCAGCATCCGCGAGCTCAGGATACTCGTCCACGCGGCGCGAGGATGTTTACTCGCACGGACCGTGGCAGCCGCTGGCCTCGGGCCGGGGAATCGAGAGTTGGGTCGCGGAGACACTCGGCGCGACCAAAGCACAAACGAGGGCGAGCGCCATTGCGGCGAGCATGCGATGCACGCAAGTCATGTCGGTTCTCCTGCGTCGCGATGACGCGGGCTATGCAGTTGAAGGGACCGGCACCGCGTGCCGATCGTCGTGCAGGCCCTTTACAGCACGTTGCGTTCCAACAGGGGGACATGCGCTCCGACAAGCCCCAGAGGGCGCCGGGTCGCCGTTATGGCGGGCGACCGAGTGTGTCATGCTCCGAGGGCATGCCCGGGGAGCAGGCCACTCACGATTTACGGGAGAGCACGGAGCTTCCGGCGGCCGTTTTTCGGCTCGAGCTGGTCGCGCCGACGTCGGCGAGCTTCGACGTCGTCCCTGAGCACCCCGGCCACGTCTATCTCGGGTCGAGCAACCTCTGCGAGCTGATCGTGCCGGAACGCACTGTTTCACGTCGCCATGCAGGGGTGTTGCACCTGGGAAATCGGTTGCAGATCGACGACCTCGACTCGAAGAACGGCCTCGTCGTCAACGGCGTCCAGGTCTCTTCGGCATATCTCCGCGGTGGTGAGCTCGTCGAGCTCGGCCTCGCGCGGATTCGGGTCAGCGTCGTCGGCTCGCAAGCGGCGCACCTCTCCCAGGCGGTGTCTTTCGGTCGGCTCTTCGGGGCCGCGCCGCGGATGCGTCGTCTCTATCCGCTCCTCGAGAAGCTCGCGCAATCGCCGGTGACGACGCTGGTCGAGGGCGAGACGGGCACTGGCAAAGAGGTCCTCGCCGAGGCGCTCCACGAGCAGAGCAAGCGAAGAAACGGGCCCTTCGTCGTCCTCGACTGCACCGCGATCGCTCCCAATCTCGTCGAGTCCGCGCTCTTTGGTCATGAGCGCGGCGCCTTCACGGGCGCGGTCGCGGCGCACGCCGGCGTCTTCGAGCGCGCGCACGGCGGCACCTTGCTCATCGACGAGGTCGGCGATCTCGACCTTCCGTTGCAGGCCAAGCTGCTGCGCGCCATCGAACGCTCCGAGGTCTGTCGCGTCGGCGGCAGCAAGTGGTTTCGCTTCGACGTGCGCATCCTCGCGGCGACGCGGCGCGATCTCGAAGCCGAGGTCCAAGCAGGCCGTTTTCGCGACGACCTCTTCTATCGTCTCGCCGTCGCGCGGGTCGAGCTCCCACCGCTGCGAGACCGCAAAGAGGACATCGAGTTCCTCGCGCGGCTCTTTTGGCGCGCGCTCGAGGGCGCTCCCGATCGCTTGACGCCGGCATTTCTCGACTCGCTTCGCTCCTACAGTTGGCCGGGCAACGTCCGCCAGCTGCAGAACGCGATCGCCCGTCGCGTCGCCCTCGGGGAAGACGCGGAGTTCGGCGAGTGGCTGCACGAGCTCTCGCCGTCGAACACCGAAAAGAAGTCCTCGATCTCGCCGGCCGCGCCGGTCGCGCCGACCGCGCAGGCCACGCCAATCGCGCAGGCAGGCGATCTCGTCGCCACGACCATCGCCGAGGACCTCCCCTACGCCACCGCGAAGGCGCGCATTCTCCAGGATTTCGAGCGCCGTTATCTCCGGCACGTGCTCGACAAGCACCAAGGCAACATCTCGCGCGCGGCCGCCGCCTCGGGCATCGCGCGCCGCTATTTCTATGTGCTCCTCGGCAAACACGAGGGCGGCGGATGAGCGATCGGCTCGACGAACAACTCGTCGCCGGCCTCGCCGTCGGCATGCGCTATCGGTTGCTCGAGCCGATCGGACGCGGCGGAATGGGCGCCGTCTGGTCGGCCGAGCACACCGTCCTCGGGCATCGCGTGGCCATCAAGTTCCTCGACTCGGGCGGGCGGATGACCGCCGAGCTGCGTACGCGTTTCGAGCGTGAGGCGCGCCTCTGCGCACAGCTCGGAGAAGCGTCGCGCCACATCGCGCGCGTCGTCGATTACGGAGTCCTCGACGGGACAGCGCCTTATTTCGTGCTCGAATTCCTCCGCGGGCGATCGCTCGCGGCCGCGCTCGATGGGCCCAAGTCGCTCGCGTTCGCCGTCGAGGTCTGCCGGCAAATCGGCTTCGCGCTCCAGGTCGCGCATGAAGCGGGCGTCGTCCATCGCGACATCAAGCCGGGCAACGTCTTTCTTTGCGACCCCGAACCGGGCGCCGCGCAGCTGGTGAAATTGCTCGATTTCGGCATCGCCAAGGCCTCGCGAACCGCCGAGTCCGACGGCAGCGAACGTGGATACGGCGACGAAGAACCGACCACGCGCTCCGGTCAGCTCCTCGGCACGCCGAGCTACATGAGCCCCGAGCAATTGACGGGAGACCGAGACATCGACCTCCGAAGCGATCTCTGGTCGCTCACCGCGCTCGTCTATCGCGTCGTGTGCGGCGAGCCTCCGTTCGGCGCCGGCGACGCGCCCGACATCGGAATTCGCGTGCTCACGCACGATCCGCCGCCGCCCAGCGCACGCATCGCCGGGCTGCCGCCGGCGTTCGATCGTTGGGTGAGCAAGGGCCTGAGCAAGCGCAAAGCCGATCGCTTCCAGACCGTCACCGAGCTCGCCGATGCGCTCGCCGCGGTGCTCCTGCCGCCGGGAGAAGTGCCGTCACGAGCGAGCCTCGTCTCTGCCAAGGCGTTGGAAATTAAGCCTGAAAGTGCGATCTCGGCGAGCGGGACGAAGCGCGCGCCCGAGCTTCCGATCTCGGTGATCGAGGGTCAGGCGATGACCCGACCCGCAGAAGAGCTGGCGCCCGACGTCGCCCCGCGAAGGCCGCGATGGCCATTCGTCGTCGCCGCCCTCCTCGTGCCCCTCGCGCTCGTTCTTGCGGCCCGCGGCGTATTTTTCCGCGCGCCACCGAGCTCCGATTCGCGGGCCACACAGCCCGCGTTCACTTCCGACTCTTCGTCGACGTCGGCGGCGAAGTCCGAATCGACCGACGGCGCGCCGAGCTCGTCCGTCACCGCTTCGAGCACAGCCATCGCTGCGAGCACCTCCGCGAGCGCCACCGCGATCGCGTCGGTCGCTTCCTCGCCGACGCTGGCGGCACCAAAAAACCTGGGCAAAGCTGCCGCGGTGCCGCACGTGCCCGCCGCCGCCAAATCGTCGACGTTTCCCAAGCCGAGCGCGTCGGCGAAGAAGTGGGAAGGGGCCATCGATGAGGCGCTCTGAGGCCGCATCGGCGATGCTCGTCCTCGTGCTCGCGGCTTCGCTGCCGATTCGCCTGGCGAACGCCGGGCCGAGCGCGGAGCCGAGCCCGGTGCAGAAGTCGACCGCCGATGCTCTTTTCACCGAGGGAAAGAAACTGATGGAGGCTGGCGACTATGCGCAGGCCTGCCCCAAGTTGGAGGAGAGCGCGCGGCTGCGACCTGGCGGTGGCGTGCAGCTGGCGAAGGCGATTTGCCACGAAGGCCAGGGGAAGCTCGCCACTGCGTGGAACGACTATCGCGAAGCGCTGGCGATGGCAAAGCACGACAATCAGCCCAAACGCGAGGAGATCGCCACCCAAAAGCTCGTCGAGCTGGAGTCGAAGCTCTCGCGGGTGACGGTCAGTTTGCTTCCGGCGGCGCGCGCGCAAGAGCCGACGGTCACACTCGATGGGCTCGTCCTCGGCGCGGCTTCTCTCGGCGTCGCCATTCCTGTCGACGTCGGTGCGCACGTGGTCGCGGTCTCGAAAGCCGGCTTCGTCGCCACCAAGTTCGACGTCGTCGTCAACGCCGACAAAGAGAATCGATCGCTGGAAATCGGCCCGCTCGTCGCTGCGCCGATCGAGACGCCGGTCCTGCCGCCGAAGCCCGACCTGCTCCCGAGCGCGTCCGGCGGCAACGCCGGCCCTTGGATTCTCGGTGGAATCGGCGTCGTCGCGATCGGCGTCGGCACCGTCTTCGGCATCAAGGCAGCGACGCGCTCATCCGACGCGAAAGCGGGCTGTCCCAACGGCGTTTGCGTCGATCAGGCGGCGCTCGATCGTCACGACGACGTGCAGCGCTCGGCGCGCATCGCCAACCTCGGCATCGGCATTGGCTCGGTCGCGGTCGCGGGCGCCATCGTCTGGATGATCGCCTCCAGCAGCAACACGAAGCCTCCCGGAAGCCTCGGCGACGGGCTCGGCACGCTCAGCGCCGCGGTCGGCCCTCGCGACGCCAGCCTCGGCTGGACGCTTCCCTTTTGAGCGTACTGACGGCGATCCGACTGTGCTCTCGACAACTCACTCGACGGCGACCGTGCTCGAGAGAGCTCACGTGCTTCGACGGATCCGGGCTGGATTCACACCGCGGCGTTTGGCCCACGTCTCGCACTGAGGCAGTCCATGACCACACCTCGCGCTCGGGCGCTCGCGCCGCTCTTCGGATTGTTCGCGACCGTCGTGGGTTGTGGGACCAGCGGCGACGCACCCGCGCAACCCGAGGAGGGCGTGCCCGATTCGCTCGTACGCCACGACACGGCAGATGCTTCGAGCCCGCCTGACGACGCGACCGATGCTGGGAAGAGCGAGGTCGGTACCGACGGCGCGCTCCCCGATTCGACGACGCCACCTGCCGATACGGGACCGATTCCTCCCGTCGGTCCGCTCGCTTTCGATTGTCGCTTCGACGCTTCGAAGGGCGGCAAGGACTACCACGTCGGCCCTGGTCAGGCGTTCGCGCGGCTGTCCGACGTTCCCTTCGAGAAGCTCGGACCGGGCGACATGGTTCGCGTCGAGTACACCGCGGCCGGCTATCACGAAAAGGTGCTGATCAGCACCCGCGGCGCAGACGGCAACCCCATCGTCCTCTGCGGCATTCCCGGCCCCAAAGGCGAGTTGCCAATCCTCGACGCGCAAAACGCCGTCAGCCGACTGACCGCACCGTATGGCACGTATCACCCCATCGAAGAAGCGGGCGTCGTCACCGTCTTCAACAATCGACGCTACGACACGCCCAAGCCCGGTTACATCGTCATCGCCGGGCTCGACGTCCGCGGCGCGAAGAAAGACGTTCCGTTCACCGACGCCTCTGGCAAGGCCTCGAAATTCGGCTTCGATTCCTCGGCCGTCTACTTCTTCGCCGTCGAGCACGTCGTCCTCCAAAGCAATCACATCCACGACTCGGGCGACGGCCTCTTCGTCGCTTCCAAGGACGACGAGCCGAGCATGTCGCGCGACGTCCTCGTGCAGGGCAACCTCATCGACGACAACGGCGATCCGACGACGTATCTCGTGCACAACATCTACACCGAGGCCTCGGGGATCGTCTTCCAGTTCAATCACATCGGTCAGTGCAAGGCGGGCACGCCGGGCAATGCGCTGAAAGATCGCTCGGCCGGGCTCGTGATTCGCTACAACCTGATCGAAGCGGGCGGACACGTGCTCGACCTCGTCGACGCCCAGGACTCGGCGACGATCAACCGCAAAGAGCCTGACTGGCACGACACCTTCGTCTACGGAAACGTCATCGTCGATCAGCCGCCCAACACCTCGAGCTACTTGGTGCACTACGGTGGTGATTCCTACGGCGATGGGCCGCTGCCGGCGGGGAATGCCTATCGACAGGGCACGCTCCACTTCTACGACAATACCGTGCTCCTCCAAATCGACTATGCCGATGCCACGCGGGTGACCGTCTTCCATCTCTCGACCAACGGGGAAAAGGCCGACGTGCGCAACAACGTCTTCGCGCTCTTTCCCCGGACCGCTGGCGGGACTCCGACGCAGCTCTATTTCCTCGACTCCAACCAAGCCGATGCACCCTCAGGGGTGCTCTCGCTGGGCAAGAATTGGATCACCAGCGGCTATCTCACGGCCCACGGCACGCCGCTCGGCACCATCACCGGCGTCGCCAGCCTCGTCGTCGGCACCGGTGATCCTGGCTTCGTCGATCGAAAGAAGCTCGATCTGCACCTCGCCTCCGGTTCGACGCTGATCGGCGCCGCCGGTCCGCTCGATGCCACGGTGCTCGCGCGCGCGCCGAAGCTCGACGTGCTCTACGAGCTCGACGGCACCACTCGACCCGACGTGAAATCACTCTCGCTCGGCGCGCTGCACTGAGCTCACCCGCGATTTTCGCGCGCCGTCTCGCGATTGAGCGCCAGCAGCGTGCAAGCCATGGCGAAGCGCGGATCGACGCGTCCTTGGTTGGGCGAGAGGTCGAGCACGTACTCCTTGGCGAAGAAGGTCCACTTCTCGCGGATGGTCGCCACCAGGTTTCCGTGGACGCTGATGTTCCATTTGCCGTTCTTGAGGATGGGAAAAAACCGACGCCAAATCGCGCCGCCGCCTTCGATCATCTCGCCGAAGGGCTGATCGTTGCCATCGAGGAGATCCCACTCGTCACGGAACCATCCGAGCCCGCGGTTGCGAATGCTCCCGAGCCGCATGCCGTTGGCGCTGTCGAAGACGTCGTGGTTGATGCTGAACCCGATGATTTGCCGTGCCTTCAACATCATCATCGGTCGCGTCTGCTGCTCGTCGGCGAAGAGCGTCGTCTCGTCGCGCCACGAGAGGAGCTTCGCCTTGATGAAGCAAGCGAGCTGACCGTCGGGCGAAAAGACGCGCGTGGTGCGGCCGAAGAGCGACCAGAACGACCGCTTCACCAGGTAGTGCGGCGCCTGCAGGGCGAGAGGATGCGACTGCTGCGCGACCATCGCGCCGTGGTTCGGAGGGCTCATCGCGCCAGCGTCGCCCGAAAGCCCGAACCGCTCAACGAATCATCACGAGCTAATAAATCGGCGCCGGATAGACCGGAGCAATGTCGCCGCCCATCGGCATCGGGCGCGGGGTCGGCGTGATCACCGCGGTCTTCGACTTCGTCACCGTCTTCGGCTTCGGCGCCACGACCGCGGCCGTCTGAGGAATCGCGATCGGGTCGACCTCGAAGCTGCCGCCCATCTTCGCCATCGTCGGGGCGGGCTCCGCGACCGCCGTCGCCGGTGCGGTCACCGTGTCGGGTTGGGTCAAAGGCGTGACGACGGCGGATTTGTGGGCCGGCTTGCGCGCCGAGACCGAGACGTCGGCGTGCACGTCTTCGTTACGATGGCAGCCGAGCGACGTCGCCATCACCAGCGCGGCCGCGAAGAAGGCGGCGGTCGGCAGCGTGCCCCGGGCGGCAGTCTTGGCGACCAGCGCCCGCACCTCGGTGGATCGGGCGATGGGCTGCGGTATCGGCTTCTTGTGCGGGGCAGGCTGGCTCGACATGCGGGTTCGCTTTTCTACGCCTCAGCCCGTCCATCGATCTATCGCCGATCGGGGCGTGAAATCGTCGAGGATTTTCGCCTTCTCCGAGGTGTGATGTTCTCCGCCTCGCGCCCATGCCTGCCCCCATCCCGCTCACTGGAATCGCCCACATCGGAATTCGCGTGCACGATCTCGAGCGGTCGGTGCGCTTCTACGAGCTGCTCGGCTTCACCAAGACCGCGGGGCCGATCGGACCGGAGCCGGTGGCGATCCTCGATCATCCGAGCGGCATCGAGATCAACCTCGTGCTCAATGCGCCGAGCGCGGCGGCGCCCAACATCTTGATGGACGTGGCGGAGAAGCACCCCGGCATCACCCACATCGCGCTGCTCTGCCCCGACATCATGGCCGCCAAGGCGAGCCTCGAGGCGGTAGGAATTGCCATCAGCGGCGGTCCCATCCAGTTCACGCCGATGGCGAAGGGCATCTTCGTCCGCGATCCCGATCGCAACGTCATCGAGCTGCATCAGCGAGGTTGAGGATGGCCGGCAAAGAAGGGCACGAGGGGCTCGAGGGAAACGCGAGAAATGAGACCAATGCGGGGAATGAGCGCAGCAGGGTGAGCGGGAGCTTGGTGACGGCCATCTCGTGGGACGACGGGAAGTTGGTCGAGCACCCGACGCTCGCCGCGGCGATGGAAGCGATCAGCCGCAACGTCACGACCTGGATCGATCTCTGTGGGCGCGACGCCGAGAGCGAGAAGCTGCTCGGAAAAGACGGCCTCGATCTCCACCCGCTGGTCATCGAAGACATTTTCGCCGACTCCGAACGTCCCAAGATCGAGGAGTTCGGCAGGTACCTCTACGTCGTCGTCCACGCGCCCGACGCCGGCGCGATCGAGCTGAAAACAGGCGTCAAAGCCAAGGCAGGGCAAAAGCTCACCGAGCTCGACGTCGTCTTCTCCGAGCACTGGGTCGTCACCCATCACTCCCATCACCTCGCCTCGATCGGCAACCTGCTCGCCGACGTGCGTCGCTCGGGGAGGCTCCTCTCGCAAGGTGCGCCGTGGGTCGCGCACGGGCTCCTCGATCGCGTCGTCGACGACTACGTGCCGGTGCTCGATCGCCTCGACGTCGTCCTCGACGAGCTCGAAGACGACGTGCTTCACGATCCCTCCGATCGCGTGCTCTCCCATATTTTTGCGGTCAAACGCGATCTCCAACAGCTGCGTCGCGCCGCCGTGCACCAGAAGGAAGTGCTCCATCGGCTCGGGCGTGGCGACTTCGCGCTCATCCCGGTCGCGGTCGTGCCCTTCTTCCGCGACGTCTACGATCACTTCGCCCGCGTCGCCGATCTGAGTGAGAGCTACCGAGATCTCGTCGGCGCTGCGCTCGAGACGTATCTCTCGGTGCAGTCGAACCGCATGAACGCGGTGATGAAGACGCTGACGCTGACCGCCACGCTCTTCATGCCGCTGTCGTTCGTCGCCGGCTTCTACGGGATGAACTTCGAGCACATGCCCGAGCTGAAGAAGCCGTGGGCGTACCCGGCGGTGATCGGCGTCATGCTCGCGATCCTCGTCGGCATGCTGGTGTTCTACCGTCGCCGGAAGTGGATTTGAGGCTCGATCAGCGGCGCCGGCGAGCGCGGTGCGCTATTTTGGTCGGATGCGTTTCGTCAGCTTGGTCGTGATCGGGCTCTTCTCGCTGGTCTCGCTCCCTCTCGCGTGCAGCAGCAGCTCGGACGCCGTCGGCGGTGACGGAGGCGGCGTGGGTGACAGCGGTACGTCGGCCGATACGAGCTCGCCGCCGATCGACGGAGCCGTGACGGAGACAGGCGCCGCCGACGGCAACATCGCCGATGGCGCCGGCGTCGATGGGTCGTCGGACGCCGGCGGCACCCTCTCCGACAAGTGCATCACCAAGGTCAACGCGTATCGCGCGAAGGTCGGAGCGCCGCCGATCGCCCGCAAGGTCGATCAAGAGGTGTGCGCCGCGAGCCAAGCGCAGAAGGGCGCGACCGATCTGAAGCTCACCGGAAAGACGGTTTTTCACGCCTATTATGGGCAGTGCAAGGAGGGTTACCAGAACGAGTGTTGGTACTCCGAAGACGCGCCCGACGCGGTCATCGACTGGTGCCTCGACGCGTTCTGGAAGGAAGGTCCGCCCGAGACAGGCATCAACCACTACTCGGTGATGACCGATCCCGCGTCGACGACGATGGCGTGCGGCTTCTTCCACATGGAAACCGGCGGCTATTGGATGACGCAGGATTACTACCGCTAGGTAGGGTGCGGTCGTACGATGAAGCGATGCGTCGTTTCGCTTTTCTCTGCTTTCTCTCGGTCGGTTGCTCGTCGTCGAGCTTCACCATCGCGCCCGGTGGCGAGGTCGGCGTCGATGGGACGGTGACCGATGGCGGCGGAGGCGACACCCAGGTCGACGACACGTCCATCCCGCCTTCCGACGTCGCCCCCGAAGCTTGCGTCGACAAGAAGTTCTGCGCGGAAAAATGCGGTCTCGGGCTCATCGATGCGTGTGGCGAGCGTCGTGACTGCGCCACCGATTGCGGCAGCGACAAGACCTGCGATGGGGTCACGCACAAATGCATCTGCGTCCCGGTTCCGGCCGACGTCTGGTGCATGAACCGTTGCGGCGCCAACAAGGACAACTGCGGCAACGCCATCGAATGTGGCGCTTGCGTCACGGGGATCTGCACCTTGGGCTCCTGCGGCTGCCTCGCCGATGCCGATTCGACGACGTGCAAGAACGCTGGCTACGCTTGCGGCGAGACCAAGAACAACTGCCTCCAGACGGTCAGCTGCGGCGTTTGCCCCTCCGGACAGAGCTGCGTCATTGGGAAGTGTTGCGACACCAAAGCCGTGACCTGCGCCGGCAAGTGCGGCTCGGTCGTCAATTCGTGCGGTGCCACGGTCGACTGCGGGGGCTGCTCGGGCTCGACCACCTGCTGCAAGAACCTCTGCGTCAACACCCAGACCGACGTCGCCAACTGCGGCGGTTGCAATGCGTCCTGCTCGACGATTCCCAACTCCAACGCCTGCGAAGGGGGCGGTTGCACCTGCACCGGCCATGGCAGCAATACCGACCCGACCGCGTGCGGTCCGTGTGCCGCTGGGGGGATGAATTGCTCGAAGGGCGGTCGCTCGCGGTGCACCGCTGGCGTCTGCTTCTGACGCGTCGCAGCGGACCCGGGCTTCTTCGGACGCGTGGCCTTTGAATGTGCACAATCGTGTCGGCACCGTTACACTTTGTCGAAATCGAGCTTTTCGGAGCCTTGCCGCCCTTGAGCCCCCCCACGAGCGAACCCGACGACGAGCACGAGCGACCCTCGATCTACGACTGTCGTCCTTGTGGCTTTCGCTCGTATGCGAAGAGCGGGCGTTTTGGTTCCCTCCGCATCGCCGTCTGTCCGTGTCCGCGCTGCGGCAAACGCAATCGCTCGGCGGTGATGTTGCTCGTGGCGTGTGCGCTGGTGCCGTGTCTCCTCATCGGGCAGGTCGTCTCGCTCCTCCACGAGGCGTCCTCGTCGAGCGCGATGGCCTTCACGATCCTCGGCGTCGGCCTCTTGGCGTGTGTCGCCATCGTCATGGGCGCTTTGCGCATCGCGCGACGTCGGGGCGTCCAGTTCTTCGACTCGGGGTTTCGCCCCGGCGCCGTCAAGAACTAGCGAAGAGAACTAGCGAACGATCACGAAGGCGACGATCACGCCGACCAGCACGAGGACGCCGATGGTGATGCCGAAGACCATCATCGTGATCGAGCGGCCGAGCTGCGCCGACTGCATCGCGTGCACCTGCGCGATGTTGTTCGGATGGGCGTAAGGCCCCTGCGGCGAATAGGGGAATCCCGCTGGCGGTGGTCCACCGGGGAGTCCTTGTGGAGGCATCGGTCCGACGCCGTACGCACCGCGCCATTGGGCTTGGACTTGCGCCTGTTGGGCCATCATCTGGTTCATGACCTGATTGGCCACCATCGCGTGCTGCGCTGCCTGCGCGTGATGCGGAAACACCGTATTGCAATAAGGGCAATTGGTGCCCCGCAGGTGCTCGAGCGTGAGCCCGGCGCCACACGACTTGCATTGCTGAACGGGCTCGTACATCGCGCGATCCTCTCTTCTGTCGTCTCTTCCGCTCGTCTTCTCGGCTCAGTTCGGCGTCAGGTACGTGTTCTCGATCCAGCGGTTGCTGCCGTCGCCGAAGACGATTTGCGACTGCCCGGCAGCGACCTGGAGGATGGTGCCAGGATAGCGATTGCCATCGGCCCACTGCACGAGGACCGCGCGTCCGACGATGAGCGCCGAGCCGCCGCCGGCGACGTTCATCGCCCCGGCCATCTGCACCGCGGACTGCACGCCAGGTTGGTTCATCACCTGCGCCGAGTGCGCCATCCACTGCGCCTGGTGCGCTTGCGAGCCTTGGATCATGTTCGCCTGCTGGACGTTGGGGTCGAATGCGCCCGGCCCACCAGCAACCGCGGCGCCCGGAGCGCTGCGGGAGATTTGAATCGGCTTCGGCTGACCCCCGGCGCGGAGCCGCTGCGCCTCGGCCTCTTGGCCTTGGTTTCTCCGCATGCCGAGGTTCATCGGGTCTTTGCTCATCTCGGTCATCCAGTGCGCGCTGATCGTCGTCCAGTCGCTCTGCGAGAGCTTGTAGCTGGCGAACGCGCCCTCGACGCCGAAGACCTGGATGGCCGCGCTGACCGCGATGTAGTCGTCGAAGCTGAGGCTGGTGACGCCCTTCTTCGCCGCGAGCGCCGCGTTGTAGAGGGGCATGTAGCGCATGGCAACCTGGCCCATGAGGCTCATGTCCTGCATCCGCGCGAGCCAACCCGTCTTCGCGGCCTCCCAATCGGCAGGAGCGACGCCGAGCGTGCCGACCTTCGCCGTCTGCGCCGCCGAGTCGGTGATGCCGTCGATCTCGGCGCAGAGATCGGCGTAGCGTTCGATGGAGATTCCGTTGATGGGAGCGTAGGGATCCACGTCGAGAGAATCGGCGCGCGAGCACGGGTGGTCAAGCTGTTAGCCTCGACGGCCGATGACCGACTACGACTTCGATCTCTTCACCCTCGGCGCAGGCTCCGGCGGCGTCGCGGCCAGTCGTCGTGCGGCGAGCTACGGCGCCAAGGTCGCGATCGTCGAACAGAGCCGCTTCGGAGGGACCTGCGTCATCCGCGGCTGCGTGCCGAAGAAGCTGCTCGTCTACGGCGCCCACTTCGTCGACGAGCTCGCCGACGCACGCGCTTTCGGGCATCACGTGGGGGAGACGAGCTTCGACTGGTCATCGCTGATCGCCGTGAAAAACAAGGAGATCGCGCGTCTCGAGGCAATCTATCGGCGCATGCTCGGCGACGCTGGCGTCACTGCCTTCGAAGGTCGCGCGCGCCTCGTCGATCCGCACACCGTCGAGGTCGAAGGTCGTCGTCATACCGCGCGGCACATCCTCGTCGCCACCGGTGCGCGCGCGGTCGTGCCCGAGGTGCCTGGTCATGAGCTCGCCCTCACCTCCGACGAAGCGCTCGATCTTCCGACGCTTCCTCGCCGCGTCGTCATCGTCGGCGGCGGTTACATCGGCGTCGAGTTCGCTGGCATCTTCGCCGCCCTCGGCGCGGCGGTCACCGTCGCGGTGCGTGGACACATCCTCCGCGGCTTCGACGACGACGTTCGTGAGGTCCTCGAAGGCGAGATGCGAAAGCGCGGGGTGACGTTCCGTCGCACGTCGGTGACCAAACTCGAACGCCTCGAACGTATGGAACCCCGAGAAAGCGCGCTCGGAGTGCACTTCGCCGAGGGCGACGCCATCGAGACCGACGCGCTCCTCTTCGCCACCGGACGCGCGCCGAACACCAAGGGCGTGGGCCTCGAAGAGAGCGGCGTCACGCTCGATGCGGCCTCGGCGATCGTGGTCGATCGCTTCTCACGCACCGTCGTCCCCAGCATCTTCGCCGTCGGCGATTGCACGAATCGGAAGAACCTCACCCCGGTCGCCATCGCCGAAGGACGCGCCGTCGCCGAGACGCTCTTTCGTGATCGCCCGACCGTCGTCGATCACGAGGGCGTGCCGACGGCCGTCTTCAGCCAGCCACCGGTGGCCACCGTCGGGCTCTCGGAGCACGCCGCCCGCGAGCAACACGGCGAAATCGACGTCTTCAGCACGCAGTTCCGGCCGCTGAAGAACGCGATCACCGGGCGTGACGAGCGCACCTTCATGAAGCTGGTGGTCGAGCGAAAGACCGATCGCGTGCTCGGCGCCCACATGGTCGGCGTCGACGCGCCCGAGATCATCCAAGGCCTGGCGATCGCGCTCCGTGCGGGTGCGACCAAGGCACACTTCGACGCGACGATCGGGATTCACCCGACCGCCGGCGAAGAGTTCGTGACCCTGCGCGATCGACGCTAGTCCAGCGCGCGGGTCCAACCGAAGGGGTCGGGGCGGCGGCCGTACTGGATGCCGGTGAGCTCGTCGTAGAAGCGCTGCGACCACTCGCCGATGCGCCCACCATTGATCGCGAGCTGGGTGTCGCCGAAGCCGAGCTCACCGATCGGCGAGATGACCGCCGCGGTGCCGGAGCCGAACATCTCGCGGAGCGCACCGCGCGCGTGGGCGGCCTGCACCTCGTCGATGGAGATGGCGCGTTCGCTGACCTTGAGGCCCCATTCGCGGGCGAGCGCGAGCACCGAGTCGCGGGTGACGCCGGCGAGGATGCTGCCCTCGAGCGGCGGGGTGACGAGCTCGTCGTCGATGCGCACGAACACGTTCATGGTCCCGACCTCTTCGAGATACTTGTGCTCGTTGGCGTCGAGCCAGAGCACCTGCGCGTAGCCGCGCTGCTTGGCAGCGTAGGCCGCTTGCAATCCCGCGGCGTAGTTGGCGCCGGCCTTGACCGCACCGAGCCCGTTGCGCGGCGCGCGGACCTGCTTCTTCTCGACCCAGATGCGCACCGGGTTGAGGCCCTCGGCGTAGTACGCACCGACCGGCGAGCTGATGATGAAGAAGAGGTACTTCTCGGCCGGTCGCACGCCGAGGAAGGGCTCGCAGGCGATCAACGTCGGTCGCACGTAGAGCGAAGTCCCGGGCGCGCTCGGCACCCAGTCGCGATCGACGCGAAGGAGCGTGCGTACGGCCTCCTCGAAGAAGTCCGGATCGGGCGCCGGCATGCAGAGGCGCGCGGCCCCTTCGGCGAGCCGCCTGCAGTGACGCGAGAGTCGGTAGGTGCGAACGACGCCGTCGTGCCCACGGTAGGCCTTGAAGCCCTCGAAGAGCTCCTGCCCGTAGTGAAGCACCGCCGCTGCCGGATCGAGCGACAGCGGGCCGTAGGGCTGGACCTTGGCGTCGCGCCAACCGTCGGGCGTCCACTCCATCGAGAACATGTGCTCGGCGAAGACGCGGCCGAAGCCGAGCTCACCTTCCGGCAGTTGACGACGCGGGCTCGCGACTCGCACCTCGATGGGCAGCGTGCGCGGCTGACGGACGGGTAGGGGGGTCGTGGGGGGCACGAACGTGGTGGACATGTTCTCTCGATTTAGAGAACTACGACCAGAGGTCAATGCCGCGAAGCCGACGATTCGTTGACGCCTCAAGTTACGATACTGATGGGTATCGTAATACTTTCGACCAAACACCATGAATCCGCGTGGTTGGTGCGCTCGCGATGGCCCCTCGGTGAGCGGGGCCATCGCGTCCGCGGGTGCACTTTTCTGTGCCCAATCGAGCTCACGGGAGCATCGGCGCCAGACCTTTCGCCACCGCGGCCTGCTTGTCGGTGGCGACCGACGTCCAGTCGTCGAGCAAGATTCCGCCGGTGTCGCCGGAGTTGGGGTTGAGGCTCCAGAAGGCGAAGCTGAGGCCGTTCTTCACCTCGTAGTCGACGAGCGCGCCGAGCCACTTCTTGTCGCTGTCGGTCGCGTACTTCGTGCCGAACTCGCCGATCCACACCGGAGCGACGCCGGTGCGCACGAGATATCCCCAATGCGCGTCCCACACGTCGGCGAGGTTCGCCGGATACTTGGCGTCGGAGAACCAGCTCTGCGCGGAGACCGAAGAGGGATAATCGTGAATCGAATAGACGAGCCGATGCGCAACCGAGAGGCGCACCGGGCTCGCGCCGGCGTTCTTCAAGTTGCCGCCCCACCAGTACCCGTCACTGCCCACCTTCTCGATGCCTTCGACGAAGATCAGCCAATCGGGCTCGACGCCGAGGATCGCGTTGCCACCGCGCTCGGCGGCGAGACGCCAGTCGGTGGTGGTGCTGCCGTCGCCCCAGGTCGCGGGGCCGTGCGGTTCGTTGTGGAGGTCGGCGCCGATCACCGTCGGATCCCCGGCGTAGCGCTTGGCGAGCGTCTTCCAATCGTCGATCCACTTCGCTTCACTGCACGAGCTCGTGTACCAGAGCTCGGATTGCGCCGAGGCGTCGGGGCGATGGCGATCGAGGATGATTTTCAGGCCGCGCGCCTTCGCGCCGGCGACGATTTTGTCCAAGATCTGCAGCGCCGAGAGCTTCGCCAAATCGGGATTCTTTCCCAAGTCGATGCCATTGGGCACGTTGGCGGAGTCGAAGATGGCATTCGAATAGGGAATGCGAAGTGTGTTGTAGCCGAGGCTCTTCACTTGATCGAGCATCGAGCCGAGCGAGCGCGACCAGAGCCCGTGCGGCGCGTAGTTGCTCGTCTCCATGCCGAACCACGAGAGACCGGTGAGGCGCACCGTGCTCCCGCTGGCGTCGACGATCTTCGCCCCGTCGGTGCGCAAATAGCCTGATTTTGCCGGCGGTCCAGCGTCCGTCGGAGGCGGCGTGCCGGTGTCGACGCCGGGCGCGGAGTCGGTTCCTGGCGAGGAGTCGCTGCCGGGAGGAGCGGAGTCGGTGCTCGGAGTCGCGTCGGTGCCTGGTTTGGCGTCGGCTCCGCTTGCCGAGTCGGCAGGCGGTGAGTTGCCGTCGAACGACGGATCGAGGCTGTCGTGGAGGACGACGCCTCCGTCACCGGGATCGTCTCCGCCCCCGGCGTCGCTGCCGCAAGCCGCGAGCAGGCACGTCGAGATTCCCAATGCCACTTTCCACTGATTGGCATACGCGCGCATGATTTCTCCTATCGAACGATTCGACTGACGATTAGCGAATGATCGCCACACACCTGCCCGATTGGCATTTGAGCGGTGCACAGCACTGGCTGCTGTCCGTGCAACTGCCGCATTTCCCGGCGATGCACGCTTGATTGTCGCAGTCGCGGCACGAGCCGCATCCCGTGGGCGGGGGACAGTCACCTCCCTTGTCGAGGATCGAAGTGTCGTAATGCACCGTCAGATCGCCGCCCGACGAGAGGCGGCGGACGAAGACGGAGCCGAAGATCTCGGTGTTCGCCGCCAAGACGAATTCGGCCTTTGGCGCGTAGACGTTGCCGGCGATGAGCGCGTCCTTGCCGAGATCGATCGTCCCGTTGCCGCCGACCCAGAGGCGCACCTTGGCGGGCGTCGCCTTGCTCCCGAGGTGGAAGCCGGCGCTGGTGACGACGTTGCCGGCGACGAAGAGATCGACCTCGCCGGCGCCGCTGACGTCGATGGTGACGAGGCCATTGGCGGCGAAATCTTTCTCCACGTAGATCGCGATGCGCCCGGTGACGTGCAGCGTGAGCGCGCCGGTGCCGCCGACGCTCGAGAGGTGATATCGCCCGCACGGAAGCGTCATCGTCCGGCCGGCGACGACGTTGGCGAAGGCGTCGTCGGCGAGCCCGATCGCCGCGTTCTCGTTGATCGTGCGATGCGCGATGACCGCAGCCGGGACGTCGATTTGATCTTTCGCGTCGCAGTCGCAAGGTGGCGGTACCGCCACCGGCGTGCGCACCTCGCCCCCGACGATGGTCTTGGTGCCGGAGACCGTGAGCGGCGCGCCGCTGGGGAGAAAGAGCTTGCCGCCGATGGTCAGTGCTTGGTTCTCGCTGAGGCCTCCGGCCGCAAAAGTGTCTTTTCCGATCGTCAGATCACCGCTGCTGACGACGAGGCCGGCGGCGTGGAGCTCGTCCTTCACGTCGACGGTGTCGTTGGTCGTCATCCCTTCGACGTGGCCCGCCCAGAGCGCGCCGCCGATCGACATCGCTGCCGACGAATCGACCTTGCCGTTGGCGCCGACGCTGCCACCTGGTTCGGCTTTCGCCGGATCGTACGGGCCCTTCGTGCTGTCGAAGGAGTCGGTCGTGAGGACGTGGCTGGAGACGTAGCCATCGCAGGCGCACACCGCGTAGCGAAACGACGTCGCCACCGTGCTGCCTCCGCAACCTCCGCCGAGATCGACGACGCTGCCCTTGCCCTTGCAGAACTCTTCCAACGTCGCGCTGTTGCCGTCGATGACCATTGAATCGGCGGCCACGTCGTTGGAAGCGTCGCCACCCTCTGCCGGCTCGCCGTTGCCGAGCGAGTACACGCTCGTCCCGCATCCGACGCACGCGCACGAGAGCACGGTCGAGACGAAGACGCAGATGGACGAGACGCGATCGAGCATGAGGCTCTTCAGGGCCCGAGCACGGCGCGGACGCGCGGCGCGAGGACGCTGTTGGGGTGCGTCGCGAGGAAGCGCTCGGCGAGCACGCGCGCTTTCTCGCGTTGACCGGCGGCAGCGAGCGCCTCGATGCGGAGCACCTGCGCTTCGAGCCCGAACGAGCCCTTGGGAAAGTCACGGCCATAGGCGTCGAGGAGCGTGAGCGCGCCCTTGGCGTCGCCGGAACGGAGCGCGTTCCGTGCGGCGTCGATGGCGGCGATCTCGGCGGCCAGGGTGTCGGTGCTCGACGCGCCTTTGACCTTCGCGACCGGTGCTTTCGCGGGGTTCGCGCTGCCGACGATGGCAGGGATTTCTTCCGACGGAGCCGCCTCGGGCGTCGTGCTGGCAGGCGTCGCTGGCCCGGCACCGCCGCCTGCGGTCGGGTTCGTGGGCGCGGCCGATGCCACAATCGAAGGTCTCGATTGCGAAGATTGCGAAGATTGCGAGCGCAGCGCGACGTAGCTGCCGCCACCGATCGCGACCACGCCGAACGTCACGACCCACGCCTTCCAGCCGAGCAGCACCTTCGCGGCACCTGGAGAGGCGAAGGTCGCGGTGGCGCTGGTCGCGCTGGTGGCGGTGGCGACGGCTGCACCGACACCCATCGCTGCCAACGTGCGTGCGCGTGCTCCCGCGCTCGGGACGTAGCCGCGCCCCGCCGCGATCGCCGAGCCGATCGCCGGTGACAGCGTCGGATCGTCGCGCAGGCGCGGCGGATCATTCTCGATCGACTCGATCGACTCGCTCATCGTCCCCCCTCTTTCCGTGCACGCGAGAGTCGGAGGCGTTCGGCCTTGGCGGCGAAGGCCTCGCGGGCGCGCCGCAGTCGTGACGCCACCGTGCCGATCGGTACGTCGATCAGCGCCGCGATCTTCGCGGTCGACAGCTCTTCGATTTCGTAAAGCACGAACACCGTGCGCAGCTCGAGCTCGAGCTCCTCGAGCAGCTCGTCGAGGAGCGCATGCGCGCGACGTCGATCGGCGATGGCCTCTGGACCAGCGCTGGCATCGGCGTGATCGACGAGCACCTCTTCGCCGATCTCGCGACGACGCGCGCGCCCACGTCGCATCCGGGAAGCGATGCGAATCGCCACCTGGAAGAGAAACGCCCGCTCGGCGCCCTCTTTCACCTCGTCGAGCCGACGCGCGACGACGAGGAAGACTTGTTGCAACGCATCGTCGACGTCGGCATCGACCACGCCCAAGTTGCGCAGCGATCGGCCGATGAAATCGAAGTTCGCATCGACGACGGCGCGAAGGCGCACGTCTCGTCCGCGTGACGTCTCGCGCACGGCCGCACCATCGGCCGGAGGGGCGGGGAGACGTAGGCTCATCGACGGGGACATGGTGCGCTCTCGTGCCTCGTCGGGAAAATCCCCGGGCGCAGGCCGATCGATCACAAAAAGCGCACGCGCAGAGAAATTGCGAAAAACGCCGTGAATTTTGGGGTCTCGTGGATGACCGCGTGGGGCGTGTCGAAGACGAAGCGGGGGTGAAGCAGCGGAATCGCGGCGCCGCCTTCGAGGTCGAGGCCGACGACGCTGCCGAAGGGGACGCGCAACGCGGCGCCGAGATCGAGGGCAAGCCAGGTCGCGTTGGCGACGCTCGGGTGTGCGATTTCGACGCCCTCGCCGCGCAACCTCCCCGCTTCGACGCCCGCGCAGCCCGCGAGCCAACTGCCGACGGTCACGGGAACGCAGGCGTCGAGGCGCCCGACCGAGAAATGAAAGTGCGCATCTCCTCCGCCGCCGAACGCCGGATCGATCGCGTCGCCATAGCCGAGTCGAAGCCGCGCTCGTTCGCCCGGCGGCGCGAGCTCGATCGCGACCTCGATGCCATTGGCAGGATGGGGCGTGGCGAAGAGCCGCAAACGATCACCGACCGATGCTGCGAGGTGCCAGCCTTCGCCTTCGGTCGACGGCGCCACCTTCGGTGGATCGATGTCGGGGACGATCGACGTCGAGGAAGGAGCGCTCGTCGTGCTTGGGTTCGCGTTCGCGCTGCTGCCGGCGGTCTCTTTCCCAGCGCTTCCGGGCGCGATCGCCAGCGCGACGACGATCGACAAAGCCTGCGCCACGTCTTCGCAGCGTTCTCCCACGAGGGAGCGCACGTTCGTCGCCTTGCCGCTTCCATCGACGGAGTCGACCGTGCCGCGGCTCTTTTTCCCGCCGGATCCGAAGTGCACGATGCGCACGCGAAACGTGCGCGCGCCCTCCTTCGCCGTCACCACGTGGACGTCGGGGGCGCGTGCGGCGATCGCGGCGAGGAACTCGGCGCGCCCCGGACAACCCTCGTAGGCGTCGTATTCGACGACCACCTCTTCGCCGGCAGCGACCGTCGGCGACGACGTCGTCAGCCAAGGCGCTGCGAGGGCCATCGCCAGGAGCGCCCCGCCGGCTCTGCGCATCGACCGGGAGCGTAGCAGACGCGTTGACCGCGACGTATTTCGACACTAGATAGTATCGAAATGCGCGTCGTCGGTCGTCCGCGCGACGACGCAGCCACCGTCAGCCTTCTCACTGCCACCCTCACCGTCGTCGCCAAGCGCGGCTACCACGAGGCGAGCCTCGACGAGATCGTCGCCCGCGCTGGCTCGAGCAAGCCGACCATTTATCGTCGCTACCGCGGAAAACCTGCCCTCGTCGCTGCTGCCATCCGTCACGCGCTCGCCACCGCCAATCCGCGCGTCCCCGAATCGGGCGATGCCCGCCGCGACGTGCGCGTCGTTCTCCGCAACACCCTCGCCATGTTCGCGAGCTCCCCCCTCGCCCGGGTCGTCGCCACCCTCATCGGCGCCGCCGACGAAGAGCCCGAGCTCGCCGTGGCGCTCGCCCACGTCGAACGCGAACGGAGGGCGCTCCTCCTCGCCGCGGTCCGCCCGCTCTCGGGCGACGATGCGCGCGCCGAGCTCGACGTCGACATGTTGCTCGGGGCCATCTATTTTCGTGTCCTCTTTCGGAGGATGACGCCGAAGAAGGCGTTCGCCGGAGAGTTGGTGGCGGCGCGATTTCCCCGCTGAAAATAGAAGCTGTCGACCTCGGCTCGTGCATGCGAGGCTGCTGCTCCCATGGACGACGACGCCAAAGAATCTGCGAAGAAGAAGGACAAGAAGCCAATCCCCGAAGAGAAGACCTCGGTCCGGACACACGAGGTTCAGGTCGCCGGAAAATCGCTCCGCTACGTGGTGACGGCGAGCACCAGTCATCTCCGTGGTGGTGACGACGACGAGCCTCGGGCCAGCGTCTTCTCGGTCGCCTACGTCCTCGAGAACGGCGATGCGTCGCGGCCGGTGACCTTCTGCTTCAACGGCGGGCCGGGGAGCTCGTCGGTGTGGCTCCACCTCGGCATGCTCGGCCCGCGCCGCGCGGCGTTCCCCGATCCGAATCATCCGCCTCCGCCGCCGTACCTCCTCGAGGACAACGACGCGTCGATCCTCGACGTCAGCGATCTCGTCTTCATCGATCCGGTGGGCACCGGTTATTCACGCGCGCTCGGTGGAGGAAAGGCGGAAGAGTATCAGGGCGTCCAGGGCGACCTCGCCTCGGTAGCCGACTTCATTCGTCTCTGGACGACGCGAAATCTTCGCTGGAATTCGCCCAAATTCGTCCTCGGCGAGAGCTACGGAGGCACGCGCGCGGCGGCCCTCGCGCCGGTGCTGCAGAACGCGGGGATGATGCTCAGCGGCGTCATCCTCGTCTCGCCCGCGCTCGATTTTTCGACGCTCGATTTCTTCCCCGCCAACGATCTCCCCTACGCGCTCTATCTCCCGAGCTACGCCGCGATTGCGGCCTATCATCGCGCGCTCCCCGAGGCGCCCACCGATCTGTCCGCGTTCCTCGCCGAGGTCCGCGAGCTGACGATCGCCGAATATCTTCCGGCCCTCACGCGCGGCGCGTCGCTCCCCGATGCGAAGCGAAAGACGCTCGCCAAAGAGCTCCATCGCGTCACCGGTCTCTCACCAGAGTGGCTGGAAAAGAGCGGGTTGCGCGTCGAGAGCTCGCGCTTCTGCAAAGAGCTCCTTCGCGCGCGCGGCCTCACCATCGGCCGCCTCGACGCACGCTTCGTCGGTCACGACGCCGACGCGCAGAGCTCCGACGCGCAGACCGATCCGAGCTTCTCCGCGCCCTACGGCCCGTACGCCGCACTCATGAACGACTACGTCCGCCGCGACCTCGGTTGGGAAGACGATCGCTCGTACGAGATCCTCAGCCTCAAGGTCAACGAAGCCTGGAAATGGGATCTCCCGAAAGGCCGGCCCTTCGGCTACCCCAACGTCGTCGGCGATCTCCGCGGCGCGATGCTCCAGAACCCGCACCTCGAGGTGCTCTTCGCCAACGGCCTCTACGATCTCGCGACGCCCTTCTTCGCCAGCGAGCACGCCGCGCGCCACCTCGGCCACGAGCCGCACCTTCGCGCCAACATCCGTGAGACCTACTACGACGCCGGGCACATGATGTACCTCCACACGCCCTCGCGAACCCAACTGCGAGCGGACCTCGCCGCCCTCTACTCGAAGTGAGCCAGTTTGCCGCATGGGCGCTTAATCATCGTGATCTTCACGAGATGCCCGCCGATTGAACAAAACGTCCCACTCCCCCGTCCCGACCCCCGCGCCTCGCCACCCTGCCTCCCCGCAAAAAAGTATGGCAAGGAGCGCGCAACTTCTTTCGCAAAGGTCCTCACCCATGCTCCTCCGCCGCAACGCTTTCCCGCTCCTCACCGTGCTCGCGCTCGCCTGCGCCCTCCCCGCTTGCCCGAAGAAGACCGACGACGCCGCGTCGGATGACGACAAGGGCAAGAAGAAGAAAGACAAGAAGGACAAGGACGACGACGACAAGGGCAAGAAGAAGAAGGGCAAGGACGACGACGACAAGGACGAC
>JANYDK010000146.1 GCA_025363655.1 Deltaproteobacteria bacterium | reverse complement strand
CCAACGGCGCCAACGGCATCAACATCATCGGCAACGGCAACGTCCACATCATCGGGTCGAGCTCGGGCGACAACCTCTTCAACTCCAACGCCAGCAACGGCATCAACGTCGAGGTTGGCGCGACCGCGACGCTGACCATCGACGCCGCCACCACCAGCGGAAATAGCGCCAACGGCGTGCGCATCGCCAATGGCAGCAAGCACGTCATCAGCAAGCTGATCGCCAACGGCAACGTCAATCAGGGGGTGGTCGTCTACAGCGGAGGCAGCCTGGCGATGCACGGCAGCACGCTCACCGGAAACAAGATGGGTCTCGTCTTCATCCAGTCGTCCTCGAGCACGCTCGACATCGGGACCTCGCCCGACGCGGGCAACAACGTCTTCGGAGGCGCTACCGCGAAGAACACGCTCGCCGGCGTCTGCGTCTCCATCCTGCACGGGATGACGTTCAACGGCGACAGTTTCACCAACTGCACGCCGGTGAGCATTTTCAACGCGCCCTGTGACGGGCTCACCACGTACAACGACGTCGTCTACAGTAGCAGCACCGGAGCGACGGCTTCGGTCTCGGCCTGCGCCGTCGGGCCTTGAGCTCAGCGCAATTCAGCGTCGTCAGCGAGGTAACTCGATGCGCACGCGAACACGCGGAGGCCCGAGCTCGAGGAATCGCAGGGTGCCTCCGTGCGCCTCGACGGCTGCGCGCGCCATCGCGAGGCCGAGGCCTGAGCTGCGACCGTCGTCCGACGTCGGTGATCGCTCGAAGAGGCGCGTCCGCGCGTGGCCCGGGACCTGCGCCGGTTCGTTGACGACGTCGACGATGACGGTGTCCCGACGAGCGACGTCGACCGCGATCGTGACCGACCCACCCGGCGTCGCCGCGACCGCATTTTCCAGTAGGTTGGTCAGTGCGCGACGAATGGCCGACGGATCGCAACGCACGCGATCGGCCTCGGCATGGACGGGCGCCGTCAGCATCACCTGCGTCGCCTCCGCGAGAGGCTCGATGTGTTCGAGCGCCTCGCTCACGAGCTCGCCCATGTGTGCCGGTTCGTCGGCGCGCAGCGAGGCCGTCTCGTAGCGCGACAAGGTCACGAGGTCGGTGAGCCTTCGCTCGAGCTGATCGGTCGAACGACGAAGGTTGGCGAGAAACGTGCGGGCGGCTTCGCGATCGTCGAAGGCGTCGTCGTCGAGCACCTCCAACGTCGCCTGCAGCGCTGCCACCGGCGTCTTCAGATCGTGCCACGCATCGCGGAGAAATGCGGCGGCGTAGGGCGTTCCTTCGAGCTCGCGTCGCATGCTCACGAGGGCGCGTGCGAGGCGCCGCATCTCGTCGCCTTCTCCCCGCGGAAGTCGGGTCGCGCGATGTCCCTCGGCGATGCGTGTGGCCGCCTCGGTGAGCTCTTCGATCGGCCTCGCCAAGCGCCCACCGACCCACGCGGCAGCGATGGCGGCGGCAGGCAGGAGCAGCGCAGCCAGCGCCAGCGCCTTCGGTGCCACCGTCGTCAAACGCCCCGTGAAGCCACGCGTGTCGGCGTCGGCCCAGACCGCGCAGAGACCCGTGACCAAGGCGCCGCTCAAGGCCGCGAAGGCGAGCGCGAGGAAGATGCGGAGGTGAAGCGACGTCGGACGTCGGAAAATGCGGAGGAGCTGCGCCCGCAAGGAGCTCATGCGTGCTCGCGGAGCGTGAAGCCGACGCCGCGTACGGTCTCGATCAACGTCGCGGGCGCGCGCGCGGCTTCGAGCTTGCGACGCAGGGCCTTGAAATGCGAATCGACGGTGCGTTCGGCGAGGGCGAACGTCTCGCCCCAAACGCGTGCGACGAGCTGTTCGCGGGTGCGCACGCGTCCGGGCGCTTCGGCGAGGACGGCGAGCAAATCGAACTCGGTCTTGGTGAGCGCGAGCTCGACGCCTTCGTAGGTTGCCTGTCGCCTTTCGCGATCGACCCGAAGCCCGCGGGCGGCCTCGTCGGCGATGGCCGACATGTGTGGCGCACGCGATTCATGCCGCTCGCCCCGACGCGCGATGGCCCGCACCCGCGCCGAGAGTGCGCGCGGAGAGAAGGGCTTGGTCACGAAATCGTCAGCGCCGGCTTCGAGCGCGGCGACGCACTCGACGTCTTCGTCCCGGCTCGTGAGGACGAGGATGCGCGGGCCACGTTCGAGACGTCGCAGCTCGGGAAGGAGGGAAAACCCGCTCCCATCGGGGAGCCCGAGATCGAGGATGACCACGTCCCAAGCCTTGATTTCATGGGTTTCGAGGCATGCCCGGCGTGCGTCGGCGAGGCTCGGCGCGACTTCTGCGCGCATTCCGTCGCGGCGCAGGCAGTAGAGGACGGCGTCGGCGATCGGCCCGTCGTCCTCGACGACGAGCACGCGGAGCTGCGTTGTGGGCGAAGGAGCGGCGACGAGATCGTGGGGCACGCATGGCCGAACGTCTCTCCTGCCCAGCCTCTTCCCAGGGCTTCCTCGAAACCTCCTCGCGCTCTCCCCAGCGCCGCCCAAGTGCGCGGCTACTTGTGAGAGACCCCCGAGATCACACAGGAGATCGAGATGATGGAAAGCACGGCAGCCACGCTCGACGTCGAGCCCGAGAGGTCGGACGTTGATGTGCCACCGCAAGCAGCGCCGGTCGCGTCGTGGACCGAGCGGTTGCTCGATCCGAAAGGCGTCGTTCGCCCTCCAGGTCCGAAGATCGCCCTCGAGTGGGGACGCGAAGCACGACGTCTGCTCGTCGCCTTCGGTCTCGCCTCTCTCTTCGGAGTCGCCCTCGGCCTCCGCGTCGGCGGCGCTTCGATGGCCGTGCATGCGCTCGGTGTCGCGCTCGGGTTTGCCGCAGTTTGTGGGCTCGCGGTGCCCGCGCTGGCGATCATCCTCACCCTCTTCGACGCCGCCATCGACGCCCTCGGTCTCGCGCGAGCGACGGCGCGGGCTGCAGCGGCAGCAGGGCTCTTGCTCGCCGGTCTCGCGCCAGGCATCGCGCTCTTCGCGCTCACCGTCGAGGACGCGATCACCGTCACGCTCGTCGGCTCGCTCGGCCTCGCGCTCGCTGGCGCCGTCGGGGTTCGCTCGTTCGTCCTCGCGCTCGCCCCGCAGCTTCGCGGATCGGATGCGCGCGCGATGCGCCTCTCCTGGGTGGCTTTGCCGCTCTTCCTCGTCTTCGCCGCCGTCCTCGGGGCCCGCATCTGGTGGGTCTCCCTTCCGCTCCTGCGAGGTGGATGATGTTCGATCTCGGTCTGCTCAATCGCATCCTCCGTGCTCCGGCTGGCGTCGCCGCGCAGTGTCGCGACGATCGTGACGTCGCAGCCATCGCGCGCACCGCGCTCGTCACGCTCGCGGTCGCTGCCACCGCGTTCGGTGCCGCGGTCGGCAGCTGGCGAGGCGGCGTGCAAGTCGCCTTCTCCGCGCTGAAGATGCCGCTCGGCATCCTCGGCACCTTGGCCCTCGCAGCCCCTGCTTTTTACGTGCTCGCGGCGATCTTCGGGCGACCGTGGGCGCTGCGTCCGGTCTTCTCCCTCGTCCTCGCCGCCGGCGCACGTTTCGCGCTCGTGCTCCTGGCGATGACGCCGGTCCTGTGGCTGACGATCAACTTCGGAACGCACTACGAAGCGATCAAGGTCATCGCCACGATCGCCTATGGCCTCGCCGGTCTCGCCGGTCTCGAGGTGCTCGTGCGTGGCCTCGAAGGCGGCGCCGGCAAGCGCCTGACGCTCGGTCTCTTCGTCGTCGTCTTCCTCCTCATCGGCGCGCAGAACGCGTGGGTGCTGCGTCCCTACCTCGGCACGCCCGGCATCACGGAGGTGAAGCTCTTCACGCGAGATCGCGAAGGTGGCCTCGTCGTCCAGCTGCTCCAGACGATCGGCCTCATGGAGCGCGAGCGCACGACCTCGACGCCCTCGACGCCGGGCACCGATCGATGAGCTTGCGCGATTTTCTCGGCCTCTACGCGCTCGTCGGCCTCGCTTGTGCCATCGCCGTCTTTCGTCGCGCGCAGGGCTCGTCTTCGGGGAGCGCGGCGGCGGCCTTCTCTGCGCTCGTCACCATCCCGCTGTGGCCACTTTGGGCTCCCTTCGCCCTCGGACCGACGGGCCCGCGCGGGAAGTCGGGGCCCGAGAGCGACGCCATCCTCGCGCGCGTCGATCGCGCCCTCGCCGAATCGGTCGCTGCCGTCGCCGGCACGCCGATGAGCGAGGTGTTCACCCAGCGCACGGCGGCGCGCATGAAGGCGGAGGTCGAACGAGTGGCGGCCCGCCTCGCTGAGCTCGAGCTCCTCGCAGGTCGACGTGGCTTCGATCGCGCAGCGTCCGCGAAGAAGCTCGAAGAGCTCGAGAACTCAGGAGCCTCGGAGCGCGCCGTCGCCACCGCCCGTTTGCAACACGAGAGCCTCGTCCGCCTCGCCGAGATGCGCGCGAGCGACGCCCGTGCCCTCGACGAGCTCGCCGATTTGCTCGAAGCGCTTCGCACGCAACTCGTGTTGGCGCGCTACGAAGGCTCGCCCGCAGACGATGCCGGAGCGATCGTCTCGGAGGTGTGGGCGCGGCTCGAAGGCCTCGGGGCGGCGATCGATCCGGGGAGCCCGACGTCGAAAGAGGCTTGAAAACAAGCCAATGACGAACTACTTCGGCGCGTGCGAGGAGGCTCTTCCCGGCGGCTGGGTCGGCTCCTTGTTCAAGATCGGCACCTCGAACATCGTCTCGGCGATGAGGTGGTCGACGACCTTCTTCGGGTCCATGCCGCTCGTTTGGTACACCTTCAGTTGTCGATCGGCGCTCGTCCCCTCGCGGAGGATTCGCGCCACGTTGCCGCGGAGCTCGTCGCGCGTGCCGAGCAGTTGCGCCGCCGGATCGACGAAGTCGAGGAGCTCGCTGATGAGATCGCGCACCGGTACTTCGATCTCCTTGCCGAAGTCGATGAACGGCGCGTCGAGGCCGTAGCGCACCGCGCGCCACTTGTTCTCCTCGATCAGCGCACGCGAGTAGGTGCGCCACTGCTGGTTCGACAGGCGCAGGATGTAGAGCTGCGCCATGATCGCTTGGACGAGGGCGGCGATGGCGACGGTGTCGGCGACCTTGGTCGTCATGTCGCAGATGCGCACCTCGACCGTCTCGAAGAAGGGGTGCACGCGCACGTCCCACCAAATCTTCTTCGCGTTGTCGATCGACCCGACCTTCACCAGCATGTCGACGTACTGCTGGAACTGGCTGTGGCTGCGGAACTCGTCGGGGATGCCGGTGCGCGGGAAGCGCTTGAAGATCTCCGAGCGAATGCTCTTGAGCCCTGTTTTTCGGCCGAGCCAGAAGGGGCTCGAGGTCGAGAGCGTGAGGATGTGCGGGAGGAAGTAGCGCACCTGGTTGGCGAGCGACATCGCCACTTCTTTGTTCTTGATGCCGACGTGCACGTGCAAGCCGAAGATCAAGTTCTCGCGCGCGACGTCTTCGAGCTCGTTGACGAGCGTGTTGTAGCGCTCGTGGGGGACGATCTCTTGGCTCTTCCAATCGCTGAAGGGGTGCGTGCCGGCGGCGACGATGCGCAGACCGCCCTTGCGCGCGAGGTGATCGAGGTGCTGACGCAGCTCGGTGACCTCGGCGCGCACCTGGTCGATGTCCTCGCAGATGCCGGTGCCCGTCTCCACCATCGACTGGTGCATCTCGGGTCGCACGCGCTCCATCAGCACGCTCTTGCCGCCGCGCTCGAGGAGCTGACTGACGTAGCTGCGCAGCTCGCGCGTCTCCGGATCGACGATCTGGAACTCTTCCTCGACGCCGAGGGTGAACTGCCCGGTGAGGACGCCGGTCGGCTTCACTTTTCGCCTCCGACCACCACCGCGCCGCCGATGCCCTCCGCGTAACCTCGCTCCAGCGAACGCGCGGCGAGGGGCACGTAACGGGAGAATCGGTAGTGCTCGCCGAGCGCGGTTCGTCCTTCGCGGACGCAGCGGACGACGAACTTGGTCATCTCTTCGATGCACCAGTGGAAGTGCGGTTCGAGGATGCTGTCGCGCGCCATGTCGGGCGCGGGGTTGGTGAAATCGATGGCGTAGGGCACGCCGTCGCGCACCGCGAACTCGACCGAGTTCATGTCGTAGCCGAGCGCATCGCAGAGCTTGAACGCGCCCTCGCGCACCTTGCCTTCGAGCTCTTTGCTCATGAAGCCGCCGGGCGTGTGCACGTAACAGCGGTGCTTCGGCTCGTACTTGATGGGGAGGATGTTCTCGCGCCCGATGCAGATGCAGCGGATGTAGTTGTCGAAGTCGATGAACTCTTGGAAGGTCATCACCTTGGTGCCGCTGGCGTCGTAGGCGCGCATCAGCTCGGCGTGATCGTGGACGATGCTGACGTCCTTCCAACCGCCGCCGTCGGCCGGCTTGAGCACCGCGGGGAAGCCGACGTAGGCCTCGATCGCCGCCCAATCGAGCGGGAATTCGAGGTTGCGCAGCGAGCGCTGCTTGTCGATGGCCGGGATGTAGTCCTTCTGCGGAAGAAGAACGGTGCGCGGTACGGCGAGGCCGATCTTCGCCGCCAGCGAGTACCCGAAGAACTTCTCGTCGGCGCTCCACCAGAACGGATCGTTGATGACGTAGGTGCCGGCGAGCGCCGCAGCCTTGAGGTGGAAGCGATAGTGCGGAATTTCGTGGCTGATGCGATCGACGAGGACGCGGTACGGCGAACGAAAGCCGTCGGCCGGGGTGGTGCCGATCTTCGCGAGCTCGGCGACGACGCCAGGCTCACGGTTGACGCGCTCGATGAAGGCCTTGGGAAAGCTGTCTTCCCATCCGACGAGGAGGCCGATTTTCTCCGGCATGTAGGGCGAATCCTCCGAGGCACGAGGTCAAGCGCACGCTTCCCCGGCGCGGGGAACGAGCATCACGTCGATGCTCTCTCGACACGCTGGAATGGGCAAGACCTCACTTCGGAATCAGGTGCGTGACGAAATTTTTCAGGACGCGCGTGGCGTTCGGGGCGTCGGTGGCGGCGGCATGGAGCGCCTCCGGATCGAGCCCTTCCCCACGGAGAATCTCGCGCCGCGCTTCGATGTAGCCCTTGACGATTTCCCCGCGGAACTCCGGGTGAAACTGGACGGTTCGGGCATTGCGAATCGCGAACCCGTGGAGGGCGTCGTGCTCGGCGGTGATCAGCGGAGTCACGCCGGGCGGCGCGAGCGCGACGTGATCGCGGTGCGAGACGTTGACCGCGAAGCGCGTGGGCACGCCTTCGAGCAGTGGATCGCGCGAGCCCCCGACGCTCTCGACTGTCCCGACGGTCTCGACGGTCTCGACCTCGAGCGTACCGATGCGACGTCCCCGCGGGTTCTGTCGCACCTCGCCGCCCAGCGCTTGCGCGAGGATTTGATGTCCGAAGCAGACGCCGAGGATCGACGCGTCGGCGAAGGTCGCCGCCTTCAGCCAGGCTTCCAGGCGCAACATCCATGGCGCGCGTTCGGTGACGCTCGACGACGAGCCGGTGACGATCACCCCGGCGAAGTCGGAGGGTGACGGAAGCGCAGCCTCTTCACGCGCATCGACGCTCGCCCAGGGGCCACTCCACGCGTCTCCGATGCCGTGCCGGAAGTGCGCATCGAAGTCGCCGAACCTCTCGGCGACGACCGGGACGGTATTGCCCGTGAACACGACGAGGATCGGCTTGCCCATCCGAGGGCATCATGCCGGAAAGTGCGGGCCGAGCCCCGATCGAATCGACCGGAACGTCGTGAACCGAGGTTCACGCGTTGCGAGAAATGTGCGTATTCTTCGCCAAATCGGCCCCGGCAACGCCTAGGCGCCTCGGCCCATTCCTTGATATCTGCGTCGTCTTTGAAGCTCGCCGCATCTGCTTCGTCTCCCTTCGAACGCCGCTTCTGGAGGTCCCTTCCATGCTCAGTCGTCGCTTCCTTCTCGTCGGTCTCGCCCCGCTCGCCCTCGTCACCGTCGCCGCCACGGGCTGCTCGAAGAAAGAGTCCATCCCCTCCGACGAGGTCACCACCAAGGGCTACTCGCTCGATTTCAAGATCATGAGCGATGGCGCCAACTCGACGGCCTACGTCGCGCTGCACGTCGGCAGCTACGACTCCAACATCTTCGCGACGCTCACCTCCGGCGACAACCTCGTGCTCAAGGCGCCCGGTGGTGCCGTCCTCCCGCTGAGCAAGGTCGTCGAGACGCTCGGCAGCAGCGTCAAGACCTCGTACATCGCCAACACCAACGTGGTCGAAGGCACGTTCCTGGTCGACTTCACGCGCGTTCAAGGCGCGAGCGCCCTCAACAACTCGCTCAGCCTGCCGCCGGGTTTCAAGCTCTCGACCACCTCGACCGGCACCGTCTCGCGCAAGAACCTCCTCACCCTCAACTGGGACAACAAGGGGACGGACTACGTCATCCGCGTCGAGTGGAAGGGCGACTGCATCTTCAACGACTTCAAGGATCCGGTCGGCGATCCGGGAAGCTTCACCCTCAACTCGGGCGACATCCGCGCGAGCGGTGACGCGACCGCGACCTGCCCAGTCACCTTCCGCGTCACCCGCAAGCGCATCACGAGCAACGGCTTCTCCGCCGAATTCGGTCACCCGAGCAATGCCGAAGGCGACCAATACCGCGAGCTGACCATCACGTCGGGCGGCTGAGGTTCGCGAACACGAATTGCGCTCGAAATTTCGCGCAATTCGAGCAAAGTGGAGTGGCTTGGAGGCCCGCGCAGGAAAGCTGCACGGGCCTTCGGCCGTTCGAGCGCTCGACCGCGTGGCAAGCCCGGTGCATCCTTGCCTCGTCATGCGCCGAGCCCTTCTCTCCCTTCCCCTGCTTGCTCTCTTCTCCGTCCCGGCCTTCGCGCTCTTCGCCTGCAGCAGCAGCGGCGGAGGAGGCGGTGCCGACAACACCGACACGGGCATCGGCAGCGACACCGGAAAAGCGAAGGACACGGCGACCGGCGTCGACACCGATCCGGGCGACACCAACGACGACTGCACCGAAGACCCAGCCGACCGACCGGCGAGCTCCGCGTGCCTTCGCTACGTTCGCGGCACCGCGCAAGACCTCGCCGGCAAGCCGCTCACCGGAATCGTCATCTCGGTCTGCGGCGCCATTTGTTACTACGCGCACACCGACGCCAAAGGCGCCTTCGAAGCCCACATCGGCAAGTGGCTGAACCACGACAGCTACGCCGTCCTCGTCCACGGGCGCCCTGATTTCGCGAGCGTCTACGTCAAGCTCCCGGCTCCGAGCGCCGGGGACACGGTGGTGCTGACCAAGCCGGTGGTGGTCACCAAGTACGACTCCATCGGCCCCGCGTTCCCCGCCGACGGCGCCGCCGGTTCGACGATCGTCGCCGGCGACGTGTCGATGAAGATCCCCGACGGCACCGCCTTCGAGCTCGACGTCGAAGACGTCGCCAACGGCGATCCCGGTCGCCTCTTCCGCTCGGTGAAGTGGACCGCGAGCGCGCCCCCCGACTTCGCATCTGCCGCCGGCGCCGGCCCGCTCTACGCGCTCGCCCCCTTCGACCTCAAGTTCTGCAAGGTCACGCCTTGCGCGGACGGCGACGTCATCAAAGTCGCCGTCACCATACCCAACTCCACCAGCCTCGCCGCCGGCACCGCCGTCGAATTCTACGAGCTCGACACCGATCTGTTCGGCGTGCCTTTCAACGCCGCGAACTACAAAGTGGTGTCGACCGGCAAGGTCTCGGCCGACGGGAAGACGATCACCACCGACGCAGGGGCGGGAATTTCCCACCTGACGTGGATCGGCGTGCGGGCGAAGAGCTGACGCTCGGCGACTTCGCGCCCCTTCCTGCATCACACCGCCATGTCCTGGGGTCGGCTCGTCGTTCTCCTCGCGGTGGTCGGCACGCTCTCGTCGTCGCTGCACTACTACCTCTGGGCGCGGCTCGTGCGTGACGCGTCGTTGCCGGCGCCTTGGACGCGGGTGCTCACCATCGTCCTCGTGACGTTGGCGGTGGCGATGCCGCTCACCATGCCGCTCTCGCGTGTCTTGCCGCGCTCGTTCGCGCTGCCCCTCTCGGTGACGATCTTCACGTGGATGGGGCTGCTCTTCTTCCTCTTCCTCGGCGTCGTCTTCGGCGATCTCTTCCGCGCCGGTGTCGCCATCTTCGATCGCGTGCGGGGCGCCGACGTCGATCCCTCGCGGCGGCTCCTCATCGGTCGCGGCATCGCGCTCGTCACCGGGCTCTTCGCCGCCGGGGTCGGTGGATTCGGCATCGCCTCTGCGCGCGGGAGCGTCGGCATCAAGAAGCTCGCCGTGAAGCTGAAGCGGCTGCCGGCGTCGATGCGCGGGCTCACCATCGCGCAGATCACCGACGTGCACATCGGGCCGACCATCGGGCACGACTTCATCGCCGACGTCGTCGAGCGCACCAACGCGCTCGAGGCCGACGTCATCGCCATCACCGGTGACTTGGTCGACGGCTCGGTCGACGAGCTCCGCGAGCACGCGGCGCCGCTCGGGAAATTGCGCGCGAAATACGGCGTCTTCTTCGTCACCGGCAACCACGAGTACTACTCGGGCGCCGACGCCTGGATCGCCGAGCTCGGTCGCCTCGGCATTCGCGTCTTGCGCAACGAGCGGGTCACCATCGGCGACGAAGATGCGTCGATCGATCTCGCCGGCGTCGACGACTTCAACGCCAAGGGCGGCGGCCACGGGCCCGATCTTCCGAAAGCGCTCGCCGGTCGCGATCCTTCGCGCGAGCTCGTGCTCCTGGCGCACCAACCGCGCGCCATCGCCGAGGCGGCCAAGCTCGGCGTCGGGCTCCAGCTCTCCGGGCACACGCACGGTGGGCAGCTCTGGCCGTGGACGTACATGGTCTATCTGCAGCAGCCCTACGTCTCCGGGCTCCATCGTCATGGTGACGCGCAGATCTACGTCAGTCGCGGCACGGGCTACTGGGGTCCTCCGATGCGCGTCGGGGCGCCCGCCGAGATCACCCACATCACGCTCGACTCCGTCTAGGCTCGAGGCGTGCGGTTCGTCTTCGCGCTCGCGTGCTGCATCTTCGCCTGCACGCACGACGAGCCGAAAATTTCGGCCGATCGTGCGCGCGAGGTCGGCGGAAGCCCCACGACCTCGACGAGCGCAAGCGTCTCTGCAGCGCCGACGCCGAGCCCGATTCGAGATCCGTTCGCGCCGCCGAAGTAGTCAGGTGCGCATCGTCGCTTCGACGTCATCGGCGGTGATCGGAATCGCGCGCGTCAGCACCTCGGGCTCGCCGCTGGTGCAGAGGACGTCGTCCTCGAGCCGAATGCCGCGGACGTCGGCGTAGCGATCGAGGGCGCTGCGGACGAGGTCGGCGCCGAACGCCTCAGTCCGTCGTGGATCGTCGAGGATGGCCGGCACGCGATAGAACCCGGGCTCGATGGTCACCGCCATGCCGGGGATGAGATCGCGATCGAGACGCAGGTAGGCATCGCCGAAGCGGCTGCTGCGCGTGCGGCCCGGTGCGTAGCCGGCGCGATCGCCGAGGTCTTCCATGTCGTGCACGTCGAGGCCGATCAGGTGACCGACGCCGTGCGGGAAAAATAGGGTGTACGCGCCGCGCTCGAGGAGGCCGTCGACGTCGCCGCGAAGGACCCCGAGCTGGACGAGACCGTCGACGAGGACGCGTCCGGCGGCGGTGTGGATGTCGCGATAGCGCGTGCCGGGGCGTACCTTGGCGATGGCGGCGCGTTCGGCGGCGAGGACGAGGTCGTAGATCGCGCGCTGGGTCGGCGAGAATCGTCCGCTGGCCGGGTAGACTCGGGTGACGTCGGAGCACCAACCGCACGCACCTTCGGCGCCGGCGTCGACGAGGAGCAGGTCACCTTCGGCGACGACGTTCTCGTGCGACTCGTTGTGCAGGACCTCGCCCCGCGTGGAGACGATCGATCCGTACGCGGGCGACATGCCGGCGGCGGCGAACTCGGCTTCGATCGCGGCGCACACGGCCGCTTCGCGAACGCCTGGTTTCAAGGCGCGCATGCCGGCGCGATGTGCGCGTTCAGTGACGATGGCGGTGGCGCGCATCTGGGCGATGGCCGCGTCGTCGTGCACCAGTCTGAGCGCGATCATCGCGTCGGCGAGCCGTGCGTCGGCCCCTTCGACCTTCGCTCCACCGCGCGCATGCACCGCTCGATCGAGGACCCGCGACTGCCATGCGCTCGTCGAGTCGTCGTTGCCCGGCAGCGTGGCCACGCGTTCGAGACGTGCGCCGAGCGCTTCTCGGAGCGCGTCGATCGGCAGCACCTCGTCGACGCCGGTGCGCACGCGCAGCTCGCTCGGTCCATCGACCACGCCGTGCCAGAGCGGATCGTCCTCGGCGGGCGGATCGACGAAGAGGATGCTGCGCGCGCCGTCGACGAGCATCGCCGCCGCCGGAAGCTGCGCGCCCGCGAGATAGAGGAAGTGACTCTCGGCACGGAACGGATAGCGATTGGCCGCGTAGTTGCGCGAACGCGGCCTCCCGGCGACGAGCAGGGCAGGGGTGTCACCGAGGGCGTTGGCGAGTCGCGTGCGGCGCGCGATCAGCGCAGAGGTCGGGGTCGGCTCGGTCCACATGAACGAGCAGCTTAGTCCGGCGACCGAGCGACGCGAGATCGCCGCCCCTGTGATGCGATTTTTGGTAAGTACCGTCCGGTACGGGAAATTCCGTGTGTCGATGTCGAAAAATTGCGGCTCGGGACGTACTTTCGACGATGTAGAACAAGTTCTCGCCTCGGAGCCGGGCTCGCGACTGGTTTGACCTGTGACAGAGTCCGCACATGACGCGCACTCTTCACACGCTTGCTCCTTGGCTTCTTCTCGCGTCGCTCGCCGTGGCTTGCGGCGGCAGCACCTCCGGAGACACCGCCAACGACGGCGGCGTGACCCCCGGAACCGACACCGCCGGTGGTGGCAGCGACACCAGCTCCCCCGGCACCGATACGTCGACGCCGGGCTCGGACACGCCCCTCGCGACCGGACTCGCCTTCAAGACCTACGTCATCCTCGGTGACTCGATCTCCGACGGCGGCGGGCAGGCACCGTTCTTCTACAACTCGCTGACGACCGATCTGCAAGGCAAGTACGGCGCCGACGTCAAGATCGTCAAAGCGTCGAAGGGCGGCGCGAAGACCGTCAACCTCGACGCGCAGGTCGGCGGTCTCCCGACTGCGCTCGCTGGCCCGGTGCTCGTCTCGATCACCATCGGCGGCAACGACGTCCAGGCGGCGATCCCCGGCATCCTCACGGGCGGCGACGGAAGCGCCGATCGCACGGCATTCCAAGGCTATTTGAAGACGGCGCTGGACGAGCTGACGAAGCCTGGCCGCTTCGGTGACGGCGTGCAGGTCCGCGTCCTCCTCTCGAACATCTACGACCCGAGCGATGGCACCGGGAACTTCTCCTACGACGGCAAGAAGTGCGGCGGCGCGCTCGGCTTCTTCCCCGCCGGCAAGACCACCGACACGCTTCTCGATCCTTGGGAAGCGATCATGTCCGACGAGGCGAAGGCGCACACCGGGGTCACGCTCCTCGCCCTCCGCGAGCTCTTCAAGGGCCACGGCGTGGAGACGGGCCTGGCGACGACCTGGTTCGTCAGCGATTGCATCCACCCCAACGCGACGGGTCACGAGCAGCTTCATCAGCTCTTCTGGGGCGCGACGCAGAAGCTGTAAGACCGGTAGAATCGACGGACGATGCGTTCGCTCGTCCTGCCGGCGCTCTTCACGATTTTCGTCACGACGACGCTCGCGACCACCGGGTGCGGTCACTCCACCCCGTGGATCTCGCGCGTTCCCTCGCTCGTCGAGCAGCAGGGAGCGCCTGCGCGCGTTCGCGTGGTCGAGGTCTGGTCGAAGAACGATCGCTTGGGGCTCGAGGTCCACGTCGCCAACGCGACGATGGAGCCGATCGAGGTCGACCGCGACGCGATCATTCTCGTCTTCCCCGACGGACGTCGCCTGCAACGTCGTCGTAGTCCTGGAAAAACGGTCACTTCGATCGCGCCTGGTCGCGGCGAGACCCTCAAGATCGACTTCGAAGACGCGTCGGTCGATTGGTCGCAGTCGCCGGCGCTCTTCGTCGATTTGACCCTCGCGGTGACCGTGCACGGAACCGGCGCGCCGGTGCCGATGCCCAAGGTGTGGGTGCAGCCGGGTCGATGACGGGGCATCATCGAGGAATGCGACGTTCCGTCCTTCTCTTCCCGGCCTCGTTCGTCGCGCTCTGGGTCTCCTGCAGCAGCGGTGATGGCGGAGGTGCCAATTCCGGCAACGACGGCGGCATTGGCGGCGACACGGACACGCCGATCGTCGACACCGGTCCGCGTCCCGATTCGGTGACCCTCGAAGATGGCACCGTGACCCCGACGGCGACGTGCAAGAGCGGTGGCGGTACCGCGGCGGTCGCCTCACCGACCTTCGTGCGCAACCTGAAGGCCGGCGAAACAGGCTGGTTTTCCAGCCCCGCGGTGCTCGATCTCGATGGCGACGGGAAGAAGGAGATCGTCGCGCCGCTCTACTCGACGTTCGTCTTCGATGCCGCGGGCAAACAGCTGGCGAAGGGCACGTCGACCAAAGGCCGCGTCTATCCGCCGTCCGTCGTTGCCGATCTCGACAAAGACGGCGTGATGGAGATTGTCGTCGGTGGCAACGAGGGCACCGTCTCCGCGTACGAGTACAAGAAGGGCGCGCTCACCGTGAAGTCCGGCTGGCCGGCGAGCACGTGCAGCGGCACGCCGACCCCGCAGTGTCCGGAGGCGCGCGGAATGGCGGCTGCCGATCTCGACGGCGACGGCACGATCGAGGTCGCGGTCACCACCACGCAGACGCTCGCCACCGGCGCGCAGGTGTTCGTCTTCTCGGCGAACGGCAAGCTCTACCAACCGGCCGGCGGAGTGACGCCCGCGTGGCCGCGCTACGACACCGCCTCGGGCGCAGGCCACGACGGCGACTTCAACGGCCAGGGAAATCACGGCTACGGCTGCTACGGCGAGAACGTCGGCATCGGCAACCTCGACGACGACAAAGACCTGGAAATCGTCGTCACTTACGACAATCACCAGATCAACGTCTTCAACCCCGACGGCACCTCGGTGCTCGCGAGCAGTTGGTACACCAACCCGGCCTCCAAGTTCCTCGGCAAGCCGATGGGGTGGGGCCAGTTCATTCGTTGGGCCGATTCGAAGATCGAGGACGACCACTACCACGGTCACACCGATCCTTGGCCGGACGTGAAGACGACGATGTGGCTGCAGTGGACGGCGTCGCCGCCGAACGTCGTCGACGTCGATGGTGACGGAAAGAACGACGTCGTCGGATTTCCCAACGCCGAGATGCACGAGCCCTACGAGACGCAGGCCTACGCATTGATGGTGCTCCACGGCGCGCAAGGAGGCGGAGAGAACGCCGCGAGGCGCGTCGCCGGGTTCGAGACGTTGCCGATGAGCGACAAGCCGGTGGTGCGTGGTCCCGACGACTATTACCCGCCCGATGGAATCCCCGCGCCGACGACGGTGAGCATCGTCGGTGACGCGAAGCCGGAGATCATCGCTGCGCTGAACGATGGCTTCGTCTACGCGTACGGCCCCGATGGCAAGCGGCTCTTTCGCTTCGACTACGCCAAGGGCGCGGCGAAGACGTTCGCGTCGGAAGTCGTCGTCGCCGACCTCAACAAGGACGGCGCGCCGGAGCTGATTTTCGGCACCTACGCGCTCACCGCCAACGCCGGGCGTCTCATCGTCCTCGCCAACACCGGCGCGCTCCTCTTCGATCTTCCGCTGCCGGGACAAGGCAAAGACGGCAACGGCATCGGCATCCCCGCGGCGCCGACGGTGGCCGATCTCGACGGCGACGGCACGCTCGAGATCATCGTCAGCACGTTCGATCACGGGCTCGACGTCTTCACCGTCCCCGGCTCCGGCGGCGATTGCCTCCTCTGGCCGACGGGACGCGGCAACTATCTCCGCAACGGATCCGTGAAGTGAGCGCGTGCTGAACAAACCGCGGTGTTCGTCGATGTAGGTCCGACACCTCGCGGCGAGACCCTTGCTGCTCCACTGGATTCCTGCACCATCACTGGATGCGATCGACGTGGCTCGGCTTCGTCTTCGTGGCTGCGTCGCTCTTCAACGCTGCTTGTTCGAGCGGCAGCTCCGAGCACAATTTCGGTCTTCCTGGGGGTGGAGACGAAGACACCTCGGTCGGTGAGCACGACGCTTCGGTCGACACCGCTCATCCGACGGACACGCGTCATGACGGCGCGGACGTCGATGCGACCTCCGATGGCACGAGCGAGACGAGCGAGGCTGGCGACGGCGGCACCGGCGATGGTGGCGACGGTGGCGACTCCGGCTGCGTCCCCGTCACCTCGTGCGGCAAGGGAATTTGCGGCACTTTCGTCGATCCTTGTACGGGTACCAAGCTCGACTGCCCAGGGTGCGCGGCGGGCCTCGTCTGCGAGCTCGCCAGCAACACCTGCGTCACGCCGCTGACCAAGTGCAGCGATCTCGGCGCCGAGTGCGGCACCACCAAGAACAGCTGCGGCAAGTACCTCGACTGCGGCGACTGTCCGGCGGGCAAGGAGTGCGATCCGAACACCAACAAGTGCAAGGACTGCAGCGGCGTCACCTGTGGCGATCTCGGCTTCGAGTGCGGCAGCGCGTGGCTCGGCTGCGGACCGAGCACTTCGACCACCGATTGCGGCAACTGCGCCAGCGGCAAGCTCTGCAACCCGTACTACAACGTCTGCGAACCGACCTGCGTGCCCAAGCCGAAGGCCGATCTCTGCGCCGGCCGCTCGGCCGAGTGCGGCTACATCACCGATGGTTGCGGCGGTCACGTCTATTGCGGCGACTGCCCTCTCGGAGAATCGTGCGGCGTTCGTGGCATCGCCAATCGATGCAGCGCGGCTCCGGCCGACGAGTGCGTCGCCGCCGGTCGTGATTGCGGAACGCTCATTTCCGCGTGCGGCGGGACGATTCTCTGTGGCAATTGCACGGCGCCGGCGGTGTGCAACGTCGATGGCAAGTGCGGCGCACCATGCACGCCGAAGATCTGCACCGACGTCGCTCCGAGCGGCACCTGCGGCATCTTCCCCGATGGTTGCGGCGGCAAAATCGCGTGCAACCCATGCTCCGGTGGCGGCCTGTGCACGTCGGCCGGGACCTGTTGCTCCGGCAAGACCTGCGCGGACTATCCCGGCATCTGCGGCGCCACGCTCTCCGACGGTTGCGGCGGCAAGCTCAGCTGCGGATGCGGCACCGGCGTCTGCGCCTCTGGGAGCTGCTGCACCAAGCTGACCTGCGCGAAAGACTACGTCGGCGTCTGCGGCAAGGGCCTCTCCGATGGCTGCGGCGGCAAGCTCGATTGCAACTGCGCCACCGGAGGCGTCTGCAGCACCAGCACCGCAGGGGCCAGTGGAACGTGCTGCACCAAGGCGACGTGCACCGCGGCCGATCCTTGCGGAGTCGCCAAGAGCGATGGATGCGGTGGGACGATCACCTGCGGTTGCGCGACCGGAAAAGTCTGCGATCCGACGGCGAAGACCTGCTGCACGCCGACCTCGTGCGCCGGCAAGTGCGGCGTCAGCCTAAGCACCTGCAGCACCACGGTGGCGTGCACCTGTCCGACTGGCGCGGTCTGCATCGGCGCCAGCGGCGGCACGGCGGGCAGTTGTTGCACGAAGAAGACGTGCGCCAAGGACTACGCCGGCAAGTGCGGCGCGCAGGATGACGGCTGCGGAGGCACGCTCACTTGCACGTGCACTGCGCCGAGCACCTGCGGCGGCGCGGGGGTCGCGGGCGCCTGCGGATGCACGCCGACCGCATGCCCGACGCCGGCGCTCGGGAGCAAGTGCGGAGCGATCGCCGATGGCTGCGGCGCGACGAGCACCTGTCCTTGTCCGACGGGAGACACCTGCAGCAAGGTGAGCGCGACGTGCTGCGTGCTCAAGACGTGCGCCGTCGATTTCGCCGGCAAATGCGGCGCCTTCGTCGACGGTTGCGGCGGCACCGTCACCTGCACCTGCAGCGGCTTCGACAAGTGCGGCGGAACAGGAACCGCAGGCGTCTGCGGGTGCACGCCCGACACCTGCCGTGGGCGCACCGGATCGTTCGACGACGGTTGTGGAGGGACGCTGACATGCCGAGGCTGATGCGTGTAGGCGTGATGCGGGTGATGCGCGGGATGGGCGTGATGGGGCTCTGCGCCCTCGGCGCCTCGACGATGGCGTGCGGGGGAGGGAACGGCGAGCCGATCGATCTCGGCGGCGACGCGACCGGTGACGGTCTGCAAATCGACGTCGGAGGAGATCCCGACGCCGATTTGCACACCGACGGCAGTCGAGATGGGCCGGAGAGCGACGCGTGCGCGAGCACGTCGGCGAAGAGCGAGCTCGCGCCGCTCGATTTGGTGCTCCTCATCGACAAGTCGGCGTCGATGGATTTCGACAAAAAGTGGGCTTCGGTGAAGACCGGGCTCACCAGCTTCGTCACCAGCAGCTCCGCCACCGGGATCGGCGCGGGGCTGCAACTCATGCCCATTCGTGCGCAGTGCAACGTCGATCAGTATGCGGCGCTGGCCTCGCCGATCGCGCCTTTGCCTGGCGCGGGAGCCGACATCACGGCGGTGCTCGCGGCGCAGAAGCCCTCCGGTGGAACGCCGATGGTGCCGGCGCTCGATGGCGTGATTCGCACCGCGGAAGATTGGGCGAGCAAGAACCCGAAGCACATCGTCGTCGTCATTCTCGCGACCGACGGAGTCCCCGACGACACCTGCACGGGCGCGGGCGGAACGGCGCCGGCCAACACACTCGACAACGCGGTCGCGCTGGTCACGGACGCCAAGAGCAAGACGGTGCGCACCTTCGTCATCGGCGTCGGCACCGAGCTCGCCGCGCTCTCCGAGATCGCGATCGCCGGAGGAACCACCTCGGCCATCCTCCTCGACACCACCAAGCCCGACCTCGACAAGACGTTCCTCGCGGCGCTCGACGCCATCCGCAAGAGCGCGTTGCCCTGCTCGTTCGACATCCCGCCGCCGACCGTGGGCACCATCGACTACGACAAGGTCAACGTCGAGCTGACGAGCGGCGCCGGTTCGATCACCGATTTCGGCTACGTCGGTGACGCCACCGGCTGCAGCAAAGCGCCGGCGATCGGCTGGTATTACGACGATCCGGCGAGCCCGAAGAAGGTGATTCTCTGCGCCGACGCCTGCGACAACGCGCGGGCCGGCACCGGCGCGCAGATCTCCGTCCTCTTCGGCTGCAAGCGCCACGACGTCATACGTTAGTTGGGCAGTTACCTGAGTTACTTCAGTTGCACTCGAGGGCGCCATCCTTCGGGGTGCAGCTGGTCTTGCACTTCTTCTTCTCCGTCCAGGAGAGCGGCAGCATCGGGTCGGTCAACGTACACTCCAGGAGGGCCTTCCCGTCCTCGGCGCAGGCGAGCGCTCCGACCGGTCGGTCGTTGCATGGCTCGGTGACCTTTGCGACGCCCGTGTCGCAGGCAGCGCCCACGCAATGCGTCGGGCCGTTGCAGTCCTGCTTCTTCACGAAAGCGCCGAACGAGCACTCGAGCAGCGACTTGCCGTCCTCGGTGCACGTCGAAGTGACGAAGAAGCACGCGTCACCGACGTTCCACTTCGAGCCCATGGAGGCGCAGGAGACGAGCCCGCCACCCTTCTCCTGACATCCGCCCTCGCCGGGGCAGGCTTGTGCGAGCGTCCATTTGCCGGCGCGACACTGGATGAACGACTTCGCGTCTTCGCTGCATCGTTGGATGCGTTCGTCGACCTTGCACGCTTCGCCGAGCTTGGGCGCGCCGGGATCGCAGGTGGCGAAACCTCCGAGCTCGAGCGTGCAACCGTCGGCGCCCTTGCAGTCTTCGAGCTCGTATTTGCTGCTCTTGCAGCTGAGACGCTCTTTGTTGCCGACGCGGCAGCCCGTCTTTCCTTCGAGGGCGAGGGGACACGGATCGCCGGCGACGTTGCCGGTGATGTCACATTTCACCGCGCCCTTGAGGTCCTGACAGCCGCTTGGTCCTTTGCAGGTCTCCGTCTGCCAAGTGCCGTTGGCGCAGTAGAGGGCGGCGCGCGCGTCGGTGCACGTCCACTGACCGTTGTCGCACTTTCCGCCCACTTTTGGCTTGCCGCAGGAGGCGCCGGAGAGGGCCAGGAGGACGAACGAGACCGCGACGGCGAGGCCGGCGAGAGGACGCGCTTTCTTCGACATCGGCGCTGCTTAGGCACCGCGCGAAAATAAAGCCCGCGCATATGTCTAGTGCGCTTCAACGTTGTAGTTCCAGTCGCCGTGAAACTTGTGCGGCTTGATTCGCAACGCACTGACGACGTCATCGGGGACTTTGATTCCTGCCTCGTA
>JANYDK010000143.1 GCA_025363655.1 Deltaproteobacteria bacterium | reverse complement strand
CCGCAAAGGCGCACCGCATCGGCTTTGAACTGCGCCGTGAACTTCCGTCGCTTACGTTTGGTCATGGATCACTTCCTCTGGCGTATCACGCCTCACGAAGTGTCCACGAAACCGGGGGATCTCCAGCTGGATTCACCATCGATGCGAGCCAGTGCGTCTTGTCGTAGCCGCTACACTCGCTGTTCAGCCCGCGGGCAGGCGCGTCCTCGACACGCACGAGGTTCATGGGGCCGCGACGATGGCGTGGCCTGCGAGAGAGCTTCGGAAGAAGGAGACGTACTGGCGGCGGGCGTCGTCGGTGAAGATGAGGGAGCCGTGCTCGATGGGGGCGCCGTCGGCGTGGTCGTAGGAGAAGAACGCGACGGTGGCGCCAGCGGTGTTGGTGGTGAGCGGTGAGGGGAGTTGGGGGAGACCGGGGACGGGGTTCGCGGTCGGCGTCAGTTGGGCGGCGCCGAGGGCGCGGGCGAGCATTTCGCTCGTGCTGTTGGGGACGATGGTGTCGCCGACGACTTCTTGGAGGAGCACGTCGCGTGCGCGCGGGCCAGGGACGCCAGGGAGCGCGGCGAGGGCGACGTACGGGGCGTAGTTGAGGGGATCGCCAGGATCGACGATCGCCTGGGTCGCGGCGAAGAAGCGCGCGAGCGTGCCGGTCGGTGTGCCGATGGGGCGAAGGGTGTCGACGAGGATCTTGAAGGTGTTGGAGTCGCGGAGGAGCGCCATCAAGCCCGCGCCGCCGACGTTCCATGTCGCTGCACGAATTTCGGGAGCGATGGCCGCGATGGTCGCACCCATCACCGAGCCGAAGGAGTGACCGAGGTAGATCATCTGCGAGGTGTCGAGATCAGGCACGCCATCGGGGGCGCCGAGCGGGAGCAGATCGAGCGTGTCGAGCGACGCCACGAGGCGCACCAGCTCGAGCTGATCGATCGCCATTTGTCGGAAATTGTCGCGTGCGACGCCGATGTCGAAGGACTTGCTGTCTTGGTCGACGCCGAAGAAATCGAGCGCCGCGGTGAAGCCGGCCGAGGCACCGGAGCTCGGAGGACGTGACGTGCGACTGCCGTGCTCCGGTGCGTCGATGCCGAAGACGGCGGGGTTCAAGTCTTTCAAACGATCGGCCGTGCCCCAGGTGCCATCTTTCGTCCCCCCGAGACCGTGCGCGAAATAGGCGATGGGACGCTTCTTCGCGTCGGGCCTGTCGTACATGACGACGAAGAGCTCGAGCTGCGCGATCGACTGCGTCTTCGGCGTGCCGTCCGTGACTTCCCATTTGCCGTTCGGCTTCGGCCTTCGTAGCTCGGGTGATTCGAACTTGGCGACGAAGCGCACGCGCCCGTCAGGGTCTTTCGACTCGACGCTCCAGGTCGTCGTCAGCTTCGGCGCGGGCGCGAGGCGGCGAGCTTTCGCTTGCACGAGCAGCTCGTCGTGCACCGAGCGCGTGGTGAAGAGCGTCGCCAGGACGACGTGGGAGCGGGTGATTTTGGCCTTGGATTCGAGCGTCGGGAGCGCGCTTCGGAGGGACGCGCCGTAGTCGCCGCCGCCATTTCCGGTGACGAGCGCGACGGTTTCGGCGGTCGCGCCGATGGCAACGCCTTTGCGTGTCTTCACGCGATCGGTGACCACGAAGAGGTAGCGCGTCTTCGGCCGCAATGGCGTCGACGGTTGCGCGACGACGACGTGCTCTTCACTCGTGTAGTCGTATTCGCCGTCCGCGGTCGTGTAGTAACGCGGGAGAAGACCGAAGACCTTTCCCTTTTCCGGGCTCGTGTCGTCGACGTCGACGAGCGCCATCGGTGACGCGTCACCCGTGTAGCCGTCGATGGGGCGGACGAGCGTGGCGTCGTCGACGTCGCTCGTGAAGTTGGCGCAGACGCCGCCGAGCGTGGAAAAGCCGTCGATTTCGTCGAGCTCGGCGACGGTGCCGGCATACTTGTTGATGAGGGAGTCGCCGGTGGTCGTTGGAGAGATGTCGACGCGGAGGCCGGTGGCGGCGGTGGTGTCGGGGCGCGTGTAGCGGTTGGAAGGGTAGGGGGTGAGTTGGGTCGTCGCTGCGGGGCCGTAGGCTGCGTAGACGGTGGGGTCGGTCGCGGGTGGGGTGTCGGTCGAATCGGTGTGGTGACTGCAAGCAGCCACCGCGCACAGAGAGCCGAGGAAGACGAGCGACCAACTTCGGTGCATGGGTGCATCGGAGCGGAGAGCGGCGGACGTGGCAAGGGCGCCGCTCGCCGCGCGAAGTACGAGGCTGCGAAGCTCGCGACCGATGGTATCGGCGTATTGGCTCGAGGACGAGACGCGACCGGAGGTCAAGATTCAGTGACTACGTGGATGTCGGTGCTCGACATCGTAGGATGGGCGCATGAGTGAGGGTCGAGCGCTGCTGGCACTGGGTCTGCTTCTCTTCGTTTGCGATGCCTGCACAGGTGCGAAGGCCCCGCCCGCGCCGGCTGCGGCTGCACCTGCGGCGAGCAGCCTTTGCGGGCCCATCGGAGCGAAGTGCGATCCCAAAGGCCCGGCGTGTATCTGCGGTCCGAACGAGATGTGTCATGGCGCTGTCTGCTCGGGCGGCGTCTGGACGGCGGTCGAAGTGTTCCCTGCGAGCCCCGCGCAATGAGCTCGTCGCGGAACGTCATGGCACCTTCGGAGAAGAGATCGCGAGCGTCGCGAGGGTCGAGAACAGGGTACGCAGCGGCGCCTTTAACTCGAGCATGCCAGCGATCGTAGCAGGCGAGACTCGTGAGCGACGCGAGCGCGCCCCCCGAATACCCGCACGGCCCCCACGCGTTCCCCCCGCATGGACTCTCCTGCCTGGCTCCGTCGTTTCCTCCTCAACGCCTCCCGCCCGCGTCCCGACATTCCCGCCATCCTCGGCCTTCCGCCCCACCTCCACGTCGCCCTCCTCCACTCGCTCCAACGCTTCCAACTCGGCGAAACCGGCGAAGGAACGATCGTCCATCAAGCCGAATCGAGCCGCGATCCCGTCTTCGACGCCGCGACCCAAGGAACCATCGCCCTCTGGGTGCGCGAAGAAGGACGTCACGCGGCCGAGCTCGCCGACGTCTTGCGTGCGCTCGGCTCTCAGCCATTGAGACGCCACTATTCGCAATCGCTCTTCAAGAAAGCGCGTCGCCTCTTCGGATTGCCCAACAAGCTCCTCGCCATCGCCGTCGCCGAGATCGTCGGTATCGTCTTCTATCGCATGCTCCGTGACGAGGTGCCGTGCGAGGCGCTCTCCGAATTGGCGAAGACGCTGGTCCGCGACGAAGAGATGCACCTGGAATTCCTCGGCGATTTCTTCGCGCGCACGAGGGCGCTGTCGACGTCGCCTCGCTGGGAAAAGGTGCGCATCGAAATCGGCGTCTCGCTCATCCTCGCCGGCGCGGTGACCACCTTGGCGATCGATCAGCGCGCCTTTTTCCGGGCGATGGGCGTTTCACCCGTCGAGCTCTTCCAGCGCTGTTTCGCCGTGAGAAGCGAAATGCTCGCGGGAAGAGCCGAGGGGCCTTACGAGAGTCGCGGGCTCAGCGGCGACGGCGTCGCAACCCGGCCAAGGCCAAGCCAGCCGTCACCATCGTGAAGACGAGAGTGCCCGTGTTGCCCGTGCCACGGCCGTTGGTGCCGCTCGTGCCGTTGCCGCTGGTCGAGCAACCACCGCTGCCACCGTCGGTGCCCGTCTCGGTTCGCGGGAGCGAGCAGTGTGCGGTGCCGTCGCAGACGAGGCCAGGGGCGCAATCGTCGGCGCCTTTGCACTCGACGAGGCAGTCGTCGGCGCGGCAGAGGAACGGTGCGCAGGTGAACGAGCTCCCTTCCGGATCGAGGACCGAGGCGCCGTCGTCGGAGCATCGACGCTTCGAGGCGACGCACTTCTTGTCGGCGAGGTTGCAGACGAAGCCCGCTGCGCACTCTTCGCTCTTGGCGCAGGTCAGGCCGCAGGCGCCGGTGCTCGTGCAACGGTAAGGTGCGCACGAGTGGGTGACCGGCGTGCTGCACGCTCCGGCGACGCAGGTGGCCGGGTCGCTGACGACGCCATCGACGCACGTCGACGCGGCGCAACTTACCTCGGAGCCGACGAAGGCCACGCAACGGCTGCCGTCGCTGCCGTCGCAGACCGTCGATTCGCAGGGGTGATCTTTGCTCGATTCGCAGGCGATGCGCTTGCCGTGCGGCTTGCCTTTGACCGGCACGCACTTGCCGACGTTGCCGGGCTCGTCGCAGGCCTGGCACTGTCCGTCGCAGGTGCTCGAGCAGCAGACGCCGTCGACGCAAGCGCCAGAGCCGCACTCGCCGTCGCTGACGCACGCTTCGGCGTTCACCTTCGCGCACGTCCCCTTCGTTGCGGGAAGCGCGCACGACTTGCTGGAGCCGCAGGAAGCTTCTCCGCAGCAGACGCCGTCGGTGCAGAAGAGGCCACCATCGCAAGGCACCGTCGACGAGCAGGGCTGACCGAGGCTCGGGGCCGGGACGCAGACGACGCCCTTGCAGACGAAGCCGAGGACGCAATCGCTGCTCACCGCGCAGGCCGTTTTGCACTTGGTCCCGCCGCAGGCATACGCGCCGCAGTGCTTGGGGGCGTCGTTGCAGCGTCCGACGCCATCGCACGAGCTGGCGTGCGTCTCGATGCCGCCGCCGCACGAATCACCAGAGCAAGGGCTCGCGGCCGCCGCGGGGTAGACGCACGTCTTTCGTTCGACGCCGTTGCAGTGGGAGCCGCACGCGCCGCCGATGGTGATGCCGTCGCACGCCACGTGGGTCGTGCGCGGGAGCCCGCTGACCGCCGTGCAGGTGCCGACAGTGCCGGTCTCGGCGCAGGCTTCGCACTGACCGTCGCAGGCGACGTTGCAGCAGACGCCATCGGCGCAGGCAGCGGAACCGCACTCGCGGGCAGCGGCGCAGGCCAGGCCGTTGGTCTTCTTCGGGACGCACTTGCCGCTGTTGCAGTAGTTGCCGGTGGTGCATTCGGTGTCGGCGGTGCAGGTGCTCCCGCAGGCGCCGGCCACGCAGACCAGGTAGGGCGCGCAGCTCCCATGTCCAGGAAGTGGCGCGCCCGTCGTCGGCGAGCAGGTGCCCTTCGATGCGGCGAGGCCGCACGAGGAGCAAGCGCCGGTGCAAGTGGTCGCGCAGCACACGCCGTCGGCGCAGTGGCCGCTCGTGCAGTCGCCATCGCCGGTGCATGCGTTGCCGGTCGCCTGTTCGACGAAACGTTCGGCGGAGAAGAGCACCTCGGATTTCTTGTTTCCGCCGAAGACGAGGACCGAGCCGTCGGCGAGAGCGGTGCCTGCGGGCTCGGCGCGCGCGTCGGCCATCGCGCCGGCGAGGACGAAGGTGTTCGTCGCCGGATCGAAGACCTCGGTGGTGGTGGTGGCGTCGTTGCCGCCAGCGATGAGGACGCGCCCACTCGGGAGGAGCGCGAGCACCGGCGTTTCACGGGCGAACGCCATCTTGGGGAGGCTCGTCCATTTGTCGGTCGTCGGATCGTAGATTTCGGCGGTCGTGCCGTCGCCGCTGCCGTAGTGGGAGTTGCCGACGACCAGCACCTTGCCGCTCGTCAGACGAATGGCCGAGTGGGCGCTGCGCGCGACCGACATCGGCGCGGACGCTTTCCAGGTGTTGGTGGCCGGATCGTAGATTTCTCCGGTAGCGACCAAATCACTGACTGTGCCGGCGGCGCCGCCGACGACGAGCACCTTGCCAGTCGATAGGACGACGGTGGTGAACGCCACACGGCCGATCGACATCGACGCGACGGCCACGTATTTCGAGGTCGCTTCGTCGTAGCGGTAGACGTTGGGGTCGCAGGTCGCACTGTTGTTGCCGCCGATGACGAGCGAGACGTTGTAGGGCGCGGGTACGAACGCCGTGCCGACGTTGGCGCGCGAGAAGGCCTGCGAGCCACCGAGCGTGTACGCACCCGTCGTCGGATCCCACAGCTCCGAGACCCGCGCGGTCGCCGAGTCGAAGCCGCCGCCGATGAGGATTTTCCCGGATGCGAGCGGCACCGCGAAGCCCGAGTTGTGGCGCTGGTAGAGCATGCCGTCGTCGACGTCTTTCCACGTCGACGTCGTCGGATCGTAGAGGTCGCGGTGGTCACCGCTGACCGCGTCGAACGCGAAGACGGTGCCCTTGGTGGTGCGGACCGCGATGCCCGGCGCGTGTCCCCAGTGGGTGTCGGCGGTGCTCGACCACGCCGGATCCACGGCGATCGGCGCCGTGAGTCCCGTCGCGTCGAGGTGGATGGTCATTCGATAGCCGTCGGCGTCGGGGGCGAGCTCGACGTGCAGCGAGCGCGTTTCTCCCCGGGCATCCCAGGCGACGAGCGGCGCGGTGCGGAGTCGCGCGATCCCATTTTCGTCGAGAATTTCCAGGTGATCGCCGATCACGCGGGCCGACGCCGCGCCGGCGCCGAGGTGCAGTCGATAGGTGAAGGTCCGATCTCGCGCGACGCGGAGCAGGCGCAGCTCCTCGGCACCGTGCACGTCGGCGAGGTGGACGAGGTCGGTCTCTTCGTCGACATTGCGATAGACGGCGACGTTGCCGACCAAGGTCGGTGCCACGCTGCCGACGTCTTCGGCGCGCAGATCGACGGCCATTCCGTGGGCGCCGACGATCTCGAGGTGCAGGTTCGCGTCGGCGCTCGAGGGGAGCGTCGCGAGCAATCGGTCGCCTCCGACCGGCGTCCAACCGGAGGGCTTCGTCACCTCGGCGAGCCGCAAGCCGTGCGACGACGAGACGAGCGTTCCGCTGCCGTGGAGCCGTCCGCCGATGGGAGCGATCGCCCCGAGCGCATCGATCACGCCTTCGGGACGGGTCGGTGTCATGGCGATCACCGGCGTCTTCGCCGGCTGCGCTGACGAGGTGTGGCTCTCGTTCGAGCCGTTCGACTCTTTGCCTTCGGTGCTGATCGTCGGCGACGAGCAGGCGACGCAGCCGAGCGTCGCGACGGCCGCGCTCGCGATCGCCCGACGACGTCGGAGGAACACGCCGCCCATCGCCAGGAGCCCGAACAACGCGGCGAGAGGTCCGCCTCGGCTGGGGAGCGCACTCGGGCCCGCGCCGACGCTGCATCCACCGCCGCCATCGGACGGCGCGACGTCGCTGCAGGTCCCATCGGCGCCGCAGGTCTTGCCGGCCGCGCAATCGTCGGAGGCCGTGCAGGTCGTCAAGCAGTGGTCGCCACGGCAACGATAGCTCTCGCACGAGGTCACGGTCCCGTCGGCGGCGACCGCAGACGCGCCGTCGATCGAACAGGCGGCAGTGGCCACGCGGCACTCTCCCTTGTCGCAGACGTAGCCGGCCGTGCACTCGGCGGCCGAGTGACAAATACGCAGGCATTCCTGCCCTTTGGGGTCACATGCATAACCACCGCATGATTTCGGCGCGGTCGCCGGACAGGCGCCCTTGCCATCGCAGGCGACGGCCTCGACGAGCGTGCCGTCGGTACATGCACGCGGGTGGCAAGTGACGGCCGCGGCGACGTACGACTTGCATGCCGTGTGATCGACGCCATCGCAGAGCATCTGCGCGCAGACGTTCTTGGTGTCGCTGGCGCAGGCCGGCCTGGCTCCGCGCGGCGCGCCCTTCACGGCCGTGCAGTGACCGTTGTTGCCGGGCACGTCGCACGCTTCGCAGTTGCCGTTGCACGCGCTCTCGCAGCAGACGCCGTCGACGCACTTCCCCGACGCGCACTGGTCGTCGACCGAGCACGCGAGCCCGAGGTCGTGCGTGCAGTGACCGGCCTTCGAAGGCGCTGCGCAGGTGCTTCCGGCGCCGCAGGAGGGGACGCCACAGCAGACGCCGTCGACGCAATAGCCGGTCGAGCACTCGATCGCGTCCTTGCAAGGATCGCCGAGGCCCGGCGCGGGGACGCAGGCGTTGGAGACGCAGAGGTTGCCCGGCGTGCAGTCGGCCTTGGTGCCGCACGCGCTCTTGCAGATGTCGACGCCGCACGCGTAGTTGCCGCACGACGACGGTTTGTCGGAGCACGCGCCCTTGCCGTCGCAGGTGCTCGGATGGGTCTCGACGCCGGTGAGGCAGCTCGCCTTTCCGCACGGCCGGCTCCCCGCGGCGAGATAGACGCACGCGTCACGCTTGGTGCCGTTGCAGACGGCGCCGCACTCGCTGCTGCCGTCGGTGCACGCAGGACGGGCGCCCTTCGGAGTGCCGGTCACCGGCGTGCAGACGCCCTCTTTGCCGCCGACGTTGCAGGCTTCACACTGGCCGCTGCAGGCGGTGTCGCAGCATACGCCGTCGACGCAGTTGCCGGAGTTGCAACCACGTCCGCTGGTGCAGGCCTTTCCCGACCCGACCCTCGGCGCGCACTTGCCGCTCGAGCACCAGCTCGTCGCCGTGCAATCGCCGTCGACGGTGCACGAGCTCGCGCACGAGCCGGCGCTGCAAGCGGCGTAGGGATCACACGTGCGCGTCGCGTGCGGAGCGCCGGTGAGACCGCTGCAGGTGCCGGCCGATCCGCTGGCGTCACAGCGTTCGCACGGACCGGTGCAGGAGCGGTTGCAGCAGACGCCGTCGGTGCAGAAGCCGGAGACGCAGTCCCCAGGCGCCGTGGCGACGCAGGCGCTTCCGTTGGCCATGGGCACGAACTTCTCGACGTCGGCACCGGCCGCGCCTTTGTCGTCGTTGCCACCGATGACGTACACGGCCGTGCCGCTGACGATGAGCGGTGGGGAGGAGCCGTGCGAAGACGTGGAGGGGGTGGTGCTGCGCCACTCGTTCGCTGCCGGATCGAAGATCGCCGCGCCTTTGCCGCCGTAGCCGAGCTCGGGGATCATCACGCGACCCCCGGCGAGCATCGTCAGCGTCGGTGTGCCGCCGATGGAGGCGGTGGACGCCGGCAACGGCGCGACGATCGACCAGGTCTTGGCGACGACGTCGTAGCGTTCGACGATGGTGACGCCGCTCACTCCGGCGACGTTGCCGCCGACCGCCAACGCGCCGCCGTCGGCGAGGCCGATGACGGCGGCATCGGTGCGGTGCGCGGAGAGCGGCCCGGTCGTCGTCCAGCTGTCGGTCTTGGGGTCGTAGATGTCGACCTGGCTGTACCATTTGCCCGGAAAATCGAGCCCGCCCGCGAACATCAGACGTCCGTCGGCGAGCAAACCGATTCCGGCGGAGCCACGCGGCGCAGGTCCGCTGGTGCCGAGGGTCCACTTGGCGGTGGTCTCGTCGTAGAGCGAGATCGATTCCCCGCCGACCATCGCGATCTTCCCCGTCGAGAACGTGAAGACGTGGTCGCCGACGCCGACGCCGGAGCCGACGGTGACCGGGGACCATGTCTTCGTCGCCGGGTCGTAGGACTCGACGGGCATGTCGTAGACGTACGAGCTGGCGATCATCACCTTCCCGCTCGGCGTCAGCGCCAGCGAATTGCCGCCGCGCGCGCGGTTCATCGAGCCGACCGTGGTCCAGGTGTTCGTCTTCGGGTCGTAGACCTCGCTCGAGGTGAAGAACACGCCGGCGCTTTGGCCACCGGTGACGAGAATGGTCCCGTCCTTGAGCGCGATGCCGGCGTGTCCGAGGCGCGCGACCGACATCGGCGAGACCGTGCTCCACACCGGATCGACGACGATCGGCGCCGAAAGCTCGGCAAAGGAGCCGCTGACGTCGACGGTCGCTTCGCCCGAATTGCTCATCGTGACGGCGACGTCGAGCTCGCGGCGAACACCCTTCGCGTCGAGAGCGTAGAGCGGCGCGGTGCCGATGACGACGTAGCCGTTCGCGTCGACGCACTCGATGCGATGCTCGCGCGCGCGGACGCTGACGATGCGTGCGCCGAGGCGAATCGAATAGCGCGCGTGATACTCGGCGACCGGCTCGCGGAGCACCCGGGCTTCCTCGAGGCTGGTGGCGCTGCCGACAAAGACCAAATCTCCGCCGCCGACGCTGGCCGGATACGTGAGGACGCCGTCGCGCAAGGTCGCCGCGACGTCGCTCGCATCGAGCGCGCGCACTTCGATCCAAGCATCGTCGTCCCCGCGTGCTTCGAGGCGGAGCGCGCCGTTCGCCTTCGTCGGCGCCTTCACGCGCAGTCGGGCGTCGGGGAAGACCGGCTGGCCGGCCTCGATGCGGAACTCACTCCGCGCACGCAATGCCGAGGCGAAGACGGGCTGGGCGCGAAGCACCGCGAGTGTGGATTCCGCGCGCTCGACGGGGGTCTCGGCGGGCTTCGGCACGGCCGCGTCGAGCTCGTCGGATGCGGGCGCCCGCCCTCCGGAACACCCGAAACCGAAGCTGGCGAAGCTGACGAGGCCACCCAGAACGAGCACGGTGGAGAAACTGGCGAAGCGGGCGCAGAGAACCATGCGGCCCCTCTAGCACTGGCCGTGCCCCGCAGAGCCTGCGAAATCCCACCCCAATCACGCTGGGTGCAACGCTCGCCGAGGGTTGCATGCAACTGGGGGTGCAGCGCACAGGGCCTGCGCCCGCGCCCATGGCCGTGATACCCAGCGTCCACGATGTCGCCTCCGTCCCCCCCCCACGACCGCGGTCACGACCGCTCGATCTCCGCGTTTCGCCCCGTCCCGCGCACTGGCGTCATCTACGTCACCACCGAGGCCGCCAAGCTCGGGTTCCATTACGGCGACGCCGAGTGGTGCAACCTCGGGCAAGGGCAGCCGGAGACGGGCGCACTCCCCGGCGCACCCCCGCGCATCGAGTCGGTCACCATTCACGGCGACGATCAAGAATACGCGCCCGTCGCCGGCCTCTTCGAGCTCCGTGAAGCGATCGCCGATCTCTACAACCGCCTCTACCGACGCGGCATGAGCTCGCGCTACAGCGCCGAGAACGTCAGCGTCAGTGGCGGCGGACGCGCAGCCCTGACGCGCGCCGCAGCCTCGCTCGGGCAAATCAACCTCGGCCACTTCCTCCCCGACTACACCGCCTACGAAGAGCTGCTCGACGTCTTCGGCAACTTCCAAGCGATCCCCATCCTCCTCGAAGGAGATCGAGGTTATGGATTTTCGGTCGGAGATTTGCGCCGTGAAATCCTCGGACGCGGGCTCTCGGCGCTTCTTCTTTCCAACCCCTGCAACCCGACGGGCAAGCACGTTCGTGGCGAGGAGCTGGCGGCGTGGGTGCGTAGCTGCGACGAGCTCGACTGCGCGCTGCTCGTCGACGAGTTCTATTCGCACTACGTCTATGAAGACGGCAACGAGGCCGCTCCGATGGAGAGCGCCGCGCGCTACGTCGAAGACGTCGATCGCGATCCGATCCTCATCTTCGACGGCCTGACGAAGAACTGGCGTTATCCCGGTTGGCGCGTCACTTGGACGGTCGGACCGAAGAGCGTCATCGAAGCGGTCGCCAGCGCCGGCAGCTTCCTCGACGGCGGTGGCAGCAAGCCGATGCAGCGCGCGGCCGTCGGGCTGATGAGCGCCGATCACGTCCGCGCCGAGACCGCCGCCATTCAGAAGGTGTTCTCGAAGAAGCGCCGCCTGATGATCGATCGCCTGCGCAAGATGGGCATCGTCATCGACGTCGAGCCCGAGGGTACGTTCTACGTCTGGGGCAGCACCGCCGAGCTCCCGGGAACCCTCTCCGACGGCCACGCCTTCTTCCGCGCGGCCCTCCAAGAGAAGGTGATTTGCGTGCCTGGCGAGTTCTTCGACGTCAACCCGGGCAAGCGCCGAGCAGGGCGCCCGAGCCGCTTCCGCAACCACGTGCGCTTCTCCTTCGGGCCGAGCGAAGAGGTGGTGTCCCGCGCGCTCGATCGGCTCGAAGCGATGGTCGCTCGCGCGCGTTGAAGCCGCGTCAAGTGCGCGGTTGAAGGCGTGAGGCCTTGCCGCCAAGCGTCGTAGCCCCAGAACTGCGCCGATGCGGGTCATCGTCGTCGGCGGTCGCGGTCATCTCGGAGCCCGAGCCGTTGCCGCGTTGAGAAGGCTCCCTGGCGGTGATTCTCGCGAGATCATCGTCGCCGGCCGCCGTGGTCCGCTGCGCATCGATCTCGCAGAACCGTCGACGTTCGACGCGCTCGCTGCGGGAGATCTGGTCATCGACGTCGCCGACAGCACCGGCGTCGCGCCCGACGCGCTCGCGAGGTACTGCCTCGATCACGGCATCACCTTTCTCGAAGCGAGCTCCGACGCGGTCGTGGTCGATCGATTGACCGAGAGCCTTCGCGGCGCCTCCGGCGAGGGGGCCGTCATCCTCGGCGCGGGCATCTTCACGGGGCTCTCCAACTTGCTCGCGAGCCGCGCCGTGCGTGATGTCGCAAACGCAGAAGCTCCGGCGGCTTCGGCGACTAACGCAGCTCCAGTGACCGAGCTCGTCCTCGGCATCTCCACCAGTCCTTTCTCTGCTGCTGGAGGGAGCACGGTGCGTCTCATGGGCGCGCTCCTCGGCGTTCCGGCGCGTAGCTGGGCGTTCGGTCGGCGCGTCCTCTCGGCGCCGATTGGACCCGGTCAAAAATTGCCATTTCCGTGCGGAAAACGGCCCTCGTTGCGTGCAGCCTTGGCCGAGCCCGACATGCTGCACGAGAGCCTCGGCGTGCCCGACATCTCCGTCTTCCTCGCGCTGCGTCCAGGCCTGCTGTGCGCCGTCTTCCTCGCCCTTCCCAACTTCCTCGTGCGCAGCGCCTTCTTCGCCTTCGTCACGCGGTTCTCGTTCACGGTGCTTCGGCGCGTGCTCCTTGCACGGACGATCACCCGCGTGGAGATGGTCGCCCTCGCGCGTGGCGCAGATGGCGTGACGAAGAAGCGGACGCTCGTCGCCGAAGACGGCATGCGCGCAGGTGGGGTCGCCATCGCCGCCATCGCCGCGGTCCTCGTCACCAAGACCCTCCACGGCCTCGGCCTGCGGATGATCGATCAGGTCGTCGACCTCGACGAAGTGATGGAGAAGATTCGCCTTCTCGGCGCTCCCGGGGAAATCGTCCTCGGCGAGTGAATCAACCGGGCGGCCCGGCGTCGAAGCTGCGCGAACGTTTCGATTTCACGGAATGCACGCGAATCCGCTTCGATTCTCCGGAGAACCGCATGTCCAAGCCCTCGATGCCCACCGCGCTCGTCGTCGTCCTCGTCTTCATGGGCCTCTCGGTAGCCCTCGACATCACCCTCGCGCTCATGGGCGAAGGCGGCATCAAGCCTTGGGTGCGTCCGGTGCTGACCATCGCCCTCATGGTGGGGCTCATTCGCGGGCGTGAAGGTGCGCGTGCGTTGCTGCGCGGGCTCGCCTTCCTCGGGCTCATCATCAGCGCCATCGCCGTCGCCATGGCCGCCGACGTCCTCTCGAACCTCGGCATGCTCGGCAGCCTCGGCGTCGTCACGATGGGCGCGCTCGGCTTCGGCATCGTCTCGTGCGTGATGATGATTTGGGGCCTCGGCCGCGACGACGTGAAGGACTGGATGTCGCAGAAGCGCATCGCCGAGTTCGAGCGCAACAGCGCGATGGGCTGATTTTCCCGCGAATCTCAGCGAAACTCAGCCGTGATAGACGCGGGAGGCGACGATCTTCCCGCCCGCGACGTCGAACACCTCGGCGACCGGCATCGGCGCGTCGGTGCCGGCGTGGCGCACGTATTCGAGAAAGACGCGTGACGCGTCGGCGGTGATCGTCGTCTCGACGTAGCGCAAGTCGGGCAGGCGCGTGATGGCGTCGCGCCACCAGGTCGTGAGCGCGGCGTGCCCGACGATTTTCCCGCCCGTGTCGGGATGGAGCACGCGAATCTTCGGGGAGGTGTGCGTCGCCTGCGCGTCGTAGAGCTCGACCAACGTCGCCACGTCGTGCGCATTGAACGCCGCCAGCCACGCCCGCCCGATGGCCCGATTCGCTTCCGACATGCCAGGCGCGTAGCCGCGTTCCGTGCGCGCGAAAATTGGGCGCGAGAAAATCGGTCTCTCGTCTCCCCCGCCGATTCGATCTATCTCGGCCCCGTCATGCTCGGCATCCATGCGCTCGGGAAATCGTACGGCGCGCGTTCGCTCTTCGCCGAGGTGACGCTGACGCTCAACGGCGGCTCTCGCTACGGGCTGGTCGGCGCCAACGGCTCGGGCAAGACGACGTTTCTCTCGATCCTCGCCGGCGACGAGCCCGCGAGCGATGGGACGATGTCGCTGCCGAAAGAGGCGCGCATGGGCGTCCTTCGGCAAGACCAGTTCGTCGATGGCGGCGATCGCATCCTCGACGTGGCGATGAGCGGTGACGAGCGCGTCTTCGATGCCCTCGCCGAGCAGCGTCGCCTCGTCGAAGATCACTCCCCCGACGCCGCCCGCATCGCCGAGCTGGAAGACCTGGTGGCGATGCACGACGGGTACACGCTCGAGGCGCGTGCCTCGCAGGTGCTCGAAGGCCTCGGCATTCCGCAGGCGCAGCAGAAGCTCCCGCTCGCGACGCTCTCTGGCGGCTTTCGTCTACGCGTGCTCCTCGCGCGCATCCTCATCGGCAACCCCGACGTGCTCCTCCTCGACGAGCCGACCAACCACCTCGACATCCTCTCGATTCGTTGGCTCGAGAAGTATCTCTCCGGCTTCGGCGGCTGCGCGATCATCATCTCGCACGATCAGCGCTTCCTCGACAACGTCGTCACCCACGTGCTCGACGTCGACTACGGCACCATCACCGCCTACGTCGGCAACTACACCGCCTTCGTCGTCGAGAAGGCCGACACGCGCGCGCGAAAAGAGGCGGAAATTGCCCGCGCGGAGGCGATCGTCGCCGACAAGAAGGCCTGGGTCGAGCGCTTCGGCGCGAAGGCGACCAAGGCGCGACAAGCGCAGAGCCGGCTCAAGCAAATCGAGAAGATCGAAATCGAAGAGCTCGAGGGCACGTCGCGTCGCACGCCCCGCTTCCTCTTCGAACCGCTGCGTCCGAGTGGTCGCGAGGTGCTGGAGGTCGAAGGCGTCGACAAGAGCTACGGCCCCAAGGTCGTCCTTCGTGACGTCTCGGTGCTGGTGCGTCGCGGCGAGCGGCTCGCGGTCATCGGTCCCAACGGGCTCGGCAAGTCGACGCTCCTGAAGATCGCGGTCGGCGTCGTGCCTTCCGATCGCGGCGCGGCCAAGTGGGGCCACGAGGCGCGCGTCGGCTACTTCGCGCAAGATCATCACGAAATCCTGGCCGATCCGGAGGCGACGCCGCTCTCGGTGATTTGGGACACGGTGCCGAAGGAGCCGACGACGTACGTGCGCGGTCAGCTCGGTCGCGCGCTCTTCTCCGGAGAAGACGTCGAGAAGAAGGTCGGCTCCCTCTCCGGTGGGGAAGCGGCGCGCCTCGTATTTTGTCGCTTGATGGTCGAGCGGCCCAACGTCCTCGTCCTCGACGAGCCGACCAACCACCTCGACCTCGAAGCCATCGCCGCGCTCGCCGAAGCGCTCGAATCGTTCGAGGGTACGGTCATCTTCGTCTCCCACGATCGCTGGTTCGTCTCCCGACTCGCGACCCGCATCCTCGAGCTCACGCCGACGGGCCCGCGCGATTTTCCCGGCACCTACGCCGAGTACCTCGAGCGCTGCGGTGACGATCACCTCGACGCCGAGACCGTCGTGCTGAAGTCGAAGCAGGCGCGCGAGGACGGCGAAAAGGGCGAAAAGGGCGAAAAGAAGGCGACGAGCGAGTCGAGCCTCGCGTGGGAAGAGCAGAAGAAGAAGAAGAACCGCCAGAAGCAGCTGCCGGCGATCCGCGATCAAGTGGTCGCCAACATCGACGTCGCCGAGGCACGCAAAGCCGCGATTCAGGCGAAGTATTGCGAGCCCGGCTTCTACGAGAAGACGAGCAAGGACGAGCTGGCGGCGCTCGCGGCGGAAGAGACGGCCCTCGGCACCAAGGTCGATGCGCTCACCGCAGAGTGGGAAGCGCTCGAGACCGAGCTCGCGACCGGCGGATAGGCGCGCACGGGAAAACAGCCGTTTTCTTTGCGACCGGCGACGAAGGCGGTAGCTCCGTGAGCATGCGGAAGATCGCCCTCACCCTGCTCGCGAGCGTCCTCCTCGTGGTCCCGAACGTCCCGAACGCGGACGCGAAGACGAAGAAGGCCGCGAAGGTCGTCAAGGCGCCGAAGGCCGAAAAAACGGCGTCGGTGCAGAAGAAGCCGAAGCCGATCGAGACGGGCGATCCTCTTCCGAAGAAGATGGTGACCAATCCGGCGTGCGCCGATCAAGGTGCGCTGCGCATTCTCGGCGACGATCCAGTCACGCCCTTCGCCTACGTGAAGAAGGGAAAGCTCACCGAGGCAGGCATCGAGTGCTGCGCACAATGGGCACGCGCGGGGAGTCATTGGAAGAGCGTCGATGCGTACGGCGCGGTCGTCGGCGAAATGGAAGTCACGGGCGGCGAGGGATACGACGTCTCGCAGTGCTACGAGCTCGAGCTGACGAAGACCCAGGGCCAGAAGGGCGTCGGGCTCTACTTGCAGGGCGATTACACCCCGCCGAAGAGCGTCATCTGGGCCCCGAAGGCGACCGAGCGGGCGGCGCTGGCCGAGAGCATCGTCCAGCTCGAGAAGCAGATGGTGCCGAAGAGCGAATACACGGAGTGCGAAGCGGCGCGGCCCTTCGCCGAGCGCGTGCTCTATTTCGACAAGGGAAATTCCAACGATTCGGTGCGTGAGAAGTGGGCCGTCGTCGGTGGACCATTGCTCGTGGTCGCGCGGCTGCAAGGCGACGGGAAGTGGATCACGCGCTACGTCGATACGTTCGGATCGAGCAGTTGCGCGCTGCGTACGTATCAACCGCGCGCGGTCTTCGACGCCGACGCGGATGGCGTGCCGGAGATCTTCCTTCACTACGACTACGGCGATGGTTTTGGCGACGCGATGCTCGGCTACGTGTTCACCGGCTTCGAGGGAAAGTGGGAGACCGCCGCCATCTCGGTCGGAGGCTCGACGGCCTGAGCGCCCAGTTTCGATTCATCAATTGCCGTTGGCGGCCGTGTTCGCGTTCGGAGTGTTCGTCGTCGTCGTCGTCGTGTTGTTGGTGATCGGCGCCGGGACGATCAGCGTCTTCTTCTTCTGACCCTGCTCGGCGGCGACGACGATGTCGTGCGTGCGCTCGATGACCAGCTTCGCCAGCACCTTCGCTGCGGCCGACGTCGCCTCTGCGCGCCCTTCTTTGTGGGCGATCCCCGAGCCGATCATCAGCTCCTTGGACTTCACGTGCACCGGCTGCATGACCGAGAAGAGGATGGTGCCGGTGCGCACGTCGAGGAGGTCGGCCTGCGCGATGCCATGGCTCTCGACGGTGACGCCGGGCACGAAGAACATGCCGACGACGGTCGGGTAGAGCCACGCCCAACCGTTGAGGTGGGTGTCGTCCTCGTAGCGCTCCGAATAGAGCACCAGGTAGCGAATGCGATAGCGCGCGGCGAGGATGCGAAGACCTTCGATGCCGCCGACGTTCGGCAGATCGGTCGAAATGTCGCTCACCTGGACGAAGTACGGCGCGCCGACGAGCCCCGCGGCGAGATCGTGCGAAGCGATCGCGCGCGTGGCGAGGGACGCGTTCTCTTTCGGATCGAACGGCGTCGCCAAGGGCACGACCCCGACGCGCGCGGGGAGCTCGAGATCGATCGGCGACTCGAGAATACGCTGCAAATCAGCCTCGCTCAGCCCTCCGGTGGCGTCCTTGCCGTAGAGCGAGGTGGTGAGCACCGGCACCGGCATCGGGCCTTGTGCAGCGACACCCTGCATCGTCGAGGGCGGCGGGTGCGTGGAAGCACAACCGGCGACGGCGAGGGCGAGGACGGCGGCAGACGTGAAGCGCGAACCGATCGACCGGGGCGAAGCGATGGTATTCATGACAGCAGCAACGCGCCTCGTCGACGGGCCTTACAGCGGCATGTCTCGCGTTCACCTCGGGGGTCACACATGCGCCAGCGTCACGTCCTCAGCCTGCTCCTCGCCCTCTCGTTCGCCGTCGGCGGCTGTCCGAAGAAGGACGACTCTTCCAGTAGCTCGAAGGAGTCGAAAGATTCGAAGAAGAAGTCCGACGATGACGACGACGGCGAGAAGAAGAAAAAGAAGAAGTCGGACGACGATGACGACAGCGCGAAGAAAAAGAAGAAGACGTCGGACGATGACGACGACGACAGCGCCAAGAAAAAGAAGAAGACGTCCGACGACGATGACGACAGCGCCAAGAAGAAGACGTCGGACGACGACGACAGCGTGAAGAAGAAGAAGAAGGCCGTCGACGACGACGACGACAGCGCCGGAAAGACGCCGCCACCGGTCGCAGAGACCGCCGCGCTCTTCGGCGGCACCTACAGCTCGAACTGGGGCACCACGGTCTTCACGCAGACGGACCAGAAGGTCACCGGCAAGTACCCGCTCGGCATCCTCAACTGCACGGTCTACAAAGACGTGAACCTGGCGTGCGGTTGGGTCGAAGGCGCCTCCACCGGTCGCGCGTTCCTCACGCGCATCGCCACCAGCGGCGTGCTTACCGGCTCGTGGGGCAACGGCGCGAGCGCGAGCAACGGCGGCGCGTGGACCTTCACGCCGGTGAAGCCGAAGTAGATTCTTTGCGGCGCATCAAGGCGCAGGGAGGCGCATTGCGGCATGCGCGTTGCTCTATCGGGTGGGCAGACCTTCTCACTCACGGAGCTGACACACCATGGCCCGCCCTCTCGCTTCCGCTTCCACCTCGATCAAGTCGTTCACCTCGTTCACCTCCATCGCTGCCGTCCTCTACTTCGGCACACAACTCCTCGCCTGCGGTGCGTCGGTCGCCGATCCCGCCACGACGACCGAACCCGTTCTTGGTTGTGGCACAGCCAACCCCACCGCACCCGAGACGTGTGCGGCTGCGATCGACCTCGCCGAGCCGAGCGCAGTGCTGACGCAGCTGCAATCGGCACGTTGGGACACCGTCTCCGCCGACACTCCGACCCTCCTCCACGCGACCACGGACTTGCGCTTCGGCAAGGCGATGGACCTCGACGCGTCGTCGTTGACGCTCTGTCCGTCGACCGTCTTTCACTGTGAAAAGACGGCCTTTCGTCTTCACACGCCGATCGTCGGGGTCACATGCGCGACCGCCGGCGCCACCGGTGGAGCCCACGCGCCGACGTGCGCAGTCCTTCACGTCGAAGCGGGGGTCGTGCTTCGGTTCCGCACCATCCTCGAAGATCATCATCCCGGTGGCGTGGGCCCGATCGCCGAGGTGGTCGCTCCGTGCGCCACGCCGTGCGCCGCGAACGAGACCCGCTGCTCGGCGTCGAGCCTCTGCTTCTATTCCGGTCGGGAGTACTGCACCCACTGCCAGGGCAAGGAGCCGAGGGTCTGCGCGTGCCAGACGGCCTCGTGCGGGAAAGCCGCAGACGAGACCTTCTGCGGCTTTGATGAATCGCCCGACCAGACCAACGGCACGGGACTCTGCTCAGCGGGGTACTGCCGGACCGACATCTGACCGTGACGATGCCCGACCTGCGCGGCGCTTCCGTGACCGCGCGAGGCCGAGGCCGAGACCGAGCCCGACGGCGATCCCAAAGCCAAAGATAGGCTCGTCGTCTCGCTCGCCAGCGCGCGCGATCGAGCAGCCGCCGCTCATGTCTTCTTGGGACGCAGGACCGGCCTCGCCCGCATCGTCGACGCCAGCATCCGCGCTCGCCGGTGTGTCGCTCGCAGCGTCGCTGACAGCCGTATCCGTTCCGACATCCTCATGCGCGTCGGCGCCACTGCCTGCGTCGCGACCCGCATCGACGCCGCCCGCGTCGCCGGCGGGCGCGACATGGCAGATGTCTTCGGTGCCGATCGGCTTCGACTCGCACGCGCCGGGGCCGTCGCACACCAAGAGCTCGACCTTGCCGCCGGTGCAGCGATACGCCTTCGTGTGATCGCTGGTGCAGTTCCAAAGCGCCCAGATGTCATTGCACTTACAGGCGCCGCCGAAGCGAGGCATGTATTGGCACCACTCCCATGTACCGGGATCGGTGTGTCGTCCCGAGCCGCCGTAGTTGGGGGAGGCCTCGCAGTCTTTCGGAGAGTCGCTGCACGCCGCCGCCGACTGGGCGATCTTGGTGCCGTTGGGGACTTGATCGTGCCCGATGATGTGCACGCGATCTTTCGGCACTGGGTACTTGCCGGTGAGGTAGCTCACGAGCTTGGCGCTGGCGGCGTATTCAGCCTCGGGAAAAGGGCCTTTGGTGGTGCCGACGTGCTCGATGCCGATGGAGCGTTGGTTGTACCAATAGTTGCCGGCGTGCCACGCGGTCACCGTCTCGTGGACGAACTGTCCGACGCGTCCGTCTTCGCCGACGATGTACTGCACGCTCTTGCCGGCATCGTTCTGCAGCGTGGCGACGCTCGCGTCCCACCCGCCTTCGGTGTCGTGGATGACGATGTACCCGACCGTGTTGCCCCCGCGTCCGGCGTCGCACTTTCCGGAGCAGTCGGTGGGAAACCAATCGGCGGGCGCGTAGTCGGCCTCGCCCTTGAGCGGCACATCGACGTTGCCCGGTGCCCAGATGTCGACGTCGAACGGACGGGCGACGATGGTGATGGTCTCGCCCCCGTGTGCGGGTAGCGCGCCTCCGTCGGCGTAGGCTCGAAGCACGCGGCGCGCGTAGTCACGACGGTGGAAGGCGTCGGCGAAGCCCGAGAGCTCTTCGAGCGCAGCGGTCCACGTGCGCGCATCGTCGGCCACGGCGCCCGTGCGTCGGAAGAGCTCGGCGAGCACGCGTGCGCCGGCTTCGAGCGCGAGATCGCGATCGCGTCGCAACGCTTCTTCGGTGGTGCCCATCAACGTCGCCCCGAGCGCGAGCGTGTCGAGCTTGCCGTGTCGAAGTTGCAGCGGACCGGCAGCCGGGACGTGGTTGTCGAGCTCGATCTCGCGCGTCGGTGCGAGCCCGAGCCCGCCTTCGACATGCGCGATGGCGACGAGGAGCGCCTGCGGCACGCCTTGCTCGTGCGCCACGCGATCGAACGTACGCGCCAGCGCTCCCTGCGATTTTCCCGTCGCGATCGACTTCGTCTCGTCTGCACGCGAAGAGCAGCCGAGACCGAGGCACGTCGTCACGATGAGTGCGGAGCCGAAGAAGCCGAGGAAGGATGCGCGCCACATGCGCCGATCCTGACATGAAATGCGCGATGCGCGACACGATCGACGGCGTCACATGAGCGAGACGGACGCGAGGGACGATCTGCACGATCGCGACGTCACATCGCGATGACGCTCATATGCCAAGGCTTGGTAGAGTCATTCCATGAAGCGATCGCTGCGTTCCTTGCCTCTCCTCTTGCTCGCGTTCGCCGCGCTGCCTTTGGCGGCGACGTCGGCCTGCGGCAAGAAGGGTGGAAAGACGGAAAAAGAAGCCGTGAAGTGGCCCGACGCTCCCAAGGGCGATGTGCCGCTGGTGGTGGAGTTCCAGTCGATGGACAAGACGAACAGCGGGCCGCGCGCCAACCTCCGCGTCTTCAACTTCACGCAGAAGCCGGTGCGACAGGCCTACTTCCTGCTCCACTACTTCGAGGGTGCGAAGGAGATCAAAGACTTCCCCCAGACGCAGATCGGCCGGCTCCCCGATGGGAAAGATTGGGAGGACATCACCGCCAGCGCGTTCATCCCCGACGAGTGCACCAAGGTCACCGCCGAGGTGCGCGAGGTCGAGTACCAAGACGGCACCAGCTGGAAGGCGCCAAAAAAAGCGGAATCGACAGGAAAAACCGACCAATGAGTGTGCATCACGTCTTTCTCATTCCTGGGTTCTTCGGCTTCTCCAACCTCGGCGACGTTCTCTATTTCCGCGCGGTGCGCGAGACGCTGACGCGCACCTTCGAAGCCCGCGGCGAAAAGGTCGTCGTCCACGGCGTGAGCACCCTTCCGACCGGAAGCCTTCGTCGCCGCGCCCGACGCATCCTCGAAGCGATCGCCGAACACCGACTCGTCGACGATCCCGACGTCGCCGCCATCCACCTCGTCGGCCACTCCACCGGCGGCATCGACGCGCGCCTCGTCGCCTCGACCACCCGCGAGCTCGGCAACGACGAGCTCCGCAAGAAGCTCGACGCCAAACTGCGCACCGTCGTCTGCGTCGCCTCGCCCCACCACGGCACCCCGCTGGCGAACTTCTTCACCACCATCTACGGCAAGCAGCTCCTCTACTTCATCACCCTGCTCGTCTTCGTCGGCCTCTGGCGCCGCCCTATTTCCGCGGCGGCGGGTCTTCTCGGGCTCGGCTATCGCGTCGCCGACTTCGTCGGTCTCAACGAGACGATGATGAAGCAGCTCACCAACCAGCTCTTGAAAGACTTCACCAAAGAGCGCGAAGGCGAGGTGCGCGAATTCCTCAACAGCGTCCTCACCGACGTCAGCTTGATGATTCAACTGACGCCGGAGTCGATGGACGTGCTGCACGCTTCCATCGAGCCGCGACCCGGCGTGCGCATCGTGTCGTACGGCACTGTTGCGCCGAAGCCGCTGCTGACGCTCAAGCGGGCGAAGCTGAGCGATCTGCTGACGCCTCTCGGCACCGTGCTCTACACGACGCTATGGACCCTCGCGAGCGATGCCCCGGCTGGGTATTCGTACCATCCGCCGTTCAACGCGAAGAATCTAGCCACGGGGGAGCCGCTGGAGTTCGAGCTCGATCATGAGAGTAGCGATGGGGTGGTGCCGAGTCTGTCGCAGGTGCATGGGGAGTTTCGTGGGTTCTTGAAGGCCGACCATTTGGACGTGATTGGGCACTATTTGCGGGGGCCGTTGGAGAAGAAGGATGGGGCGGATTGGTTGGTTTCGGGGGCGCATTTCAGTGTGGATCAGTTCGAGGTGTTGTGGAGGGATGTGACGCATGTGTTGTTGGGGGGGGAGTGAGGCCCCCAGGCCCCTCTCCGGCGCACGACAAGTGTTGAGTTCAGGGCGCCCGAGCCGCGGTCGATTCTGGCGGTGCGGCGCGCGCTCGATGCTCTCGCCGAGGCCGAGCTCGTGCGCCAACTGCGTCGCTGCCGTCTTCGAGGCGAGCCACGCATCGGGTCCTTCGTCGAGGACGAAGCCGGCGCTCCGCTTCGTTTGGAGGTTGCCGCCGACCCACGAGGCGGCCTCGTAGACCTCGACGCGAGATTCGCCGGCACAACGCAGAGCATGCGCGGTCGCGAGCCTGCTGATTCCACCTCCGACGACGATGATGCGCTCGTGGGCCATAGCACGCGTCCTGCAACATGGATGGGACCATGACCGCGCACGCCGAAGACGCACGCGTCGTTCGTCCCACTTCTCGCTCACGTCCTCGTTCAATGCTTCCACGCGAGCACGGAGCGTACGGGGAGCTCGCTCTGCCAGTGCTCACGGCACTCGCCGTCGGTCACGGGAGCGCGGCGGCATTCGTTCTCGCAGCCGCGGTGATCGCCGGGTTCTTCGCGCACGAGCCGCTCCTCGTGCTCCTCGGTCATCGCGGAAGCGCGATCTTGCGCACCGAGGGCACGCGCGCGTGGCGGTGGCTCCTCGCTCTCGGCGCGCTCGTTGCGCTCGCCCTCGGCTACGCGCTCGGAGCGATCTCGCCGCTCGCGCGCGCCGCCCTCGGGCTTCCGGTCTTCCTCGTGCTCGCGTTCGCGCCGCTCTTGATCCTTCGACGTGAGCGCACCGCGATTGGTGAGACGCTCGCAGCGACGATGCTCTCGTCGAGCGGCGTGCCGATCGCCATCGCGGGCGGGGCCTCCCTCGCGCATGCGCTCACCGTCTGGACGACATGGGCGATGGGCCTCTCGCTCTCGACCCTCGCGGTGCGCGAAGTCATCGCGCGCGCGCGCGCAGAGGGTCGATCCGAAACCGCTGCCCACGTCGCCTTCGTCACCGGGTATGTCCTCGCGGCCGCCTACGCCCTCGCGATCGCAGGCGTGGTCGCGCCCGCGCTGCCGATCGGCCTCGCGCCTCTCGGCCTCCTCTCGATCGGTCTCTACTTCGCGCCGCCTTCCCCGCGTAGACTTCGAACCGTCGGATGGCTGCTCGTCGCCGCGAGCGCGATCACCGCGTCGTTGCTGATCGTCCTCGAGCGAGGGCGATGAGGACCTCTCTACCCCTGGAGATCGAACCCGCGCGTGAGCGGGCACGATGGCTGCTTGCCCGCGCAAATGCACCCCGCCGACCGCCGGCCCGTTCCTCGTCGCGACCCCGCGCGCACCTTTCGATCGCCGTCTGGGAGCTGACCCAAGATCGCGGAGACGTCGACTCGCGTCCGCGCATGGTCACCGCTTCCCGCGTGAGACGCACGCATGACATCGGTCATGGGCCCGGGTCGGGTTCGTGTGCATGAAGCCCGCATGAAAGCCCGAATCTTCTCCCTCTTGCTCACGACCCTGGCGTTCGGCTGCGCCAAAGGTGACGAGTCCGCCCCCGGTGCCGCTGGGAGCGCGTCGATTGCCGCCGGCACCAGCTCGGTCGTCGCGCCCACCATCGCCAAGACCAACGCCAAGACGATCGTCGACGTCGCCTCGGCGTCACCCGATCACACGACCTTGGTCGCGGCGCTCAAGGCTGCCGATCTCGTCTACGTGCTCGCCAGCCCGGGTGGCGTCTACACGGTGTTCGCGCCCACCAACGCCGCCTTCGACAAGCTTCCCAAGGGAACTGTCGAGACGCTGCTGAAGCCCGAAAATAAGGGCGAGCTGAAGCGCATCCTCCAGCACCACGCTGCCGTCCCGAGCATGCAGCTCGGTGACTTCAAGGACGGTCAGACACTCTCGATGTCCGACGGCTCGAAGGTCACCTTCCACGTCAAGGACGGCAAGGTGATGGTCAACGACGCCAACATCATCGCCAGCATCCAGGCTTCCAACGGCGTCATTCACGTGGTCGATGCGGTGCTCGTTCCGGCCCCGGTCGTGAAGTGAGCAGCAACGGCTGTGTACATGCCGAGGGGGAAAGACCGCCCCCCAGAAGAGCGGGTCGTAACGGAGCGGAAATTTGCGGACGACGTGGCGCCAAACGCCGAGCACGACCAACATCGGAATCCACCCGGTGGCAGTCGCCCACCACATCAGGGTAAAGCCGCGGAGAAAGGGCAGCATCGACGCGAGCACCGGTGACGACGCGCTTTCGGTGATCGGCACGCAGCCGGCCAAGGTGCTGATCGCAGCCGCGCCCATGTTGATCCGATAGGGTGGTGCGAGATCGGATGGCGCGAGGGTAAGAAGGTATAGCGATAAAAGATCGCGACTGAGGCCGGAGCGCGGCCATCTCTTCGTGCGTGCCGGCCGACGCTCGAGCGGTCGTAACAACTGTCGCACTTCATCATCAATTGCTGCTCGACGTAGACCTCGGGTGCGCGAGGTTGCGTGAGCCGAGGACGATGAGCGCCGCGAGCCCGACGCTGACGACCACGGCGCGCATCAGAGCGCGTGATCGCAGAGAGGGCGGCGTGATCTTCGTCAGGACGTGCGTGCCATGAACGCCACAACCGAAAATGCGCGTGCGGGCTTCTCACGCCACCAAATCACTACGTCGCAGCTTCCGCGACGCCCACATCATCGACATCGTCCCTAGCGTGAATGGCCAGGCGATCGCGATGAACAATGCCTTACCGGCACCGAGGTGGTTCGCGAGCCAGAAGCCGACTGGGCCGAGCACCGAAAGCTCGGGATCGACGCTCGTGAGGATGCCGACCCGCGCGGCCTCGATCGGGTTGAGCGCGGCGAGCGTGAAGACGGTCGACGGCGGGAGGCGTGTGTGGAGCAAGAGGCCCATCAGCGCGAAGTCGTGCAGCGCCGAGCAACTGATCCATACGAGGAGCGAGATTGCGAGCGCACGCTCTGCGGTGCGCGCCGTCGCCGAGATAAGGAGTCCGATCCCGAGGAAGGCCCAGAGCAGCGCCGCCGACACGGCGAGGCAGCGGACGATCGTCGAGACGAGCGAGAACTCGCCTTCGCCGCCGAGAAACACGGTGGCAAGGCCGATCGCGAGGAAAACGCCGACGAGCGGGCCGAGGAGCGTCGTCAGGCGCGCACCGAGCATGCCGGCGAACCAGTCGTTCCGACGACAAGGCTGTGCGAGGAGGAGCTCGAAGAGTCCGCTGGTGCGTGCGCGGACGATGATCGACGAGGTCGAGACGAGCACGAGGAGCGGGAGCGCGACCACGATCGCGGTGGCGACGTGGAGCACCACGCGCGAGAGTCCGGTGAAGCCGAGCACCGAGGACTCGCGCATGCCGAGCCAGATGAAGGCGAAGACGACCAGCGCATAGATCGCGGCCGTGATCGAGAGCCAACGGCTGCGTAGCGACTCGACCAGCTCGAGTCGATAGAAGGTGGCGGCGCGGATCATCGAGGTGGCTCCTGTTCGGAAACTTTGCGGGCGAGGACGCATTCGCGAAGTTCGCCGAAGGCGAGCCCGGAAGGGGCTGCGGTGGGGACGAAACCGTAGTCCATCGGTGTGGCGTGGCCGCCGACGTAGCGTGCGCCCTTGGCGTCGATCCAAGCGGCGCGATCGGGAGCGCGCACCCACGCGCGGGTGAAGGTGAGGTGTCGCTCAGCCTCGTAGGTGACCATGCAGCCGACATCGTCGAAGAAGAGGCGCTCGCCGCGCGGGTCGATCGCCTCGGCGGCGGCCGCGCGATCGCCGACGATCATCCCGCAGTGCGCGCACGGGTCCTTGCCCCACGCCGGATCGATGGCGACGTCCGTGCCGGTGGTGCATGCGACAAGAACGACGGCGGCGGCCGCGATCGCGATGGCCGCGTTCGAGCGGCTCATGCGACCTCCGGATCGAGCAACTGAAGGGGCGTGGCGGTGCGCGCGGCTCGCGGTGGCGGCTCGTGTAGCTCGTCACCCTCGAAGGCGCGCGGCTCGCGCAGCTCGCGGACGTCGTCGCGCACCACCTTGCCGTCGCGCAGCTCGACGATGCGCCCGACGAGCACGCTCACCTCGTCGACGCGATGGCTGCAGAGGACCAGCGTCGTCTCCTTCGGCATCTGTCGCACCGCCTCGACGAACGCAGCGCGGGCGCCGACGTCGAGGTTCGCGGTCGGCTCGTCGCAGAGGAGGATCTTCGCCTTGGCCGCGAGCGCCATCGCCGCGAGGAGCTTCTGCTTCATCCCGCCCGAGAGATCGCGCATTCGTGTCTTCTTCAGCGCCGACAGCTCGAGACCGAACTGCTTCGCCGTCGCGGCGACGTCGTCGAAGGTGCGTCCTCGCAGTCCGACGAAGACGCGCACCACGTCGCCGACCGAAGCCTCGAGCGGCGGTGCGATCTGCGGAACGTAGGCGACGTGTGCGAGGGCCTTCTCGGGTTCGATGGCGACGTCGACGCCGTCGATTGTCACCTTGCCGTCGATCCGCACGAGCCCGGCGAGGGCGCGCAGGAGCGTGGTTTTTCCGGAGCCGTTGGTGCCGACCAGCGCCACTCGTTCGCCGGGAGCGATCGTGAGGTCGACGCCGTCGAGCGCGACGACCGCGCCGAAGCGCTTCTTCGCGCCGCCGACGTGGATGCCTCGAGTGCCGCGCTCGCTCATGAGATCTCCGGGGTGCATGGCCGCATCGACGGCTTCTCGTCGCGCAAGAGGAGCTTGCGATCGAAGAGGGGAAACGCGTCCGCGACCGTGTCGACCAAGCCGAGCGCGACGGTGCCTTGGAGAAAGCGGAGCGAGGGGGTGGTCTCGGTCATCGACGTCGAGAGCCGTCGATGTTCGAAAGGGACGTCTCCGGTGCCATCGCCGTCGAGATCGTAGCCGTCGTATTCGGCCCAGCAGTTGCCGACGAAGGTCGCGGCGAGCGCGTCGCTGCCGCCCTCGACGAGGATGAGATCGCCATTGCCGCGAAAGTCGTTGCCCTCGAAGATCGCGCCCCGCTCCGGGCCGAGAAGGCGCAGCGCGATGTCGTTCGCGCCGAAGAGGTTGGCGTGGAACTTCACCGGCTGAGCAGGCGAGCGAGGCGTCCGATCGAGGTAGACGCCGGTGGTGTTGCCGACGAACGCGTTGCGATCGAGCGTGACGTCGTCGCTCTCTTTGAAGCCGATCCCGACTCCAGCGGCGCCGTGGGCCCCGGCGAGCACGTTGTCTTCGACGCGGACATGTGAGCTGTACATGACGAAGATGCCGACGATGTCGTTCACCACGTGGCTGCGCCGGACGACCACGTCGTGGGCGTACATGAAGTGCGTCCCGTAGCGGCAGTCGCGAACCACGTTGTCTTCTAGGACGACGCGTCGCGAGTACCAGACCACCAGATCACGCCCACGCTCGACCAGGTTGCCGCGAACGGTCGAGTCGTCGGATTCCCAGAGCTTGATCGCGTCGCCGCGGAAGGAAGGATCGACGTCGGTCCCGACCACGTGCGCCCCCTCGACGAGGCAGTGGTGACATTGCTGGAGCGCGATGCCGAAGAGCGTTCGATCGACGAAGATTCGCCGCAACGTGATGCGCTGGCCCTCAGCGCGCACGGCGCCGTCCTCGGTGGTGTGACGCTGACCGGCGCCCCGGACGACGACGTCCTCGAGGGTGACGTCGTCGCTCTCGATCCGGAGCACGGTGCCGGTGCCGCTGCCGTCGAAGGTCGCGCCCGGAAGGCCATGGAGTGCGATCGGGCGCGCGATCACGAAATCGCCTCGAAAGCTCGTTCCCTCGAGCCAGACGTCGGTCGGTCCCGACTTGTCGCCGAGGATGGCGCGGAGAGCGGCCCCGTCCCCGACGACGATTGCGCCCGCCGGCGCGGTGGCCGTTCGCGGACCATAGGTGCCTGTGCTCTTTGCCTGACTCTTCGCATGACGGGCGGCGACGCAGGTGCCAACCGCCAACGACGCGCCGAGCACGAGCGCCGCCGCGCTAGACCAGGTGACACGCATCACACTGCGCCCCCGCCCGCGCCGGGACCGACGAAGGCCGACGGGCACACGACGCCGCAGTTGCTCGCCAGGCCACAGCTCGCGCAGACGCGGCTACGGACGAACGTGCCGATCGCCAAGAGCCCGAAGGCGGCGAGCGCGAGCCAGAATCCCGTGTACGGAGCGGCGTAGGTCTCGAATTGACCGATGATGCCGGTGCCGAACATCTGCGGCGTGAAGGCCTTGATGTGAAGCGGCGCCTTCGGATCGAGATCGTGACCGAAGCGATGGAGCCAATACATCGAGTCGGCGACGAAGACCGCGGGGAAGAGCAGGCCGATCGTCGCCGCCAGCCAGCCGAGCTTGCGCCCGGAGAGCAACGTGAGGCCGACGACGAGGACGCCGATCGCGCCGACGCCGTAGGCCGCCATCCGACGCTCGAACGTCGCTGCTGTCTCGAGGTGCCCCATTCCGATGTAGTGGTTGATGGTGTCGATTTCGCGGACGTCGCCGGCGACGCCTTTGAGCGAGATGATCAGCTCGAGCCCCTTCGGGTATTGCGGCGCGAAGAGCCAGAAGCGCCACCACGGCTGCGTCAGCGCAACGACATAGAGGACGACGGCGGTGGCCGCGAGCCCGACGACGACCCAACGGGCCGCCGTCATCCTGCGCGCTTTCTGCGGCTCGGCCGTAGCCAAGACCGGCAAGTGCCGATGACCATCCGCTCCTTGGGCCATCTCAGACCTCGTTGGCTTTGAGGTACGCGAGGAGGAACGGCAGCTCGTTCACCGGATCGACGTTCTGGTTCGCCATCGGCGTCATGTACGTCTTGAAGAGCTCCTTCGCGGCGTCGTCCTGTTTGATCATCAGCTCGGGCTTGAGGATCATCTTTTCGATCCACTTGATTTCCCGGCGCGCGGTGACGCCCTTGAGGTCGGGGCCGACCAGCTTGCCCTCGCCGACCTTGTGACAGGCGTTGCAGCCCTTGGCGATGAACGTCGCTTTGCCTTTGTCGACGTCGCCGGCAACGGTGCTGTAGGTGAGCTCGGGCACGACGACCTTGTCGATCGACTCGCCGCCCCCTGCCGGTGCTACCACGGGCGCCGGCGACGGCGTCGGCGCCGGCGTCTGATCGTTCTTGCCACAACCGGCCACCGCGACGAACAGCGCTGCGACGCTGGCAGCCGTCCCGATCCACTTCGCGTGCGATTGCTTCTTCATGGGGTTCTCTCTTTCGGCGGACGCTCTCGCTACTCGGTCGTCCGACTCACTCGAGTTTTTTGCAAAGGATGCCTTCGGCACCTTTGCCGAGCCGAACGATCTCGCTCCGCTCGCTCGTCCGACTCACTTCTTGTCGACAGGCTTGTCCTTCGTGGCGTCGCCCTTCGGCTTGATGAGGACGTAGCCAGCCATCTCGAGGTGCAATGCCGAGCAGAACTCGGTGCAGTACATCGGATACACACCCGGCATGTCGGCGACGAACGAGAGGTTCTGGTGCTTGCCCGGCTCGAGGCTGATGTCGATGTTGTACATGTTGATGGTGAAGCCGTGCGTCTGGTCCTCGGACTGTTCGAGGCTCGTCAGGTGGATGTTCACCGTGTCGCCCTCGTCGACCTCGATGCGGTCGGGGACGAAGTGGCTGCGAATCGCCGTCATGTAGACGTCGACGGTGGTGCCTTTGCGCTCGATTCGCTCTTTGCCACTCAGAGTCGCCGACGGATCGATGCCGCCGGTATAGGGGTTGGTGCCGACCGGATAGATCTTCAGCGGCTTCAGCTTGTCGGTCTTGATCATCTGCGAGTAGTGCGGCTCGCCGAGGCCGATTGGCATGTCGGTGAGGAGGCGCATCTTCTCGCCTTCGATGTCGACCAACTGGAAGTTCTGCGGATAGAGCGGGCCGACGCCGGTGAAGCGGTCGATCGACATCTTGTTCATCGCCACCACGTACTTGCCGTCGGGGCTCACCGTGTCGCCCTCGGCGGAAAGGATGTGGCCAATGTTGTATTGCACCGGGAGCTTCTCGATCAGAGTGAGATCCTTTAGTGACCATTTGGCCACCACGCTCTCGAGGAAGACCGAGGTATAGGCATTCCCCTTGTCGTCGAAGACCGTGTGGAGCGGTCCGAGCCCGATTTCGACCTGACCGCGAATCGCCTCCTTGAAGGGGAGGATCGGCACCCCATAGGCATCTTTGCCTTCGTACTTCTTGGCGTCGATCAGCGCTTTGACCTTCTCGAAGCTGTAGACGGTGCCGTGGGTGTCGAGCTTGCCGCCGACGACGATGTCCTTGCCGTCGGGCGAGACGTCGCAGCCGTGCGGGCTCTTCGGCTCGCCGATCAGCGAGAGCACTCCTTCTTCGGCGGTGACCGACATCGGGAGGACGCGAATGCCTTTGATCGTCGTCGCCTTGCCCGCCGCCACCAGCTTCTCGGCTTTGCGCCAGTCGATGACGTGGAGATAGTCCATGTCGTTCTGCGAGGCGCCCGACTCGATCGGCGGTTTACCCTCGAGGGTGCCGCCGATCGCCATCTCGGTGTTGAACGAGTTGATGAAGACGAACCCGTCGCTCACCAGCTTGCCGGCGTCGGCGAGATCCTGCGTGTAGGGCGGGAGCTCGACGGCCCACGAGTTGGCCACGTCGATGCGGCCCTTCTGGCGATCGAATTTCCAGAACATCGCGAGGCCGCGGTACTTGTCCTTGTACTCGGTGATCGGCACGTACTCACGGCCGAGCGGTGCCGGATACTGCGAGGTCTCGACGATGTAGTCGGTGTCCGGCGTGACGAAGGCGCCGCCGTGATCGCTCGAGACCAGCGGGTTCGGGACGATCTGTTTCGTCATGAAGTCCGAGAGATCGACGACCGCGACGCGCGCATTGGCCTTGTCGTTGACGAAGATGAACTGGCCGTCGTAGTCGCCCTTCGTCTCCGAGAGGTTCGGGTGATGGACGTCGGCCCACTTGATCTCGTGCGTGCCCTGCTTGCCGCCGGCGAGAACCGCCATGCTGCCCTCGTCGCCGTAGCCGTAGCCCTGCCACGGCTCCGGCGTGAAGACGCCGATCACCTTGAGGATGCGCATCGACGGAACGCCGATGGTGATGATCTGGCCGGACTGCCCGCCCGACGCGAAGATCATGTAGTCGTCGAGCTTGCCCGATGGGACGTAGGTACGCAGCGCCGCTTCGACATCACCGTCGGTAAGCCCGCGCTTCTGCATCAGGTCTTTGATCGACTGCGACGCGCCGAGGACGGCGTTGCCTTTCGGGGTGGGTTTCTGACAGGCGACGACGCCTGCGGCGAGGGCGAGCGTCGAGGCGACGGCGAGGAGCGCGAACGTACGAGACTGCATGGTTGGTTCTCCGACGGTGCGAGGGACCTGCCTCGCTGGCTTCGGGGCGAAGATGTGGTCGAACGTCGCGTCGTGCGATGACATCGGTCAGTTCGATCGCGCGAGCCTGGTGCGCAAACGCTGCGTCGAGGCGCCGCGCGTGCGCCGCCTCTGGCGTGGCTCCGAATTTGCTGATTGGGCACACATGTCGAGCTCCTCCGTGACTGCCCCGTTCGGTGCCCACGCGCCGAGCCCTCCGCGGGCCGAGCGTGTACTCAGCAGCTCCAAGCTCCTCGGCGGTCTCCCCGCGCCGCTCCTCGGTGAACTCGCGCGTTCGGCCGCGCTGCGCACGCTCACGCGCGGCGAGTACCTCTGGCGACCGGGCGATCGGGCGACGCACTTCACCCTCGTCCAGTCAGGGCTGCTCAAAATCGTCCGTGCGCTCCCCGATGGCACCGACGCGATCGTCGCGATCTTCGGCCCACGCGAGAGCGCGGGCGACGCGGCCGTCGTCGAGGCCGGCGCCTATCCCTTCGCCGCGGTGGTCATGAGCGACGTCGCCGAGGTCATCCGCATCGAGGCCCGATGCGTGCTCGCGGCGATGCAGGCAGACGCGTCGATTGCCTTGGCGATGAACCGCGCTCTCCTCGGGCACACGCGCACGTTGCACGAGAAAATCCGTGTGATGAGCGCGGGTGCCGTGCCCAAGCGCTTGGCGACGCTCCTTCTGTGCTTGGCCGAGCGATTCGGAGACGAGCTCGAGGGCGGCGAGGTGATGATCCCGCTCGTCGTCTCGCGCGGCGAGCTGGCCTGCCTCATCGGTGCGCGCGTCGAGACGACGATCCGGGTGATTCGTGGGTGGGAGAAGGCGGGCGTCCTCGTCACCGAAGCGTCCGGTTTCTTCGTCCGTGACGTCAACGCGTTGGTCGAGCACACGAAATCGGTCGACGCGTCGTAGCGTGGGCGCCCGTCAGCCGCCGGCGCGTGCACACGTGTCGAGCTCGACCGCGCGGGGAAAGAGCACGTTCGACTCGAGGTGCATGTGTTGGTGCAGGTCGAGCTCGAAGGTCGCGAGCGCGTCGAAGAGGGTGCGATAGCTGACGCAGCTGTCGGCGGGCGCACGGAACCCATCGGTGAGGCGGCGCATTTCGGCCACCTGCGCGCCGGCGGACTCGTGGTCGGCGTTCATCATTCGCACCGGATTGGACATCTCCCCGAAGGGCGCCGGCGGCGCGCCGACTCCGAGCACGTCGAGGCGCTCGATCGCCGGAAAGAGGATTCGCTCCTCCTTCGCCATGTGCGCGAGCAGCTCCTCGCGGAACACGGCGAAAATCGCCGAGAGCTTCTCGAGCTCGGGATGTCGCGCGCCATGCACGCCCGTCACCTTCGCCAGCAGCTTGGTCAATCGGCCCAGCTCCTCGCTCTCGAAAGCGTGGTGCTTGCCGACGATGTAGCTGGTCAGCATGCGGAGCGGCGCGATCGTCCAGTCGACGACTTCGGCGGTCCCCTGCTCGGTTCCGAGTGCCTCGAGCACCTGCTGGAGCGAGAGTCCCTTGGCTGCGACCACCTCGCCGAGCTTCTTCTGGCCCCCGCAGCAGTAGTCGATTCCCAGTCGTTCGAAGACTCGCGTCGCCTCCGGGCGGGCGGCGGCGATGGCTCCGATGGTCAGGTTTTCGTCGATCTCCATGTCATCCTCCAGGTGTTTTGGCGCAAGGTAGCGACGCCGTCCGCTGGGGCACTGACATTCATCATGTACGAGGCGAGCTGCTCACTTCGGCATCACCACGTCGCGCGGCGCAATCGCGCGCGAGAACTACGGCGCCGCAAGGAGTGCGGCGACGACGCAGCGTCTGCACGTCGTCTCTCGCAAGGGCGGAACTTGCCGCGACACGAGATCGCTCCGTGCCTCGACGGCACGGTGCAGCAGTTCTTGCTCAAGCCTTGACGACGCGATTGACTACCTGATGACCGTCTTGCATCCGAAGGCGACGTCGACCGTCGCCCTCGCGTCGGCCTGAATCTCTTTGCACGTCGCCGGGCAGTAGACGACCTTCGTCGGCGCAGCGTCGTCGTCGTAGTACCAGCCCTTCCCCGGTCCGCACGAGGCCGCGCTCGCCACGTAGGGTAGGGTCTCGACCGCGCCACCACCGCTCGGCGTGTACTGCACGTTGACCTTGCCGCGATCGAAGGTCTGGCCAGGCGGTGCCGCCGGGATCATCACCTCACATGGCAGGACGCTCGCGCGAATGGCGTTCAGCTGCTTCTCGAAGAGCGCGATGTCGGTCGCGTCGTAGGCCTTCTTCGTTCCCCCCGCGGCGGCGATGGCATCGAGCTGCGCGAGATCGGCGCCCTTCATCCCGACGGTGAAGGTCTGCACGCCGTGTGCGAGCGCGCTCGCGGCGGAGGTCGTGGGCTCGACGGTGGTGACGCACGTCGACTTTCCGTCGGTGGCGAGGACCGCGACGACGACGTGGCCGGCGTGCGCCTTCTTCCAATCGACCGCGCCCGCGAGCGCGCCCTCGGCGACCGAGTGGAGTGGCGTGATGTCGTTGAGCTTCGGGTCGGTGCCCCCCATCGCCGTGACCAGTGCCCCTTTGCGTGCGGGAAGAACTCCATAGTCGATCTGCGGCGTCTGGTAGGTCGTCGCGGTGCACTTCGCCTTCGCGTCGCCGGCGGGAAAGATGGTGAGCGCGGCCGAGATTCCTTTGGACGCCGGATCGCCGAAGAACGTGGTGAGCGCGTCGACGACGGTGGGCCACTTCTGTGGAACGACGCTGTCGAGCATGCTGGCCGACGCGTCGAGGAGAATCAGCATGTCGAGGGGGACTTGCTCGGCGCTCACCGCCGTCGCGACGCACGCAGCTCCCCCGTCCGAGCCGACGTCCGCGGCGCCATCCATGCCGCCGACGTCGAAGGTCACCTCGGAGCCTCCGTCGAGGTATTCGACGTCGCGCGATGCGCTCGCGTCCTCCAGTGCGTCGGCGGGCTTCGAGTCGTTCGGATCGTCGCGCCCGACCGCGCAGCCCGATGTCGTGACCCCGAGCATTCCAAGCGCCGCGACGACGAGGACGTGAGCGCGACGCGACGGACGAGTGAGCTTCATGTTGGCCTCCTCCGGCTAGATGACACGCGTCGGTCACCCCGGTCTTTGGCAGTTCTGGGCAAGTTCGGGCAGAGCCGGGCAGCGCCTCGCGCACGCTGCCTGGAACCTGCGTATCCTCGATTCCATGGACTGGGTCCCGCTCCAGGGCGGGGGTGCCGACCTCTCGCAACAAATCGTCATTCGCGGAGAGCTGCGTGTCCGACTGACGACGAAAGAACGCGATCTCCTCGCGTACCTCGCCGCGCGCCCGGGCCGTACCGTGACCCGCCGGGAGCTGATGACCGCGGTGTGGGGCAGCTCGGCGCGCGCCTCGGAGGATCCCGTCTACAGCGTGATCAAGCGCCTGCGCGCGAAGCTCGACCTCGGATCGCACAAGCACGTCGTCGGCGTCCACGGCGACGGATATCGCTGGGAGCCCTTTCTCGACGCTGCCCCGAAGGTGCCGGCGCCGACGACCATGACGACGATTCACGTGCCGAGACGTGGCTTCTTCGGACGCAGCGCGGAGCTACGCGCGATCGACGAGGCGTTCGCCGCCGGCGCAGGGCTGGTGACGTTGGTGGGCCCCGGCGGGGTCGGTAAAACTCGCTGCGCCGAAGAGCACGTCGAAGGTCGAACGCACGTCTTCTGCGATCTCTCGAGCGCGACCAGCGCGACCACGGTGCTCGTCGCCATCGCCGCGGCGCTGGAAATCCCGCTCGAGGGGACGGCGCCCCCGGCTTGGTCGAAGAGCCTCGGCCTCGCGATCGCCGCGGTGCCCGACCGAATCGTCGTCCTCGACAACGCCGAGCAAGCCATCGAAATCGTCGCCCGAATCGTCGCCGGATGGGCCGCGGTCCTCGCTCCGATTCTCTGCACCTCGCGCGAGCCGCTGCGCGTGAAGGGAGAGCGCGTCGTGCCCATCGGTCCGCTCGCCGAAGCCGATGCGATCGCGATGCTCGCCGACCGGGTCGCTGCGCACGGCGGACACTCCGAGGACGCGACGCTGGACGCGCAAATCGTCGAGCGCGTCGACCGACTCCCGCTCGCGATCGAGCTCGCGGCAGCGCAATTGCCGCACCTCACCGCGCGCGGTCTCCTCGAGGGCCTCGACGCCCAGCTCGCGACCTTGGTGGCGGGAGCTCGCGATGCTCCCCTGCGGCACGCGACGTTGCGCGCTGCGGTCGAGTGGTCATGGACCGCGCTCGATCCGCGCGAACGCGAAGTGCTCGGCCTTCTCTGCGCCTTCGCCCGCTCCTTCACGATGCACGCCGCACGGGCCGTGGCGACGGGTGACGACGTCCCCGCGGTGATCGCCAGCCTCTGCCGACGCTCTCAGCTGCGGCGCGAACGCGAACGTTTCGTGCTCTACGCGGCCGTGCGCGAGCTCGCGGCCGAACGCACCGTCGACGCGGAGACCGCCGAGCGAAGACATGCGCTCCACTTCGCGAGCGTGGGGCAGGCGGCGTGCGCGCTCCTCGAAGGGTCTGCCCACGCCGAAGGCCGCGCCACCCTCGTCGCCGAGATGATGGAGATCCGCGCCGCGTGGAAGCGCTCGCTCGGGAAGGACGGTCCGCTCGCGGCTCGTCTCGCGCTTTCGCTCGATCGCGCCCTCGGATTGCAGGCAGAGAAGGCCTCGGCGCGACGCGACGTGCTCTCGCGAAGCCGCGCCGAGCTCGTCGCCTCCACGCGTTTGGCCATCGCCGACCGGGGGCTCGTCTTCGCGCTGCTCCTCGCCGAGGGTCGTGTCGAGGGGGCGCCGATCGGGCTCCTCGTCGAGGCCCTCCCGCTCGCGACCGAGCCGCGCGACGAGGCCGAGGTGCGCCTTTCGCTCGCCGAACGAAAAGCGCCGACCGAGCTCGCCGAGGCTCAAAACGAGCTCGAACGTGCGCTCATCCTCGCCGATCGTTCGCGCGACTCCGCGCTCCGTGGGCGCGTGCTCGGCGCCCTCGGAGAGGTACTTTGGCAAGCGGGCCTCGTCGCGGAGGCGAGCGCGCGACTGCGATGGGCACTCTCTCTCCACGTCGAGGCCGGCGATCGTCGCTCGATCGCACGTGTTTCGGCGACGCTGGCGCACGTCGATCGCGTCGACGCCGATGGCAGCGAGGCGCTGTCCTTCCTTCGCCAAGCGTCGAGCGCGGCGATCGAGCTCGGCGAGCCCATCGTCCGCGCGAGGGCGCAGATGGATCTCGGCCAGCATCTCACTCGCACTGGCGATCAAGCGGGCGCGCGCGCTGCGCTCGACGAGGCAGCAGCGCTCTACGCCCGCGTCGGCTTCGCGCGCGATCGCGCCTTCCTCCATCTTCACGTCGCCGAGACGTTGGTCGGAATCGGCGACCTCGATCGCGCGCTCGCCGAGGCCCGCGCCGCCCTCGCCGCGCTGCCCGATCCGTCGGACGTCGGGCGCTCGACTCTTCATGAGGCGATCGGCTGCATCGAGCTCTTGCGTGGCGAGCTCGACGAGGCCGAACACTCGATCGAAATGGGCCTCGCCGCCGCGCGTGGAAACGGCACCACGCGCTCGGAGTGCACGCTGCTCGGCAAGCGCGGTCTCCTTCGGCTGGCGCGCGGCAACGTGCAGCTCGCGTGGGACGACTTCGATCTCGCCACCCAGAAGAACCGCGCGCGCGGCTCGTCGGCCCTCGAGGCGTCGAGCCTGACCGATCGAGCGATCGCCTCGTACGCGATGGGACGAGACATCGACGCGGCCGCGGACCTCTCTCGCGCGCGCGAATTGCTTCGCCGTCCGGCCGAAGAGCAACGCGCCGGGCTCATCCTCCGCGGTTGTGACCTCGTCGGTCGCGCCCTCTTCGACGTGCATGCCGGCGGCTCGGCGAAGGAGAGGCATGCGCACGTTCGACGCACGATGGCAGCCGATCTCGATCGGGTGCCGCCCCACGCGTGGGACGTGGCGCTCCGTCAGCTCGACTGGCTGATCGATCGCATCGCGATGATGCAATCATGAGGCGTGCTCCCAGTCGCGTCCGCTGCGCATGAAGAGGCCGTCGAGCGCGAGCACGTGTGTCCCCACGCCGGCTGGATGATGGCGTCGTGAGCCATCTGGGTGTTGGCGCCGGCGCTCGAAGGCCGCTTGGCGGACGAAGGGGTCGCTCCTAGAGGAGCAGGAGACGCTTCGCGTGTGCGAGAAAAAGTCCCGCCCATCATCAGGGAGGCATGTCGCTCGGTGGTGATAGGGTTTCGCGTATGCCCTCCGCGCCGCTCGGTCGTTGGCTCTTGCCGCTCCTGCCGCTCTTGGCGTCGACCCTCGTCGGCTGTGGCGGCGCTCCTCCAGCGCCCGTCGTCCCGCCGTCGATCGGCGCGGCACCCGCTGCCGCCGGCGCCACGCTGCCGGTGACGGCGATGAAGCTCGTCGGACACATGGATCACGAGAAGGCGGTGGTCGATTACCTCGAGCTCCAAGACGACGGGAAGATCACCCTCGACGGCAAGGTCGTCGCGCGGATCGACGGCGCGCGCGTCGTCGACGCCGATGGCGCGCTGGTGATCGGCGTGACCGACGGCGGGAAGTTGGTCGGCATCGGGAACGAGGGGAAGAACGAGCCCAAGGTCGAAGGCGCGTTCGACGACGACGACGCGCTGACCGTCGTCGAGGGGAAGACCACCGACAAGGTCTCGATCGCCGCCGACGGTCGCTTGGTGGAGATCCAAAACGGGGTCGAGCGCAAGAGCGACGACGTCTACTTCCTCGCGCCGGCGCCCAAGGGCAAGGCACGTCGCACCGGGGTGCTGCTCATGCTGTCGCTGGGAATTCTCATGGAGAAGAAGAAGATCGACGTTCACTGACGGGCGTCGTCGACGCTCCTCCGAGCGCGGTCGCCTCGGCGCACCCATCGGCGCTCTGACACCAGGTGAACCGGTGCCGCCGAGGTTCCGGTTCTCCGGGTGGGCCAGCCAAGTGGCCAATGCTTCTTTCGCCCGCGCTGAGTCTCCGCCCACGGAGAGCGCGAGCGCCGCTGTGAACCCCGGCGTCAGGCCGAAGGAGGATAGGCGATGCAGAGAGCAGAGAGGGCGCGCGAACTGCTTGGTTCAGGCGGAGCGCGGCGTTGATGGGCAACGTCCGCCGGTCGGACATCGGCGTCGGGGCACGGCGCGCTTCGCGGATTCGGCTGCGAAATGCGCTTACACCTACCTCTGACGCGCCCCGCAAAGGGTGCTGGCCAGCCGTTGGGCTCGCGCCGTTTTGATTGCGCGATCGAACGCGCCGAGCGCACGGTCATGTCCGTGCACTCGGCGCTCACGCCGCCGCCCAGGCTCGTCACTCTTCTCCGTCACGGGCGCGATTAGTTAGTTAGTTAGTTAGTTGGTTAGTTGGTTAGTTGGTTAGTTGGTTAGAGCTCGCTCTCTCCACTCCACGAGCCATTCGGCGCCTGTTGCCAAGCGTGATAAAGGACGTCGTTGGTACCAGCGTAGAAGAGTTCGAGTCGCCCATCGGCGTCCGATGCGATAGCGATGCGCTTCCCTTTGTTGGTCGGCGCCGCGAGCAAATGCTCACCGCTCCACGCGCCACCGGCCGAGGTCTG
>JANYDK010000038.1 GCA_025363655.1 Deltaproteobacteria bacterium | reverse complement strand
GCCACTCGGGTGATCGTCGTTCGACGGACGCACGTCGACGACCAGGTCGAGGGCGATGCGCGCCGCGCCGAAATCGACCTCTTTTCCCAGCGCATCGCGCGCTGCAGCGTCGATCGATTCCGCCACCGTCGCGCCCAGCCCCGAGGCCACGACCGGCTCGCGCGGGGGCGCGTAGAAGGTGAGAAAGACGCGCGCACCGACGCTCCGTCGGGCGAGCTCGGGCGCAGTCGGCGTTGGGGTCACTCGCGTGACGAGCGCGCGTGCGTAGACGAGGTCTCGATCGAGCTCGACGGCGTTGGGGCGCGCGTGCGGCATGCTCCCGAAGACGGCATCGCGCCGCGGCGTCGGACCTCTCGACCGACGCCGATGACAGCCGACGAGCAGGACGAAGAGGCCGAGAAGGGCGAGAAGGGCGAGGCGGACGAGGACGAAGATCGCACGTCTCATCCGCGCACCACCTTGAGCAGCCTCTCGCGCGGCGTCGGCAACACGGGCTCGGGCGCGTCCAGCGGCTCGACGACGACTTCGAAGATCGCATGATCGAAGGGAAGCCCCGGCGCCTCACGTCGCCGCACGAGGCGCTCCCGTTGCCCGTTCTTGGCGAAGCTGCGCGCGCGGAAGTGACAATACGGATCGTTGCCTGGTTTTCCGAAGACGGCATGCGCGGTGAAACTGCACCCGCCGAGGCACGTCTCGGCGAAGGGACAGGTCCGGCAAAACCCCCACAGGTCCTCGACCGTACGATCACGCGTGAAAGCAAGCTCCGAACGCTCGTTCCATATCTTGGCTATGGAGCTTTCGCGAACGTGCCCACCGACGTAGTGCGAGGTCTGCAGCGAGGGGCACCCTTTGACGGCGCCATCGGACTCGATGCCCATCACGTACCGACCGGCCTGACAGCCGTGCCAGTGATCGGTGCCGCCCGGTTCGAGCGAACGCAAGAGCGCCTCCTCGGGCCCGAAGTATCCGAGGTTGTTTCCGGGCATGAGCAAGATGCCATCGGCCTGCGCGCGCTTCTTCAGCGCGGCGACGCGCGGCACGACGTCGAGGAGCTCCCACGGCTGCAGAATCATCTCCGGTCGATCGGCGGCGCGTCCGAGCGGCACCGTCAACTGCACCTGCCAAGATTCGATGCGCAGCGCGCGCAGATGTTCGTAGAGCTCCTCGAGCTCGCCGTGGTTGTAGCGATTGAGATTGGTGTTCGCGCCGCAGCGCACGCCCGCCGCTTCGAGATGACCGACCGCGGCGGTGGCGGCGGCAAAGCTGCCCGGCGAGGCGCGCATCCGATCGTGCGTGCTGCCGACTCCATCGATGCTCACCGAGGCCCGCGAGAGGCCCGCGCCTGCGAGTGAGCGCGCGAGGGCTTCGTCGACGCCGCGCCCGCCGGTCGTCATCGTCGGCGTCACGCCTGCCGCCGCCAGCGCAGCGATCACCGCGTGCACGCCCGGATGGAGATAAGCCTCGCCACCGATGAGCACGACCTCGCGGGCCCCCATCGCCGCCAGCTGCTTCACGACCTCGAGCGCCTCGTCCGTCGAGAGCTCGCGCTCGCGTTCGTCCCCCGCGCGTGAGCCGCAGTGCGTGCACGGTTGATCGCAGCGCAGCGTCAGCTCCCAGACGACGTAGACCGGCCGGAACTGCTCGTTCACCACATCGAGGCGGCGCGGCTCGCTTGGCTCGCTCCTTTGGCTCGGTTTCACGGCGCGAGCATCTCATTTCGCCAGGTGACGTGGGGCGCGGCTTCGTGCACTCTTGCGACATGGCGCTCACCGCTTGTACCCACTGCCAAGGCCTCGTCCCTGCCGCGAGCGATCGCTGCCCGAACTGCGACACGCCCGTCGTCGCGCGTCGCTCGCGCGCCGTACGCATCGCCGGTGGCCTCTTCGTCGGAGGCGCCTTCGCCACCACGCTGATGGCCTGCTACGGCGGTCCGCCGCGTCCGACCGAGTTGCCGCAGCCGACGCCGGGGTCTGCCTCGCCGAGCAGCACCTCGACCGATCCGCCGCCGGTCTCGACGATCGCGCCGCCCGAAGCAAAGCCCTAGCGGCTCACGTCACCGAGTCATCCGTCGAGCGCGTGCTGCAAGAGACGCTGCAGGCGCTCGACCCACTCCATCAGCGGCTTCCACGCCTCTGGCTCGGAGCCCGACCACTCGAGGGTGGTGGTGCTCCGACCGACCGCGAAGCTGACCCCGCGCGCGTCGTCCTCGGGAGCGATCGCGCGCGGATAGCCGACCAGCGGCAGACGAATGCGCGACGCATACTCGACGAGGAGCTCGATCTCGTGCGGGGTCACGAGCGCGTCGGCGATGCGCAACGTCGGTTCGAGACGCGCCGGACTGGTGGCCCGCAAGCTCGGATCGGCGATGATCGCGACATCGGTCGAGCGCTCCCAAAGCACCCGCCTGGTCGCCATTCTCCCCGTTTTTCCCTGCACGAAGACGGTGTGCGAGATCCACGGGAGCTCGCCGGTCCCGCTCGCGATCGGATGATGCCAAACGCGGAGCGCGCGACGGTACCCGTTGAGGATCGCGCGTGGCTCGAGGTGCTCGGCCTCGCCGAGGGCGCGACGGGCCCTCGCCGTCACCCAGGCGAGCTCCTCCTCTTGTTGGCGATTCATCTCCGGCTCCGGCGCAGCCTACACCGCGACGTGCGCGCGGAGAAAACTCGCGGTCTCCTGGGCCAGCTCGCGCATCACCTCGTCGCCCATGCGTCCCGATCGCCGAAGCACGGCGAAGCCATGATCGGCACCCTCGACGACGTGCAGGCGCGGCTTGCTCTTCCCGACCTTCCCGACCTTCCCGACCTTGCGTGACTTCGCGAGCTTCGCGAGCAGAGGTCGAAATAGCCCGAGGTCACAGAGCGCGTCGCGATCGCCCGAAAGAAAGAGCATCGGCACCTTCACCTGTGCGAGATGCTCGCCCCGCTTGGTCGCCGGCTTTTTCGCGAGATGAAGTGGAAAGCCGAGAAAGACGAGTCCTCGAACGCGTGAGGTCTCGCGGGGTTCGATCGTGGTGCTCGCGCTCGCCATCACCTCGGACGACATCCGCCCGCCCATCGATTTTCCACCGAGAAAACAAGGCAGATCGCCGGCATGCTCGAGGGCTGCAGCGAGCGCGGCGCGCACCGTGGCGTGGAGTACGCTCGGTGGGTCGGGCCTCGAGAAGCCCGCGCCCTTCTCGCGCAGGTAAGGGAACGCATAGCGCAGCGTCGCCACGTTCTCCTCGGCGAGCGCGGCCGACATCGATTCCATGAAGACGTGATGCATCCCCGCACCCGCGCCATGCGCGAACACGTAGAGCGCGAACGCGTCGGGAGGTCTCACGAGCCTCGCAGGGCAGGGGCCTCGGGGCGTCTCGATGCTCAACTCGCGCGTGCGTGCGCGCGTCACTTCTTCCCCATCGGAGCGGTGGTGATGGCGTCGCGGATCGCGGCGAGCTCGGCGTCGTCGCGGTAGAGCACCTTGCCTCCTTCGACCGAGACGCCGAGCCGTCGGAAGAGCGCGTCGAGATCGGTCGGCGCCGCCGCCTCGGCCATCTTCGCGTAGAGCTCACGGAGCACGTGCGTGCCCGTGCCTCCGTCCACCACCTCGAGAATGTGGCTCAATTCCCAGCGCATCGAGAGGTTGCCGCCCGCCGCGACGACCGCGCGTAGCCCGTCGTCGAGCGACTTCCCATTGTGCGTCTGCTCGCGGATGGCGACGTCGGCGAGGAGACAGAAGATGGCCCCACCCCAATAGGTGCGACCCCAGGTAGGCGTCCGATCGAGCCCTTGATCGCCTTCCTTGGGCAAGCCCTTGGGCATCATCTCGATGAACGGCTTCCAGACCACGTCACGCCCAGCTTGCCCCGCACGCACACGCGCGATCGGCTCGACGTAGGTCGCCAAGCCTTCTTCGAACCAATGATGACGACGCGCGACGTAGGGCATCGCCAGGTGCACCATCTCGTGCGGCAAGACCCAGTCGTCGTTCAGCTCGGACTTCGGAGCGTGCGCACCGACGCGCGCGATGATGCTCGCGCCGCCGCCGCCGCTCGCCTGCCCGAATCCGATGCCGCCGCCGAGCTCGTCCGGCACGACCAGGACGAGCGCGTGTGGAATGGGAAAAGCTCCGTAAAACGTGCCCACTGCGCGCGCAGCGTTCTCCGACCATTGGGCGATGGCGTCGTCGGGAATCGTCAGCCCGGGGCCGATCGCCAGCGTCACCTTGCCGCCCGCGAGCTCGCGCGTGCGCATGGCTCCGAACGCGGTGAACGGTCCTTCCGCGAGATCGGGCGCTGGCGCTTCGTAGACGTCGGGCTCGCCCGGCGCAGGAAAGAGACCGGTGACGAACGTCGTGCCGCTGGGCACTCGTACGTGCAGGCGATAGCGAGTACCGCTGGGGAAGCTGCTCGGGTGAAGGAGGAACGCGCTCGGGCTGGTGATGAGAAGCCCTCCTTCGCGCGCGGCCGTGTCGACGTGATCGAGCGCCGCCGCTGCCTCCCCGAGACGCACCCGATACGTGACGGTGCATCCCTGCGCGCATCGCGGATCGCGTCCGCCGGTCGAGGTGGCGACGAAGGTCGGCGCCTTCTCGAGGTACGTGACGAAGGGAACGACCTCTTCGTCGAGCCAGAGGACGTCGGACGATCCTGCGGGAAAACGAGCCTGGATATCGATCGTCTCGCCGCCCGGCGCAGCCACCAAGAAGTAGTCGATGTGCGGCGTCGCCGGCTTCGGTGGAACCTCCGCGGCCCGACACCCTCCGAGCCATGCGCAGGCGACGAACGCAGGAGCTGCGAACGACGCGCCAGGGCGCCAGCCGAGTCTCACGCGAGCGAGACCTCGAGCGTCGAGACGTGCGAAGCACCCGGCGCGACCACCACGCCGCCACCACTCGCCAACGCGCCGCCACGATCGAGCCACGGCTCGACGCAGACGAAGTCTTTTCCGCGCTGCGTCCACACCACGACCATGTGGTGATCGGCGGAGTAACGGATGACGACGTCGCGCGTCCACGGTCGCACCAGCCGCACCTCATCGCCGGTGTGTCCATGAAGGTGGAGATCGACCTCCGCCGCGGTCAAATCGATGGGCCGAGCGAGCTCGACGTCGCGGCCGGTGACGTTGTCGAAGGCGCTCTTCGCATCGGTCGGCACGCGCGCGTCGCGCTTTTTCTCGTCGGGCACCACGAAGTAGGGATGCACGCCCGGTTGAATCGGCATCGGCCGATTGCCGGTGTTGACGAATTCGAAGCGGACACCGAGCGCGCCATCCTTCAAGCTGAAGGTCGCGAGAAAGCGAAAGGCGAACGGATATTGCGCCAGCGTCGCCTCGTCGCTCTCGAGCGCGAGGGTCACCCGCGCGTCTTCGCTCGCCTGCCGAGAGGCCACCGAAAACGCACGATTTCTCGCGAATCCGTGCTGCTTCATCGCATGCGTGACGTCGCCGGCGAGCCGCGCCTCGGGGGCGAGCTTGCCGGCGATGGGGAAGAGCAGCGGGATGCCGCCACGCACGTTCTTCGACGGATCGCGCAGCGTCGCTTCGTCGAGGTAGAGCAGCTCTTCGCCTCCGATGGAGAAGCGAGTGACGAGCCCCCCGCGCGTGGGCGCGAGGACCACGCGGGCGTTCGTCTGGTGATCGCGAAGCACGAGCGACTCGAGTGGGTCGCGCCCGTCCTCGACCGCGTACCTGACCTCAGCGCTCATGTCGCGACCTCGGCTCACTCAATCTTTGCGATCGTGCAATCGTCGCGATCGTTCAATTCGCGAGCTTGGCGAGGCGTTCGCCGAGGAGCTTCTCGAGCGCCACCAGCGCCTTGCTGAAGCCGTCGATGCCTTCGGCGAGCTTGTCCTTGGCCATCTTGTCGACCTCGTGCATCTCGCGGAAGACGGCCTCGTTCATCGTCAGGCGCTCGATCTTCGGATCGGGCGCGGCCTTCGGATCGAGCTTGCGGGGCAGGGTGGCGTCACCCTTCTCGAGCTCGGCGAGGAGCGACGGCGCGATGGTGAGGAGATCGCAACCGGCGAGCTCGGTGATCTCTCCGAGGTTGCGGAAGCTCGCGCCCATGACCTCGGTCTTGTGACCGAACTTCTTGTAGTAGTTGTAAATTCGCGTGACCGAGACGACGCCCGGATCTTCGTGCGCCTCGTAGCCGGCCTTGCCCGTCGACTTCTTGTACCAGTCGAGGATGCGACCGACGAACGGCGAGATCAGCGTCGCCCCAGCCTCGGCGCACGCGACCGCCTGATGCATCCCGAAGAGGAGCGTCAGGTTGCAATGAATGCCCTCTTTTTCCAGGACTTCAGCGGCCTTGATGCCCTCCCAGGTAGAGGCGATCTTGATGAGCACGCGATCAGTCCCGATGCCGGCGGCCTTGTACTGACCGATGATCTGGCGCGCCTTGGCGAGCGTCGCGGTGGTGTCGAAGGAGAGCCGCGCGTCGACCTCGGTCGAGACGCGCCCGGGGACGATCTTCAAAATGCGAACGCCGAACTCGATCGCCAGACGATCGATCGCGAGGCCGACGATGGCCTCGTTCTTCGCGCCCGCTCCGGCTTCGTTCCGCGCCCACGTCAGCGCCCCGTCGACGACGTCGGCGTACTCGGGCATCTGAGCGGCAGCGGTGATCAGCGACGGATTGGTCGTCGTGTCGCGCGGCCGATATTTCTCGATCGAGTGAATGTCGCCGGTGTCGGCGACGACGACGGTCATGGTCTTCAGTTGATCGAGCAGGCTCGGCATGAGTTTTCTCCCAGACTGGCCCCGGGGAGGGCGAGTGCGTGTGCGTCGAGTGTAGCAGGTACGCTCGCGATGAGCAGTCTTCGTCCCACACCTGTACGCCGTCCGCTACGCTTGGTTTCGTGCGCCTCCGCGTACGGTACCACCGACTCGCCGATCTCGTCCGCGACTACGACGAGCAGCTGGCGCGTGGGGGATTCTTGGTCCGGGTCAGCCCCGCGGAAGTGCTTCAGCAGTTTCAGAGCGTCGAGCTCGAGATCGTCGCCCCGCGCGGTTCGCTCGTCCTCGATGCCCAAGTCGTCCAGTATTTTTCCGGCGTCGGCGTCGCGGTCACCTTCACGCCCCTGCCAGCGCTCGTTGCCGCGGTGAACAACGCGCGAAAGAACGTCGACCCCGACGACGCCAGCGGCGGCGAGCCCGAGCACTCGGTCGTGAAGCCTGGCGAGTCGATGCGCGCGCCCGACACCGATCGCGATCTGCCCGTCGCTCCGCCGATGCAAACCCCGCGGGCGGTCGTCGTCCCTGGCCCGGTCGATCGCATGCAGCAGGCCATCCACGGTACGCGCGACGAGCGCGCCGCCGTCCTCCGCGATCCCAACACCAGCCTCCACGTCTACGTGCTCCGCAACCCGAGCATCCAACTCGACGAGGTGGTCGGCATCGCCAAGATGCGCACAGTCAGCCCCGAGCTCCTCAAGGCCATCGCCGATCGGCGCGAGTGGATCGGTCGCCCTGAAATCGCGCTCGCCCTCGTGCGCAACCCGAAGACCGCCGTCCCCGTCGCTCTCCGCGCCCTCGAATTCGTCGGCCCCGCCGAACTGCGCGTCCTCGCCAAAGATCAAAACGTCCGCACCCCGATCGCGCAAGCCGCGCGCCGCAAGGTCGTGGGCTGAGACGTTCTTTGGCGAACCGCGCCCCATCTCGCTGCTACGCTCTCGCCCCGTGAGCACGAACGCCGCCGTCGAATCCGAGCACCGCGTCACCGCCGAGACGCGCGGGCACGTCCTCCTCATCGGGCTCGACCGCGAGAAGAAGCGCAACGCGTTCGACGTGCCGATGTTCCACCAACTCTGTCACGCGTATCGAGAGCTCGAAGAGAACGACGAGCTCCGTTGCGCGGTCGTCTTCGCCCACGGTCCGCACTTCACCGCCGGCCTCGATTTGGCGCAAATCGCACCCTATTTCGCCGAAGGAAAGTTCCCCTATCCCGAGGGCACGCCCGATCCGCTCGGCATCTTCCGTTCGCGCGGCCGAAAGCCGGTCGTCATCGCGGTGCAGGGCATCTGCTTCACCATCGGTATCGAGCTGATGCTCGCCTGCGACGTGCGCGTCGCCGCCACCGACACACGGTTCGGCCAAATCGAGATCAAGCGCGGCATCTACCCGGTCGGCGGCGCCACCATCCGCATGCCCCGGGAAATCGGCTGGGGAAACGCGATGCGCTACCTGCTCACGGGCGACGAGATCACGCCCGCCGAAGCGCATCGGCTCGGTCTCGTGCAAGAGCTCGCCCCGCCCGGCGAACAACTCGAGCGCGCCCTCGCCATCGCCGGACGCATCGCGGCGCAGGCCCCGCTCGGCGTCTACGCGACGCTCGCGTCGTCACGCATCGCGCTCGGAAGCGAAGCCGAAGCGGCCAGACGCCTCTTGCCCGATCTCGCGCCGATCCTCCAGAGCGACGACGCACGCGAGGGGCTGGCCTCGTTCCTCGAGCGCCGCGAGGCCCGCTTCACCGGAAAGTGATCCGGTGCGAAGCGCGCCCGCCCTCGTCGTCGTCGTCACCTTCGCGGCCCTCTGCGGCGGCTGCGCCTTCCCGGACTACGTATTTCCCGGCGCCGGCGCGGGCTCGGACGCCGACGTGCTCGAGACCACTCCCGATGCACGACTCGACGTCTCTGACGTCTCCGATGGGCCTCCGATCGATGCTCCGAACGACGTCCCCGAAGTCGGATCACCCCCGACCGTCTGCCCGGCGCGCGCGGCGCTCTCCCCCTGCGCGCCGATCGAAGAGCTCCTCGTTCCGGACTCCGAAGTCGTCGACGGCAAGGGCGACGATCTCTGCGTGCTCTCCCCGCGCGAGTTCTCCGCGCGTGCCGGCGCCCATCGCACGCCGGCCACGTCCGAGGTCCCCGCGCGCGTGGTCCTCCGTGTCGGCATCAGCGCCCGCGGCATCCACCTGCACGCACAAGTGCTCGACGATCCGCATCTCCTCGTCGAAGACGATCCGGTCACCGGCGACGCCATCGAGATCTTCCTCCGCGGTGTCGTCGATCCACTGACCGGCGCGCTCGCCGCCGATGGCGGACGTCACGTGGTCCTCGCCGCGCCGGGCTCGGGCCACGCCCCCTTCGGCGCGCTCGTTTCGGCAGGAAAATACGGTGCTTTGCCGTTTCGCTTCGCCTCGCGCATCGTCGCCGGTGGCTACGAGGTCGAGATGGTCGCCGAGTGGACCGATCTCCCTGGCCAACCCGCGCCCGGGCAATCGATGGGCTTCGATTTCGCCGTCGACGTCAAGGACGATCCCGCCCACACGTCGCGTGACCTGCAGTCGTTCCTCTACTTCCAAGCCCTCACGTCGGGCCCGACGCCATGCTCGTCGGTCTCCGCCGCCGCGCCCTCCTGCGACGACCGCACCTGGTGCACGCTCTACGCGTATCGAACGCCGTGACGGTCATCGGACGCTCGGTTGCCGAAAGTCTCGTTTCGCCAAAAGATTGCTGCGCAACTTTGGCCGCTTCGGTCAATCTCGCTCCGCTCGGTTGCCGAAAGTCTCGTTTCGCCAAAAGATTGCTGCGCAACTTTGGCCGCTTCGGTCAATCTCGCTCCGCTCGGTTGCCGAAGCTATTCGGCCTGATTCTTCAGGCGATGCTTGCGCGCGAGGTCGGCGAGGTACTTGCGATCCATCTGTGCTTCACGCGCCGCCGCTGCGACGTTGCCGCCGTGACGCGCCAAGAGCCACGTCAGATACGAGCGCTCGAAGCGGTGATCGACGCGACCACGGGCCTCTCGATACGTCGTTCCCGGCTTGTAGCGAAAGACGTCTTCGATGACTTCCTCGGGCGGTGAGCCGCCGGGAAAGTCGAAGAGCCGCAGCTCGCGTTCGCCCGAGGCGCGGGCGAAGTGTGCGCTTCGTTCGAGCACGTTGCGCAGCTCGCGGACGTTGCCCGGCCAGTCGTGCGCCGCGAGCGCGCGCTCGGTCTCCGGCGAGATGTGGAGCATCGGCTCCCCGGTCCCATCGAGGATGCGCTTCGAGAGCATCGGCAGGTCTTCGACTCGCATGCGCAACGGCGGCACCTGGATCGGCACCACCGCGAGGCGGAAGTAGAGATCTTCCCGGAATTTCCCCTGCGAAACCATTCGCGCGAGGTCACGGGTGGTCGCTCCGATGATGCGCACGTCGGAGTTCTGCGTCTTGTTTCCACCGACGCGACGGAAGGTGCGCGCCTCGAGCACGCGCAGGAGCTTCGGCTGCAGCTCGAGGGGGAGCTCACCGAGCTCGTCGAGGAAGAGCGTTCCGCCTTGCGCGCGCTCGAAGGCGCCGGCGCGTGAGCTGATCGCACCGGTGAAGGCGCCGCGCTCGTGACCGAAGAGCTCGCTCTCGATCAGCGTCGGTGTGACCGCGCCACAGTCGACGACTTCGAAGGGCTTGTCGTGACGCGGGCTCTCTTGGTGAATCGAGCGCGCGAGGACGTCCTTGCCAGTGCCGGTCTCACCGAGGAGGAGCACCGAGGCCGTCGTCGGCGCGATCTTCTCGAGCAGCCCGAAGATGCGCCGCATCGACATCGCCGCGCCGATCGCGACGCCGAAGTGATCTTTCGAGCTCGCGGGAATTTCCACGCCGGCGAGCTCGATACGGATCGAGAGCTCGACCCCGCCCGCCTTCACGATGGTGCCGGGCTCGACGATCGCCTGGGTGATCTTGGCGTTGCCGATGCGCGTCCCGTTGGTGCTCCCGACGTCGCGTACCTCGATGCCCTCGGAGACGCGTCCGATGGTCAGGTGATGGCGGGACACCGTGTCGTCGAGAAGCACCAGATCGTTGTCGGTCGCCTTCCCGATGTGCAGGACTTCGCCGAGCTCGGAGGGAATGCGCAGCGACTTCCCCTTGGCCGGCCCACTCGTGACTACGACGATGGCGCCGTCCGGGGACGATGTCCCACCCTCGACTGTGCGCGTCGCCTCGACCCCTTCAACCATCGGCAATCCTCGACCGACTCTACCAGTCCTCGGCCCGCGCTGCCGAAAACCCGGCTGGCTGCGCGTGCGGAGTGCGCTCCGCACCCCTGTCACTTCGCCGTGACGGAGGATTTTTCGCGCACAAGCGCTATAGTTCGAGCCTCGTGCTGCAACAGCCTGGCGACCTCATCGGCGGCCGTTACCGCCTTCTACGCCTCCTCGGACGAGGAGCGATGGGCGCCGTATGGAGTGCGCGCAACGAGCTCACCGATCGAGAGTTCGCGCTCAAGCTGATGCTGCCTGGCAAACGCGACGAGCGTCGCGTACGTCGCTTCCTCCAAGAAGCGAAGGCCGCCGGCCGTCTCCGTCATCGCTCCATCGTCGACGTCTACGATCTCGGCCGCCTCGATGACGACACGCCGTACTTGGTGATGGAGCTCCTCGAAGGTGAGCCGCTCGACGCTCTTCTCTCCCGCGTCGGCAAGCTCCCGCTCGGCACCGCGCTTCGAATCGTCGCCGACGTCGCCCACGCGCTCTCGGTCGCGCACGAACAAGGCATCGTCCACCGCGATCTCAAGCCGGCCAACCTCTTCCTCCATCGCGACCTCGAAGCCGTCATCGTCCCCAAAGTGCTCGATTTCGGCGTCAGCAAGCTCCTCGACGGCTCGTTCGATGCGGTCGAAACGACCATCGGCACCGTCCTCGGCTCACCCGCGTACATGAGCCCCGAGCAGACCCGCGGCGAGCCCGACATCGACGCGCGCGCAGACGTCTGGGCGCTCGGCGTCATCCTCCACAAGTGCATCACCGGCCGCCATCCGTTCCGCGCGCCGACGTACACCTCGCTCCTCGCCGCCATTCAAGAAGATCCGGCGCCGGAGATTCGCGACGTCTCGCCCGCGCTCTCGTCGCTCGTCCTCCGCTGTCTCGAGAAGCCGCGCGAAGACCGCGTCCGCTCGGCCCGCGAGCTCGCGCTTTCGCTCGAGGCCATTCTCGCGTGCGAGAAGCTACCGATGCTCCACCTCTCGCAAGAGGTGCCGCGTCGCGCGCTCTCCAATGCGCCCTCCGAAGCGGCCAGTCAGCACACCGCGGTGCTCGTCGAAGAGCCTGCAGGAACGTCATCGTCCGCGCACGCCAGCGGCGCGATGGCTGTGGCGCAGGCAGTGACACGGGCCGAGCACGAGAGCGTCACGCTGGTCACCGCGCGTCCGATGCTGCCGCTCGATTCGGTGCCCGTCCGCCTCTCCGACCGTTCGTTCCGCGTCGCGCCGTCGGTTCGTCCGTCGCTGGCTCCCACGGGAGACGTAGGTGCAACGGGCATGCACGCGAGCATCGAGCTCGCCCCTTCGACAGGGCTCCACCGCCGTTCGCGCTCTCTCTTCCTCGGGTTCGCCGCCGCCACGCTCGGCATCATCGTCACCGTCGTCTTCTCCTCGAGCCCCCGGGCTTCGTCGGCGTTCGGCGCGCTCCCCTTCGCCCCGCCACCGAAGACGACCGACGTGGCCGTTCCCTTCGCGTCCGAGGTCATCGATCTGACCGACGCGCCGACGACGCTCGTCGCGCCCTCCGACACGATCGCGCCCTCCGTCGCGCCGGTCGTCAGCCCCGCTCGCCCCTCCAATGGCAAGCCGAAGAAGCGCCCGCCGCGCCCGAAGGTGGCTGGCGTGAATGGCGTGAATGTCGCCGTACCGAAGTCGACGCCGAGCACCGAGGCGCACGAAGGCGTCGTGCGCGCCGGCTTCTGACATGCAGCATCGCCAGCAGCGTGCGTTCGCGCTTCCCGTTCTGATCGCGTTCTCGCTCTCCAGCCCCGTGCTCCTGCTCCCCGTGCTCTGCGAGCGCGAGGCCGCGGCCGAGGCCACCGAGTCCGAGCTCGCCGCCGCCCGTGACCTCTTTCGCGATGGGCTCGCGCTCGAAGAGACGTCGCATTGGAGCGAAGCTCGCGATCGCTTCGAGCGCGTGGGCAAGGTGAAGATGACCGCCGCGGTCCGCTTTCACCTCGGTCTCTGCTCGGAAAAACTAGGCTTTCTCGTCGCCGCGCTGAACGACTTCATGCGCTCAGAGTCCGAGGCAGCTGCCGAGACCGGCTCCGACGCTGCTCTCATCGGAGCCAACGCGAAGCGCCACATCGACGATCTGCGCGCTCGCATTCCCATGGTGGTGGTGGTGGTCCCGAAGGGCGTCGGCGCCAAGCTCGCCATCGATGGCAACCCCATCCCCGACGCGCTCCTCGAGACGCCGATTCCCCTCGACCCGGGCGATCACGTCGTCCGCGTCACCGCGCCGAAGAGCGAGCCCTTCGAGGAGAAGGCGCACCTCGCCCCGCGCGACCCACCACGACGCATCGTCGTCACGCTCTCGCCCGCTTCGTCCGACATCGAGCCTCCAGCTCCGAAGCCTTCCTCGTCATCGAGTCTCGGCGCCGCACCTTGGATCGCCTTCGGCATCTCCGGCGTCGCAGCCCTCTCGGCCGGCGTCATGTACGGCCTCCGCGCCTCCGCCGTCTCGCACCTCGACGATGCCTGCGGACCCGATCGTGCCCATTGCGCCGACGATCAACACACGCTCTACGAGCACGGCCGGACGTACACGCTCGCCGGCAACGTGCTCGTTGGCGTCGCCGCCGCAGCGGGTCTCACCGGCATCGCGCTCGTGCTCTTCGACGGACCGAAGTCGAACGTCAGCGGCGCGGGTGGTTCCAACGCCAAGCAGGGACAGGGGACCGCGCTCGTCATCGGTGGAGCCGGTCCGTTCTCGCTCGGTCTCGCTGGCGCATTCTGAACGTCGACAGGCGCGAGCTCGCCTGCGACGACCACCTGGAACCGCTTGCTCTCCGTGCTCTTTGGCGCAAGAAGACTGTCATGAAGTCCTACTTCTTCGTCGTCGCCGCGCTCGCGTGCGGCCTCGTCGGTTGTCCGCGCCGCTCCGACGAGCCCGACCTGACCCCGACGCCACCGACGAGCGCGACGAGCTCCGCGAAGACCTCGGCGCCCACCGTTCCTTCGGGGCCGCCCGCGCCGGCCGTCACTTGGCACGACCCGTCCAGTGGCGACGCGGGGATCGCCGCACCGTACACCCCGTCCGAGGAGAAGCTGCTCCACTCGCGTCTGGGCAACGAGCAGTGCGAGATGACCGCCAAGCACGCCAATCAGGTCAACGGACGTCCCGACTTCGACAAGAAGGGCTCGCTCGTCATCACCGGCTGCCTCTTCCAGGGCAACATGGCCTGGTATCGCTGCATGATGGACACCAAGACGCAGAAAGAAATCGAGTGGTGCGGCCTCAAGTACATGGTGCCGCCCGACGAGCTGAACAAGAAAAAATGAACGAGCGCATCGCGCTTCATCCTCGGAATCGCGACGAGACAAAAACGAAAACGGCGCGCTGGTGAGAGCGCGCCGTCGTCGTTTTGTCTTGGTTTCTAGTAGCGCGCGCTGAGGGACAGATAGACCTCGGACACGTGCCGGTTGAAGCCGAAGTACATGTGACGTGCACCGTCGTGGAGCACGGACGTATACCCGAGGGTCGGATCGCCTTCGCCGTACGTCAGGGTGACGTCGGAGGAGAGGCCTTCCCACTTCGGCAGCTCGTAGCGGGCGAAGATCTCCGCGCCGTACGTCTGCGTGATCGGCTGGTGCGAGAACTGCGTGTCCGCCGAAGGACCGGTGCCGGTAGAGGCGCCAGCGTTGCCGCTGTCGACTCCGTAGTAGCTCGTCCAGCCGGTGGCCACGTCGGCGCCGATGAAGAGCTTCTCGATTTCCGGAATGCGGAACTCCCCTTCGAGGAGCGTCGCCCAGTGCCACTGCGGGTTGTAGTTGCCACCCTCGGCCGTGCGGTACTTCACCACGTAGTACTCGTCGTAGGCGATGAGCTTGGTGCTGAAGCGGCCGAACGACTTGTCGAGGCGCAGCGCCAAGCGCGGCACCGTGACGATGCCGGCCTTCTTCGAGGAGAAGGACGTCGGCGCCGTGACCCACCCCGTGATGCCGAGGAGGAACTCGGCAGGCAGCGGGATGTACCGCGTGTAGGAGAAGACGACGTCGTCGAAACGAAGCCCCGTCTCACCCTGGTCGGCGGTGAAGCGCTCGTAGAAGCCCGCACGAATGCGGACGCGATCGTACTTGGTGATGTCGTAGTGCGGGTAGACGTAGAAGAAGTTGAACTGCTTGTTCACGGCGTCGCCGCCGAGGTCGTTCTGACGAACGAGCCGGTGCGTCTCGAAGTACGCCGAGACTTCCCACTTCTTCTTCGGTCCGGCCTCGTCGCCGTAGCCAGCGCCCGTAGACGTGTCCTTTTGGCTGCCGCCTCCGGTGAAACTGCCACCGAAGCCGCCTCCGCCAGCAGACGAGCCGCCGCCGCCACCGCCACCGCCGCCACCTTTGCCGCCGCCGTCGTTCTTGCCGCCGGCCGCGCTCGCGAGACTGGCCACCAAGAGCGTGGCGAGCCCCACTGCAACTGCTGTCTTCTTACGCATCGTTCGCTCCTACTTTTCTCCGCTGCGGGAGGGAGCGCCGCCTCTCGACGACGCTCCCATCGCTGCGAAGACTGGGATCAGTTGTAGGTCTGGAACGCGTCGAGGAAGTACTTCATCGGGAGCTGCGCGCTGTACGCACCGCCCGGGAAGGCTCCGTCGTCGAGCTGGAAGATGACGTCGTCGGTGTAGTTGCGGACGATGATGTACGAAGCGATGTTGCGCTCCTTCTGCACCGCCACCCACTGGTTGCGGTCGGCGACGTACGCCCAGATCCACTGGCGCTTGTCGGGCCCGAAGAACTCGTTGTGGTCGTCGGAGACGGCGCGGTCACGCGGATCGTACTTGCAGGTCGCGACGTCAGCGCAGGCGCCGTTGTCGACGGCGATCTGGCGGAAGTAATCGAGGAAGTCCGACTGACGGTAGAACACGTGTCCACCGATCCAGTCACGAACCTCGATACGACCGAAGAACGACGGCGAGTGCGTGTCCTGAGCGAACTGCGCCACTGCGAGCGGCTTGAAGTACGGGAAGACGTCGTACTGACCACCGACCATCGAGGCGACGGTGTCTTCAGCAACCGAACGGTACGACGAGTCACCGATACCCGAGTAGCTCGCGAAGTAGGTACCACCCTGGTTCGGGTCGTACATGTCGCCCGGCCAGAGGGCGACGAAGCCCTGCATCGCGAAGAACTTGTCGAGGATGATGCCCTGCTGCGTCACGTCACCGTAGTACTTGTCGTAGACGGTGCGGTACGGACGCTCGCCCGAGGACTGCTGGATGACCGCCTTGTGGAAGGCAGCGACCATCTGCGCGGACATCGAGGCGTCGGCGTTGAACTTGTTCGACAGCTGACGGTAGTACTGGAGCTGCGAGCCCTTCGGATCCGGGTTCTGGATGCCGATGCGACGGAAGTTGTCCGACAGCTCGCTGTCGCTCCAGTCGTACTCCCACGAGAGGATGAACCGACGCATGTCGCCGATGAATCCGGCGGGGGCGTTGGCGTACTCCGAGTCGTTCCAGAACTTCCGATAGAGGCGGAAGTTGCGCCACTGGTAGTTCGCCTCGTAGTTCTCGAGGGAGGCAGCGGTGATTTCGCTCGGGGTCGAGCCGAAGTCGCCCTGACGGCAGAACGGCGTGTACTTGAGGTGCTGGTGCGAGCAGTACAGCAAGGTCTTCTCGGTCTTGCCGTCGGTGCTCCAACCAAGCTTGTCATCCCACGGGGTGACCGGGTCGGCCTGGCCGAAGATGCCGAGGGTGTTCTCCTTGACGCCGGTCGGAAGGGCCTTCTTCGAGTCCGTGTTGTTCGCGTAAATGAAGTGGATCGCCGCCTGATCGTGGGGCGCCCAGTTGTCGTTCCAGAACCCGACGCGAATCGGACCGCCGGTGTATTCCATCACGGAGTTCGAGTAGTAGCCGATCTTGTCCGCCCCGCTGGCGTCCTTGATCATCGCGAAGTTCGGACGATCGACGCTGCCCATGAAGTTGTGGGGCAGGCCTACCGAGTGACCGAACTCGTGCCAGATGACCTCGCGCCAATAGCTGTAGGTGCGGTTGTCGATCCACTCCTGCTTCGACTCGAAGTGGCCATTCACGCAGTGACGACCGATGTCGGCGACCGCGAGGTTCATGGTCTGCGGGTTGACCGGATCGAGCGCCGAGTTCTTCGGCACCATCGCTTGCTGGGCAAAGCCCCACTCGCGGTGGTTGCGCGTCAGGTCACGCATGTTGTTGAGGAACTCCGTCGCGTTCTTCAGGCCGTTGGGGCCCGTCGCGTCGTCGAACGGCGCCTCACCTTTGTCGAGCTTCGCAGCGAGACGCTGGAACTCCACTTCCTTCGCCATGATCTTGGGGATCTCGGCCGGGCCGTACACGCCAGCGCCGCCCTCGGGGACGACGAACGAGTTGACGGCCGGATCGGCGAAGATCTGGTACGGCATCAGCTTGTAGAAGGCGTTGAAGAAGTCGGTGTCCTGCTTCATGACCCAGTCCGACGGACCTTGCGGGTTGAGCGCAGCGAAGCCGAGGTACCCCTGCATCTTCGAGTACAGCGAGCTGTTGTTGTGGTTCGACTCCACGACCTTCGGCGAAATCGCGACGATTTCACCTTCGGTGCAGGTGGCACCCACGTCCCAGTCGGTCGCCGATTCGACGCCGGGGCTCGCGCCGAGGCCGGCGAGGTAGGCATCGAGGTAGTGCACGTAGACGTCGTGCACGTTGTAGTCCTGGATGTTGATCATCGTCTCGAGGCGCTCGCCCGTACGCGGATCCGTCACCCAGCTGTTGACGCCGGCGAAGCCGTTGCCCTGGTCGTTGTCCGAAGACCACGCGATCCAGTGGTAGCGAACGTCGCCGTACTCGCGCTCGATGCCGCCGTCGTTCCACTCCTTGAAGTCGATGCAGTTCGTATCGAGCTTGGCGCACGCGGCGCCGGCGTCGGCGAGGAGCTTGTTCGTCTCGTCCTTGATGTTGTTCTTGCGGAAGGCGAGCTTGTCGTCGTCTGCAGTTCCAACGCCGGGGATGACGCCGCGGAGGATGCGCTTGTAGCGCTCGGGGAAGCCCGGAGCGATGTAGTAGACGTTCGTCTTGTTCGTGTTGAGACGCGAGACGAGCGAGCGCGAGGCGAGGAGCCCCGTGTCCTTGTCACGCGTGATCGTGAACTGGTCGAACGTGCCGTACTTGTGGCGAATCGGGTCCTTCTCGGCGATCTCGAGGACCTTGTAGTTCGCCTCCGGCGTCGGGTTGGCGCGCATCATCGAGTACATGACCTCGAGGGTCACGTTCGCGTGCTGGACGCCCGGGGCACCTTCGGGCTCGTAGCCGAGCGGTCCGCCGTTTTGGGCGAAGAGCGCGGAGCAAGACGCATCGGTGACCTTGAGCGGCAGCGTGATGCGGGTCTTCCACTGCACGTAGTTGTTCTGCTCGTCGACCTTGTACGTCTCGGGGACGAGCGTGACCGCGGCGCCACCGATGTCGGTGCAGAGGCCGAGGTAGTCGTTCGGCAGACCGAAGATGTTGAGGTCGGAGAGGTCGTTGCGAGCGGGGTTGAACTTCACCCACTGGCGGTTCTGCCAGTCCTGCTCCTGGTTCTCTTCGTAGAAGTTGGTCGTCTCGCCGTCGAGGTTGACCTTGTACTTCAGGTCGACGTTGCTCGCCGGCCAGGAGTCGACGACCGCCTCGGTGCGCTGCGTGGACTGCGTCTGGGTGACCTCGAGGAGCGACACCATCTCGAGCTTGTCCTGCGTCACGCGGAAGCGGACGAGGTTGCCGGGGGTGGTGGTGCCGGTCGAGATGCCGAGCGCCCCGAGCGGGTTGGGGACCGACGTCTTGGTGACGACGCCGCGGATCATCCAGCCCGCATCGGCCTTCGCCGTGCCGTCGTCGTTGACCCCATTAATGAGGAACGACTTCTTGATGTACTGGTTCTCGTTGAAGACGCCGTTACGAGCATCGCGGCTGCTGACGCAACCTTGCGCGCCCATGCCGGCGATGGCGGCTGTGAGTGACCCGAGCGCGAGGAACGCGCGGAAAGTCTTGGTGTTCATGGCTTTCATCTCTCCGTGTTTCCTGATCACAGGCCGGGCTCGTTGAGGGTGACGTCGACGACGCGGCCGAAGCCGCCGCCCTGCGTGATGCCGAGGCGCACGCCGTTGGCGAGGGACGTGATGTAGTCCGCGAAGTTGCCGTAGGGGCTGTAGCGGATGATGATCGAGCACGAGCTGTACGTGCCCGGGTGGCTCTCGAGCCAATCGAGGATGTTCGCGACCGGCGCGTACATGGACACCGAGAGGATGTCGCCGCTCGCCGGATCCTGGCAGACGAAGACCTTTCCGAGGAAGTCCGTGGTCTCGACTGCCTTGAACTCGAGGAGGCCGTCCTTGTTGGCCTTCTTGGTCGTCGGGTCGATCTGGATGTCGTAGTCGATGTTCGCGGTGATGGTCGTGCCCGAGAGGTCGAGCTGGCCCGTCGTCACGAACTTGTCGTGGGAGCCGTTGACGGCGACCGGGAAGCCGATGCCAGGCTGCTTGGGAACCCAGGGAACGAGCAGTTCCATCGCCGGAAGCGACTCGCTGGTGCTGTCGTAGGGGTTCTTGGTGAGCGGCACCGAGACCATCGCCGACTGGATGGTGTCGTAGGTCTTCTTGATGGTGACCTTGGTGTTGCCGAGCGTGAACGGCGTCGTGCTGAACGCACCGTGGTAGCGCTCGAGGATGCCCTTGCCGCGTTCGTCGACGATGAGCTTGCCGGCGGCGTCGGTCGGACCGACCTGGCCTCCGCAGCCCTTCGGGTCGACGTGGGTCGCGCAGTAGTAGGCGCTGTGATCGGCGTCGACGTCCGACCAACCGGACTTCAGCAGCGGGCTGCCGAAGAGGTTGGTGAGGAGCGCGCTGTCTTCTTGGCCGAGGCCGTCGGCCTGGTTCTCGAGGACAGCGGCGTACATCAGCTTCTCACCGCGATAGAGCTCGCGGCCGAAGGTGTAGCCCGAGAAGATGCCGTTCTTGACGTCGGCGGTGACGCTGAGGTCGGTCGGGAAGGTGGTCTTGTTGGCGTAGTCGCGATCGACGTACTCGGCGATCTCGAACTGGCCAGCGCCGACCGAGTCGAAGAAGAGGCGGTCTTGGTCGATCTTGACGGTCGAGAGGTCGGCCGGCTTGGTCGTCATGCCCTCGTACTTGAAGTACTTCACGAGCGCCTGGAAGTAGAGGCGCCAGTAGAGGCGAACGTCTTGCGCCTCGGTCGGGAGGGTGCCGATCTTGCCCTTGCCGAACACCTTCACCACGCGGTTGAACGAGGTGAGGAAGTTGTCGCCCGAGCTGCAGGCGTCATAGCCCTTGGTGAAGCTCTTGCCCGAGGCGCTCTTCGTGCGATCGCCGTTGGCGTCGTCGCAGAAGACGACCTTCTGGTGACCGGGCTTGAGGCCCGTCTTCAGTGCGGTGCCTTTGGTGCCACCGGCGCTGCGCGCGAGGAGGGCGTCCATGCCGAGGTCGCTGGTAGCGACGGCTGCGGTGCCGGCGTAGGGCGTGATGAAGCCCTCGAAGCCCGTGCAGTAGGCGGGGAGCTTGTCGGCGAAGTCGGCGGGATCGAAAGCCGGATCCGCGGCCCAGCCGACCGGGTAGTTGCAGTCCTTCTCGGGCGTGGCGCCGTCCTTGATGCCCGCTTCCGTGAGGAGCGTCTGGCGGACGATGCGCGCGTACTCCTTGTAGACCAAGCCAGTGCCGTGGAGGTCGAGGGTCTTCCGGTCGGCGGCGAGGTCGTTGAGGATCGTGCCGAGGGTCGCCTGGTCGATGTCCCAGAAGGAGGCGACGTCGTCGTTCGTGACGATGTCACCGTCGCGGATGATGCTGTCGTCCGGGAGGGTGTTGTCGCTGAAGTTGACGTCGACGCCGGTGACGTCGAACGAGAAGCGCTCGGTGCCGTGCGAGAGGCCGCCGAGGAGCTTGTTGAGCTCGATTTTGTCCTTGACCGCGTCGCCCGTGGTCTGGACGCACTTGCCGAGGAAGTCACCGAAGGTGGTGCCGATCTGGAGCTTGCACTCCTTGCCGGGGAGGATCTCGCCGCCGAAGGCGATGGGACCTTCCGCGTCGAGCTTGAGGAGCGGGCTGGCGAACGAGTACGCCATCGTCTTCGCCAGGTCTTGGTCGAAGCGGGTCGGGATGCTCGGCGTCGGCTGGGCGGCGTTCTGGTTGTCGACCCAGAGGGCGAAACCGATGGCCGGGATGTACCAGTAGGCGACGTCGCCGAAGGAGCCCTGGATGCAGCGACCGGTGTCGAAGCAGGTGACGCCCGCCGGGGAGACCGGGATGGCCGGCGAGAAGGCGTGCATGAGGCCGCGATAGAACTCGTCCATCAGCGGCTGGAACGAGCTCGCCTTGGTCCACTCGAGGGAGACGTTGGCGCCGTCCTTCTGAATTTGGCTGAAGACGGGGAGCTCGTACTTGTGCGCGCCGTCGGCGCTGTCGAACTTGATCGTCCCGCGGTAGCCCTGCCACATGTTGAGCCAGTTGGCCTTGCGGGTGGAGACCCGGTAGTCCATCCACAGCTCGCCGTTGTCGCCCCAGACGTTGACCAGCGTGCCGTTGCCGAACTGATCACCCGCGTTGGTGCTCTGGCAGTTGATGGCTTCGGCCTCTTCGATCGTCATGCCGTGCCAATCGTCGCCGCCGGAGATGTTGAGACCGCCACCGGTCGTCGGCGGGATGATCGGCTCGTTGACCATCTTCTTCCAGCGCGCAGCCTTCTTCGGCGCGTCGCAGAGCTCGATGAGGTTGGTGCCACCCGCCGCGGACAGGTAGCCCTGCTTCGCGTTCGGGTCGGTGGAGGCAGGCGTCTTCCCGTCGTTCCATGCACCGCCAGCGCCGTTGGGCGAGGCGCTGTAGGTCTGAGACGGCCCGTCTTCGCATGCGACCAGCGCGAGCGAAGAAAACAGTGTGAGAGCGGTAATCGACCTGCGCATGAGCACTCCTGCTGACAAGAAGAAGGAAAGGCGACGTCCCCCGTCGGACGCGCGTCTTTCATCGGTTGGGTGAAAACTTGTCTATTTCGGCGACTTGAAGAGACTGTGCTGCTGCTCCGGAACGAGGGGGGAAGCCTTTGCTTCTTGGAGTTCCGCGCTTCGCTCGCGCGAAATCATCACTGCGGCGTCACCGTCGACCCTCGCACGTGCCCCCCGGAGCGCGCGCGCTGACGGGTGACCTGCGGAGTACCCTCGTGGTTTGATCTCGCGCCAAGAGATCGGGAGCCACGAGGCTCGGCTCAGCACATCGTTGCGGAGTGTGCTCGTACGGTACGAAGGAACAGTCGTCCAGCCCAAAACGACTGTGAAAGCGACAAATGGTCACAAAGACGTGTACTCGACGGAATATTTTGGCGCGGGTGGGTCAACGAGACCGCGCAACGTTGCGGTGTCGCAATCCCTGACCGGGGCCAAGCCGACTGCCAAAGTGTCACTTTCGAGCTGCGTCCTGGACGCTCGCACCGAAGCAGATCGAAAGCGTCCGCGACGGACTGCCTTCATCGCACGCGCGCTCGACGTGGAAGGGCAGCGGGACGCTCAGGAAGGGCGACCGAACCACTGTTCCCAAAAAGCCTCGAGCGCCTCGACGTTGGCATCGCTGCTGAAGCGTTGGACCGGAGGGGACGCGCCGAGGTCGAAGCTGGTAGGGACTTCGTCGAGGTAGCTCGCCTGATCGGAGAGCACGCCGAGGAAGCCGTAGGCCGGCGTGCGCAGCGTGAGGATCTCTTTCAGCGACTGCTCTTGCGGGTGATAGACGCTGCCCTTGTTGATGAAGGCGCGGCGGATCGTCGCGAAAAGGCGCGCATTGTCTCGGGGCGTCTTGGTCGCGGATGTGGTCGCGAGATCGGCCGAGAGCCCGGAGACGTAGCCCTTTTTGCCGGCGTCCCACAGCGCCGGTGTCGTGGTGTTGAGCGAGGTCAGCACCTCGGCGACGTAGACGTCGAGCGGCAGGGCCGACGCTTGTCGGAAGAGGGACGGATTGGCAGCGACGAGCTCACGGATGCGCGCCAACGCGAGCGCCACGCGGGCCTCCGTCTCGGTGGTGAAGGGGGCAGTCTTGACCGGCGCATCGCTGGCGCCGTCCTTGGCGACGATGGCGTCGTAGTAGAGCCCGGTGCTCGATTCGCGCGCGTTTGCATGCAAGTGCGCGAGCGCCGCCGCCGCGGCAGAGGGCCGTGCGTCGAGCGGAACGGCGGGATGATGGACCACCATGTCCAACGCCACGAGCCCGCTCTCGGCGACGTTGACGCTGGTGTAGACGATCGAACCGCCGGCGCCAGGTTCTCCGAAGATGCCGTTGCCGATTGGCGGCAAGGCGTCGCCGTCGAGAGCATCGGCGTCGGTGCCCGTGCCTGTGTCCGCGCTCGTGTCGGTCGTCGCGTCGGCGTCGGTACTCGCGTCGCCAGGCATGATCGGCGCGAGGGCGTGGTAGGTGGCGAAGACGTTGCTGCCGATGGCGTCGGCCACGAGGTCGAGCTTGCTGGCTTTGGTGACGAGCGCGAGTGCACGGAGCGAGCTCGCGAGCGCGCGCACGCGTCGGTACAGATCGGGATCTTTGCTCGTGGTCTTGGCGTCGAGTTCGGCGTCGATGCGCGTCATCACGGCGTCGAGATCGGCGACGAACTTCGCGGTCATCGACGTGTCGCCGTAGCGGGCCGCGCTCTGGAGGTAGTGTGCGAGCGAGAGCGCGAAGCCGACGTCGTCACGGACGTCGTGGACCACCGCACCGGACGCGTCTTTTTCGGGCAGGAACGTGTCGGAGCTCCAGTGCGCGGCGACGCCGAGGGTGGCGATGAACGCGGCCTCGTGCCATTGATCGAGCACCACTTTCTGCAGGCAGAGCGCGACGGGATCGGTGCCATCGTCGAGCGTGCAGTTCGACACCGGCGCGACCTCTGGGAGGTCGACGTCGGCGGACACTCGCGTGTCGGCGCTGGGTCCCGTGTCGGCGGTCCCGGTGTCGGGCGCGGCTGCGACGCCGTCGTCGGTGCTGCTGCCGCAACCGCTGACGTCGCTGGCGGCGAAGACCACCAGCGTAGCGAGGAGGAGGCTGGAAATTCCGGTGCAGGTGGGACGAAGCCGCAGAGCCGAAACGCGAAGCATGCCGTCTCCTGTCACGGATCCATCTCCCACGCCAGCGACTCGCCGAGCTGCGACGAGACGCGCTGGACGCGCCACGGCGAGGCGACAGGCATGACGTAGAGGCCCGGGCCAGCGCCGCTCTTGCGCGTCGAGAAGAAGGCGACGAGGCGACCGTCGGGGCTGCAGGCGGGGGTGGTGTTGGCGCCTTGGTTCTGCGTGAGGCGCATCAGTCCGCCGCCGTTGACGTCGGTGGCGACGAGGTCGGCGCCTTCCCCGACCCCGACGTTGAAGATGACCAGGAGGCCCTTGGGACCGTCGCAGAACGTCGGCGCCGAGGCGTGGAAACCGGGCGGGGAGATCGGCTTCTTGTCGACGTAGATGCGCGGCAGCGTCGCGCCGGCGACGTAGGCGATGCGACCGCCGGGTCCGAATGTCGGATGCGCGGCGAGCGGCGGCGCGATCATCGGCTTCAATGGCGTGTCGAGGTTGGTCGGACCGACGTAGATGTCTTCGAGGCCTTGATCCATCACCGCGACCGCGACCTGCGAACGATCGGGTGAGAACGTGAGTCCGAGGACGCTGCCGGTGACGCCGATCGCGAAGGCCTTGCCGCTCGTGCCGTGGGCCACTGAAAATGGCGAAAAATCTCGGCTGATCGCGTAGTACCACTCGCCCGCGGGGCCGAGCGCGGGAGAGAGCGCGGTGTCGGTCGCGGAGCTGTAGCCCTTGGCGCCGTTGCCGTCGGGCTCGACGAGGAAGACCTGGCGTGCGATGGCGCCGCCGCTCGGCTTGCCGACCTTGGCGGTGTACGCGAGGTGGCTGGCGAAGGGACCGGGCCTGCCGGTGAGCGCGCCGAGGAGTGCGTCGGTGAGCTTGTGCGCGTTGGCGCGGGCGTCGGCCGACTTGCACTTGAAGGTCTTCTCGAAGGCGACCTTGGTGGTCTTGAGGAGGTAGACCTGTCCGACGAGCTCGACCTGCCCGCCCTCCGCCGTGTTCGCGAGGACGCGCACGAGGACGTCGATTCCCTTGGATTTCCAGGCTTTCGTGTCGATCGTGGTGTCGTGAGTGAAGTCGGTCGCGCCTTCGGGGACGAGGGTCATCGGGACGACGTCGTAGAGGCCGGTGAGATCGAGATCGCGACGGACGACCGACTGCACGACGCTGTCGGCGTCGCTGGTGGTGACGATGGGGACGACGGCGAGCTTGGGCGGCGGAGCGACCGCGCCAGCGTCGGTGACCGGCACTTCGCCGAGGAGGGTCTCGTCGGGTTTGACGACGTCGTCCTTGGTCGTCGGCGCCGGCGTCGGCGGAGTTTGCGCGCCCGCGTCGATAGGGGCGACGAGCACCACCGCGAGAATGGCGAGTCGAGACGCGAGACGTGCCTTGTTGCTGGCCATGGTCACTCGCAGAGCGCTTTCTTGGTGCAGTCGAACTTCAGGCTCGCCGAGCCTTTGAGGAGATCTGGGTACATCGGCGGTGGCGCCGGCACGAGCGCGCCGCTCGCCTGGATTCCCGAGAGACACTTCTGCAGCTCGGCGTCGAAGACCGCGTTGCCGCTCGGCGTAGTCGTGAAGGCGGTGACCTTGCGGTCCGGCGAGATGCTGACGACGGCGCGGCCGACGAGCGACTTGAGCTCATCGAAGGGCACCTTGCCCTTGATGTTGAAGCGCGCGGAGAACCACGCGCTGAGCTCTTGCTTGTAGCGGTCGCGGGCTTCGCCCTTGAGCTCGTCCTCTTCGGTGCCGTTCTTGTCGCCGGCGGCAGAGCCGGTGTTGGTCATCGCCGGGGCGGGGCCGGCGTCGTCGAGGGGCGGTTGATCGGTCTTGGCGACCTCGGCGGCGTCGACGGCAAGCACGCCCGCCTCGACCGGTCCGGCGTCGGGAGGAGGCTTCGCGTTGGGATCGGCGCTCGACGAGATGGTGGCGGGATTGTCCACCTCCTTCTGCTTCGTCTTCACCGGGACCGGCTTGGGCTTCTGCCACATGTCCGGCAAGACGGCTTTCTTCTTGCTGCCGAGCTTGAGGAGCGGAGCCTCGTCGACGACCGGCGTGATCGCGACCGACATCGGCTTGCTGTTCTCGTCGCTGATGTCTGCGGTGACCGTGGTGGGCTCGGAAGCCGAGAGGAGCGCGACGAAGGCGACTTGCGCGGCGACGGCGACGAACGCGGCAAGGCCGAGCTCGAGACCCTGGAAATTGGCCGGCGTCGCCCTTTGCGCCATCTCTCGGCTACTTTCCTTCGACCGCCGGATCGACCATCAGGTTGAGCGAGACGACCCCTGCTGCACGCGCCGCCGCGACCGCGCGCGCGACCACGCCGTAGCGCGCCTCCTTGTCGGCGCGGATGTAGACTTCCTTCTGCTTCTGCACGTCCGGGTTCTCGGCGAGCACGTGCTCGAGGTCGGCGGTGATGTCCTTGCCGTTGAGCTCGATGTTCTCGAACTTGTCGATGTTGAGGATCAGCTTGGCGTCCTTCACCGGCGTGTTGCCGGCCTGTACTTCCGGCAGATCGATGCGGAGTCCCGTCGCCATCAGCGGCGCCGCCACCATGAAGACGATGAGCAAGACGAGCATCACGTCGACCATCGGGGTGACGTTGATCTCGGTGAACGCGCCCTTGCCGCCGCCGGACTTCTTGGTGACGAGCCCCATCGCTCAGCCTCGCTGCCGAGCGGTGGGCGCGGCGGTGATCGGCCCGTGCTCGGACTCGGCGATGACCATCACCCACTCGGCGGCAGAGGCCTCGAGCTCGGCGATGAAGTCGCTGACGCGCTTCTCGATGGCGTTGTAGAACATGACCGCCGGGATGGCGCAGGCGAGGCCGATGGCGGTGGTGACGAGGGCTTCACCGATGGCCGGCGCGACGACTGGGAGCGACGCACTCTTGGCAGCGCCGATGCGGACGAACGCGTCCATGATGCCGTAGACGGTGCCGAAGAGGCCGATGAAGGGCGAGCTGGCGGCGATCGACGCGAGCGGCGACATGAGGGCGGCGGCGCGCTGACGTTCGCCGACGATCGCCCGATCGGCGCTGGCCCGGAGACGTCCCTCGGAGGAGCCACCGACGCGCGCGCCGACCGTGAGCCTCGCCACCACGCGGCTACCAGGAGCACCGCGGACCCGCGCTGCGAGATCGAAGAGCTCGTCCGCGTGGGTCGAGCGGATGGCGAGCGCTTCGAAGTCGCGCTGGAGCGCGCGCAGACGGCCGAGCTGCAACAGCTTGAGCACGCCGATGACCCAGACGGCGGTCGACATCACGAGGAGGATGCCCACCGTCAACTTCACCGGCGTCGAGGCGTGCGTGAGCAGCGCGATGGGGTCGAGCTTGACGGTGGTCTCGCCCGCATCGGGCGCGGCTCCGAGGGAAATGGCCACTGGGCTCATGCTCCGAGCATCAAGTCGACGCGGCGATCTTTGGCCCAGCCGGGCTCGTCGGAGCCGGTGGCGTCCATCGCGCCGCGCGAGGTGGAGGAGACCTGCGCTTTGTCGAGGCCCTTGCCCATGATGTATTTGGCGATGGAGTCGGCGCGGGCCTGACCGAGCGCGAAGTTGTAGTCGCCGTCGCCGCGCGGATCGGCGTGGCCGACGAGCTTCAGCAGCTTGCCCTTGAGCGGGCCGGTGGCGAAGCACTTGGCGACGAGATCGAGCGGCTTGGCGTCCTCGGGGCGGAGGTTCGCCGAGTCGAAGGCGAAGAACGCGTTCGCCTGCTCGATGCCGCACGCCTTGAGGATGGCGTCGTCGATGTGGATGTTGCTCGACGTCTCGGAGACCGGCGCTGCCTTGGCGGAGTCGGCCGGCTTGACGTCGGAGAGCGACTTCTTGTCATCGGTCTTCACCTCGCCGCCCGTCTTCGGCGTCGGCGGGGGATCGCCACCGCAGCCGGCGAAGGAGGCACTCGCGACGACGAGCAGGCTGGCCAGGTCGAGGACGGTTCGGATCTTGCGCATGGTTTTTTCCTCTGGAGAGACAAACGCCTCTGTCGGTCGGTCCTAGTCCGAATGGCGCGCGAGGCAAACAGTCGACGCGCGATTCGCCGTCGAAATCATATGGGCTCCCATACGAATTCGGCGAAAACCGCGGCACTAATCATCCTCCTGACGAAGGCAAGCATCCGGCGTCCTTCTTCACGTTCGGCAGCGGTGGGGCATGACTGCCAAATCGGCAGAAATATCCCTGGAAATGCCGCGTGACCGACTTCTCGCGAGAGGCATCGGAGGCGTGGAAACAGAATCGTCGCTCGAACGTTTCCGAACGCAGGCGCGAGAGCCGGCATCCTTCGACTCCGCAGCCATCCACCGTGCCAATCACGAGACCGAACATGATCGAAACCCAAGTCACCGAAGAGACGACCAGCTCCTCCCGGCTGCGCGTCGACCGCGCAGCGCACGAAGACCCCGAGAGCTACGGGCTCACGTACAGCGAGCGCGACGGCTTCGAGGTCATGCCGTACGACGGGCATGGGCGCCCGCTCCACCGTCATCCGCTCGCCGAGCTCACCTTTCCCTCGCCGTCTGCGGCGTATGCTGCCATCCGTTCGTTCGAGGAAGGGCGTCGCGCCGCCTGAGCGAGCGTGCTGGGGCGACCTCGGGGTTGCCGCGGACGCAAAGGACACGCATCGTGCGCGACGTGTCCAAGCATCGTCGACTCTGCGTGTTCTGCGGCTCGCGCAATGGCGCGCGGCCTTCCTACCTCGAAGCTGCACGGCGGCTCGGCGGCGAGCTCGTGCGGCGCGACATCGGTCTCGTCTACGGCGGCGCCAGCGTCGGCTTGATGGGCGCCATCGCCGACGAGGTGCTGGCGCGCGGGGGCGAGGCGATCGGCGTCATCCCCGAGACCTTGGTCGCGCGTGAGGTGGCTCACCTGTCTCTCACCGAGCAGTACATCGTGCCCGACATGCATCAGCGCAAGGCGAAGATGGCGCAGCTCGCCGATGCCTTCGTCGCCATCCCCGGCGGGCTCGGTACGCTCGAAGAGCTCTTCGAGGTGGCGACCTGGGCGATGCTCGGCATCCACCAGAAGCCGATCGCCCTGCTCGATGTCGACGGGTACTACGAAGGCCTCTCGCGCTTCCTCGGTCACGCCCGCGACGAAGGCTTCGTCGACGAGCGTCACCTCGGCCTATTGCCGATCGTGCGCGACGTCGACACGCTCTTTTCGACGCTATTTCCGCCGCCACTGGGGGCATGAGCCACGTGTACGCGACCTCGATGCGTGCGCTCTCGCCAGGTCATGGCGCCCTCGTCGTCGAGCGGCAGGGTGACCGGAGCCATCTCGCGTGCATCGAGTCGCGTGCTCCGTTGAAGCTGCTGGCGCCGAAGAATCACGGGCACGCGCGTTGGGTCTACGTCGGCACCTTCGGGGGCGGCTTGGTCGATGGCGACGAGGTTCACCTCGAGGTCGAGGTCGGCGCCTCCGCGGGGCTCTTTCTCGGCACGCAAGCGTCGACCAAGGTCTATCGAGGAACGAGCCGGGTCACGACCGACGCGCGCGTCGGCGAGGGCGGGCTGTTGGTGTCGGTGCCCGATCCCGTCGTCTGCTTCGCCGGGGCCTCGTTCACGCAGCGGACGCGCGTCGAGCTGGCGCAGACGGGTTCGGTCTTCGTCGTCGACACGCTTCATGGCGGGCGCATCGCGCATGGCGAGCGCTGGGAATTCGCTGCCTACGAGACGCGCACCGAGGTTTTCCGCGATCGGCGGCCGGTGCTGCTCGACGCGATCGCGCTCCGTGACGACGAGGGGAGCATCGGCCGGCGCATGCGTCGCTTCGAGGCGATGGCTTCGCTCTATTTCGTCGGCCCGGCGGTCCGCGAGGCCGGACAGTCGGCGCTCGCCCGCGTGCGTGCGGAAGTCGGGGACGCTACCGAGCCTGCAGCCCCGAGCCCCGCCGTCGTCGCCTCGGCGAGCACGTTCGACGACGGCGCCTCTGTCCTCGTCCGTCTGCTCGGCGAGACTCCCCACGCGCTCGCTGCGGCGATTCGGCCGTACTTCGACTTCCTGCCCGAGCTCCTCGGCGACTCGCCACTCGCGCGCCGTCCCTGAGGCGCCGTGACGCAACCCGCCCGTAACCTGCGCGCCGTACTCTGCGCGCCGATGCACCTGACCCCTCGTGATCTCGACAAGCTCGTGCTCCACGGCGCCGGCTCGTTGGCGCAGAAGCGGCTCGCACGTGGTCTGCGCCTCAACTACCCCGAGGCCGTGGCGCTCATCGCCACCGTGGTCCTCGAGCTGGTGCGCGATGGGCGTAGCGTCGCCGAGCTGATGTCGCTCGGGCGAACGCTCCTCGGGCGGGCGCAGGTGATGGAGGGTGTGCCGGAAATGATCACCGAGGTGCAGGTCGAAGGCACGTTCCCCGATGGCACCAAGTTGGTGACCGTGCATCACCCGATCGAGCGGGAAGAAGGCGACCTCGCCCTCGCGCTCTACGGCAGCTTTCTCCCGGTTCCTGCGCGTGGGCAGTTTCTTCCGGCGCCGCCTCGACGTGGCGTCGGCGAGCTCCTGGTGCAGCCGGGCGTGGTGCTCCTCAACGTCAATCGGGAAGAGCTCGAGCTCGAGGTGACCAACGTCGGCGATCGTCCGATCCAGGTCGGGAGTCACTTTCCCTTCGCCGAGACCAATTCGGCGCTGCGCTTCGATCGCGAGGCTGCGCGGGGCAGACGCCTCGACATCCCGGCGGGCACTGCGGTGCGCTTCGAGCCTGGTGAGACGCGGAAGATCTCCCTCGTGCGCGTCGCCGAGCCGCGGGCGAACGTCTTGCCGACCTCGCTGCGTCTTCGCGCCGGCGAGGAGCCGTCATGAGCCGGACGATGGACCGGCGCCACTACGCCGACATGTTCGGTCCGACCACCGGCGATCGCGTGCGGCTCGGGGACACCGACTTGATCATCGAGGTCGAGCGCGATTTCGCGTTCTATGGTGACGAGTGCAAGTTCGGCGGCGGCAAGGTGCTGCGCGACTGGCAAGGACAGATGGCCGGCGCGAGCGACGAAGACGCGCTCGATCTGGTGATCACCAACGCCCTCATCGTCGACTGGACCGGCATCTACAAGGCGGACATCGGCATCAAGGGCGGGCGCATCGTCGGCATCGGCAAGGCGGGAAATCCCGACGTCATGACCGGCGTCACGCGCGGGATGATCTTCGGCGTCACCACCGAGGCGATCGCGGGCGAGGGCCTCATCGTCACCGCCGGCGGCGTCGATACGCACGTGCACTTCATCTGCCCGCAGCAGGCCGACGAGGCCATCGCCAGCGGCATCACCACCATGGTCGGCGGCGGCACCGGTCCGGCGACGGGCACCTGCGCGACGACGTGCACGCCGGGCTCGCGGCACATCGAGCTGATGTTGCAGGCGACCGACGGGCTGCCGGTCAACGTCGGTCTCACCGGCAAGGGCAACAGCTCGCTCGCGGCTGGGCTCGTCGATCAAGTGGGCGCCGGCGCCGTCGGTCTCAAGCTCCACGAAGATTGGGGGACGACGCCGACGTCGATCGACTGCTGTCTCTCGGTCGCCGACGAAGAGGACGTGCAGGTCACCATTCACACCGACACGCTGAACGAGTCAGGCTACGTCGACGATTCGATCGCCGCCTTCAAGGGTCGGACGATCCACGCGTATCACACCGAAGGGGCAGGGGGCGGGCACGCGCCGGACATCATCAAGGTCTGCGGCGAGCCCAACGTCATCCCCAGCTCGACCAACCCGACGCGGCCGTACACCGTCAACACGCTCGACGAGCACCTCGACATGTTGATGGTCTGCCATCACCTCGATCGAGAGATTCCCGAAGACGTCGCCTTCGCCGAGAGTCGCATCCGCGGAGAGACCATCGCCGCCGAGGACATTCTCCACGACCTCGGCGCGATCAGCATCATCTCGAGCGACTCGCAGGCGATGGGGCGCGTCGGCGAGACCATCACCCGCACGTGGCAGACGGCGCACAAGATGAAGGTGCAGCGCGGAGCGCTCCCCGGTGACTCGCAGACGAACGACAACCTGCGCGCGCGTCGCTACCTCGCCAAGTACACCATCAACCCTGCCATCGCGCATGGAATGGGCCATGAAATCGGCTCGATCGAGCTCGGCAAGATGGCCGACTTGGTGCTCTGGCGACCGGCGCTCTTCGGCGTACGGCCGGAGATCGTCATCAAGGGCGGGTTCATCGCCTGGGCGCAGATGGGCGACGCCGGGGCTTCGATTCCTACGCCCCAGCCGCAGCTGATGCGACCGATGTTCGGCTCGCTCGGACGGGCGATTGGTCCGAACTCGATCGCCTTCGTCTCGCGCCGGGCGATCGAGCAGGGCGTGGTGCACGCGCTCGATTTGCAGAAGCGCATCGTCGCGGTGCGCAACTGTCGTGGCATCGGCAAGAAGGACATGAAGCTCAACGACGCGCTCCCGAAGATGGAGGTCGATCCCGAGACCTACCAAGTGCGCGCCGACGGTCAGCTGCTGACGTGTGAGCCCGCCAAGATCCTTCCGCTGGCCCAGCGGTATTCGCTCTTTTGATCCAATCGAGGTGTCGACAATGACCTCCTCCTGGCTCGTCCTCCAGCTCGCCGACACGGCGTTTCCCACCGGCGGCTTCGCGCACGCCAGTGGTCTCGAGGCGGGCATGCAGCTCGGCGAGGTGGGCTCGCGTGCGGAGGCGTGTGCGTGGATCGAAGACGTCGTCTGGCAGGCGGGCACGTTCGGACTGCCCTTCGCGCTCGATGCGCATCGCCGGCCGCGGCGTCTCGCCGAGCTCGATGCGCGTTGTGACGCGATGTTGCCGATGCACGTGCAGAATCGCGCGAGTCGTGCGCAAGGCCGCGCGCTCCTCGACACCGCCGCGCGCATCTTCGGTGGTGACGTCGAGGCGTTGCGTCTCGAGGCCCGCGCGGCCTCCGTGAAGCTCCACCACGCGCCCACCTTCGGGGCGACGATGGCGACGCTCTCGGTCGACGCCGAGGCGACGGCGCGGCTCTTTCTCCATCTCGCGCTTCGAGGCGTGACGTCGGCGGCGGTGCGGCTCGGCGCGCTCGGTCCGCACGAGGCGCAGCGGGTCCAGCACGAGATGGCGCCACTCCTCGAGCGCGTGCTCGCCAAGTGCAGCGGACGCACCGCGGAGGAGGCGACGCAGCCGTCCCCGGTCGTCGAGGTGCTGCAAAGTCTGCAAGATCGACTCTATTCGAGGCTGTTTTCCAGTTGAGAGGTTCCCATGGGCCACGAGCACGAGCACACGCATGGTCACGACCACACGCATGACCACGATCACCCGCGCGAGCACACGCATGACCACGGTCATGACGACGCCCATGGCCACACCCATCCCAAGTGGCACGGCGCCGGGCTCTTTCACGAGCGCGATGCGCCACAGCACCGCGACTATGCGGCGCGCGCCTTCACCGTCGGCATCGGCGGGCCGGTCGGAAGTGGCAAGACGGCGCTCCTCCTCGCGCTCTGTCGTGCGCTGCGCGATCGCATCTCGCTCGCGGTGGTGACCAACGACATCTTCACGCGCGAGGACGCCGAGTTCCTCGTGCGCAACGAGGCGCTCCCCAAGGCGCGCATCCGTGCGGTGGAGACGGGCGGCTGTCCGCACGCGGCGATTCGCGAGGACATCAGCGGCAATCTGATGGCGCTCGACGAGCTGATGGAGCTGCATCGGCCCGACTTGCTCTTCGTCGAGAGCGGCGGCGACAACCTGGCGGCGCAGTACAGTCGAGAGCTCGTCGACTACACGATCTACGTCATCGACGTCGCCGGTGGTGACAAGGTGCCGCGCAAGGGAGGTCCGGGGATCACCCAGTCCGACCTCCTCGTCGTCAACAAGACCGATCTCGCGCCGCACGTCGGGGCCAGCCTCGAGGTGATGGCGCGTGACGCGGCGAAGATGCGCGGGCCAGGGCCGGTGGTGTTTGCGCAGGCGACGAAAGGCGTGGGGCTCGATCAGATCGTCGCCCACGTGATCGCCGCCCGTGCGGGGGCGCTCGTCGCGCGGACGTGAGCTCGGCGAGCTCTTCGAGCACCGTGGTCGGTTCCATCACTTCGTGAAGGCGTCGATCGCCGCGCGATCGGCGTCGCTGATCGGGCTCCCCTTCGGCGGCATCGACTTGGTGTCGACCACGCGCTCGTGAATGAGCGCGCGTTTGGCTTCCCACGCGGCCGGCGTCGAGAGGTCGATGCCGGCGGCGCCTCCCGGCAGGTGACAACCGGCGCAGGCGCGGCTGAAGGCGGGTTGCACGTTCGCGCTCCACTGCGCCAGTCGGTCAGGTGGACCGGGCAGGGGGGCTGCGGTCGCGAGGTCGTAGCGACCGACCGTCGCGTCGAGGGTCCACACGCCGCCGCTCGTCGATGCTGAGAGGCGCGCATGTGCACCGAGGCCGAGGCTGGTGGTCTCGGCGACGTGCGTGGGATCGATGACCCCGAGCTCTCCGCCATCGGCGAACCAGACGCGGGCCTGGGAGGCGACGAGGCCGTGGATGGTGGTGCCGCTCGTCTCGTAGCGGAGCTGCAATCGACCTTGCCCGTCTTCGGCATAGAGCTCGTGCTCGGTCGCGGCGTAGAGACGACCGTCGTCGCCGACGGCGAGGTAGCGCGCGCCCTCGAGGTGGAAGATGCGATCGCGCCCGTGCGCCGCGTCGATGTCGCGGACGATCTCTCCGAAGGCGAGCAGCGCGTGTCCAGCGCCTCCGCCGAAGGCGGTGAGACCGGGCACGTCGAGCTGCTTCATGGTCTTGCCGTCGGCGAGCGCGAGGCGGCCGGGCAAGTCGAAGGCGGTGAAGCCGCCGCCGAGAGACGCGACGGCGTCGACACCGAGCCCGCCGAGGGCGAAGCGATCGGAGACGAGCTCCAGCTTGCTGCGGGTGCGGACGCGGAAGATGCGGCCCTTGTCGTCGATGCCGACCATCCATCGTCCCGTCGCGTCGGGTGCGCCGATGGTCGCCGCGGCCCGCCAGCTGGTGACGTTCTTGTCGGTCGCGACGAGCGTGCCACCGCTGAAGATGGTCGCGCCCGCAGCGCCGAAGAGCGTGACGTCGTCGCCATCGTCGGTGATCGCGTCGATGCGCCCGACGTCGGCGTGGGTGGGGTTCCATTCGACCGCGCGCACGGAGAGAGGCGCCACGGCGCCCCCTTCGCGCGAGAATCGCGAGGTGCCGCACGCGGTCACGGATGCGAGAAGAGCAGAAGCCACGGTGGCGATGACGAGAGGTCTCGCGAGAGGTCCCACATTTCCCAGGTCGCTCATGTCGAGAGGAGCTCCTTCACGACCTCTCCGTCGCGGAGATATTTGCTCGGATTGACGCCGAAGGCGCTGACGAACGTCGCCAGCAAGTCGGGGGGCGCGATCGCCCGCGGTCCGTCGCTGAAGGTGCCTGCCTGCGCCGGCAGGAGCTGCTCCGGATCGCTCTTGCCGAAGACGAAGTTGCGCCGAAAGCGCGGCGAGATCACCAGCGCCGAGTTGTTCGGATAGTGATCGCGACCCCCGGCGATGTTGATCTGCGGCGTTCGGCAGAAGTCGCTCATCACCAAGATGTGCGTGTGATCGGAGAGCTTCTTTCCGGTCTTCGTCGGGTGCGGCGTGACGTCGAGCGTCTTCACCAAGGTGGCGATCAGGTCGAAGAGGTCTTCCTGCGTCCCCGCTTGCTTCTGGTAGTTGGTGTTGTGCGTGTCGAAGCCGCCGATGGCGAAGCTGACGCAGCGGACGACGTTGCGACGCATCGCCTCGACGGCGAAGGCGGCCGACACCCCGCCGAGCTGGCCCTTCTTCCCTCCTCCTCCTTTGCCCTTCTTCGCCATCAAGTCCGGGTAGGCGTCTTTGAGGGACTTGGTGCTGAAGGCGTCTTGCAGCTTGCTGCCGAGCATCTTGCGGAGCGCGTCGTACTGCAGCGACATGCCCTGCAAGACGTCGCCGAAGTTCGACTTGGCGGCGAGGTCGCTCGCTTCCTTCGAGAGGAGCGCGGTGACCGCGTCGCGATCGGCGTCGGTGTCGTAGAGCTGGCTTCGGGTGAGCGTCTTGGTGATGGCGTCGACGCCGCCGATGCGCAGCGGCACCACGCGCCGATCGAGCCCGTCGCCGACGAAGTACGACGGGAAGTTGAGCGAGACGCAGGGGAACGTCGACTCGCGGCCGAGCTCGTTGGCCATCATCGTGTCGATGCTGGAGGCGACGACGCGCCCGCCGTTGGTGTGACGTCCGGTCGCCGAATAGACGGTGCCGTCGGGGTGGCTGACGGTGTTCATCGCCAGGCCGTTGACGACGCAGAGGCGATCGTGGAGCTCGACCAAGTCGCCGATGCCGGGGCCGAAAGGGATGTTGCAGCCGGGCGGTTGGACGATTTGGAACGACGTCAGCTCGTCGTCGATCGGCTTGTCGACCCAGCGCTTGAGCGAGCCGGTGTCGGTGTTGACCGTCGAGGCCGGGTCGACGAGCCCCTTCTTCTCGTTGCGCGGATCGGCCCACAGCGTGACGTCCCAGCCGCCCGACGCGTGGACGAAGATGAAGAGCTCTCCGTCACTTGCGGCGGCTGCGCCCGGACCGGCCATCGCACGGAAGAGCGGCGCGGCAGCGAGCCCCGCGACGCCGGCGCCACCGAGGACCTTGAGAAAGGTGCGACGATTCGAGTTCATGTTCTTCTGTTGCTTCCTTGGCTCGGCCGCTCAGTAGAGCTGGAACTCGGGGTGACGGATGAGCCCGTAGCAGACGTTGGCCCAGCCGATTTCCATCGGGGAGAAGCGCGACTTCGCGGACTTCGCGTCTTCGTGTCGCTTCACGGTCTCGTTGTAGAGCTCGAAGAAGCGCGCGGTGCGGTCGGTCTCGGCGAGCGCCGCCGGGTAGCCGAGGAAGGTGCGGTGCAAGACGTCGAAGCGCGCGGCGAACTCGAGCGCGGTGGGCGCGTTCTTGGTCGGCTCGAAGGCGAAGATTGCGCGCTCGTTGGCGGGCGCAGCGGGCTTGCCTTTCGCGCCGCCCGTGCCGAAGTCGTGCTCGACGGCGCGATCGCAGAGGGCGACGCCGAGCCGCTCGAAGGTGGCGACCATCAGCGCGTTCGTCTGCGCGCCGCGCGGGATGTCGTTGCGGTAGTCGGGGAGACCGAGCGCCGCGACGTAGTCGTCCCAGGTGTCGAAGAGCTGCCCGCCATCGCCGGCGCGCGCCTTCTTCTGCAGATCGATGGGCGACAGCGGAGCGCCCGGTGCGAGCCCTCCGAAGAGCTGCAAGTACGTGCGCATGTACGCCTCGGCCGGCACGAGCCGCAGCTCTTCCTTCGGCGAGGTATCGATGCCGACCTGATCGTGTCCGGGGAGTTGGTTCACCGGAATGCCGGGGACGACTTCCGGCCGGTGGGTACAGAACGTCGTCGAGAGCACCGCCGCAGGGACCAGCGCGGCGAGGACCAACGTGCGCGCGAGCTGACGGAGGTTCACTTGCCACCTCCGTTCGCGCCGTTCGCCGAGCTCGAAGCGACTTCTTTGCGCAAGACCGACGAGCTCCAGTTGTTCGCGTGTTGGTACGCGTCCGAGCGGAGGAGCGCCTTCACCAACGGCTTCATCTTGTAGCCACCGGCAGTGAACGTGGCGACGAGCGACTTCATGAGCGCGTCGTCGTCGGGGCCCACCTGTCTGCCGAGGAACGACGAGGTGACGCGTTCGACGGCGCAGGTGGCGAACTGCGGATCGTTGGCGATCGCGATCGCGGCGCCGATCGGTCCGGCCTCCGCGTGATCGGGCGCGGCGTAGGCACCGAAGAGCGTGCCGTGGCTCGCGTCGGCGAAGGCCGGGTCGTAGTAGTTGCGGCAATAGCCGGGGACGTTGCCCTGCGGGTTCTTCTTGCAGAGCGGGTTCTCGAGCGGGAACTGCGTCTTCGGGAGGAACGTCCAGTCGGTCTCGACCACGCGCGAGAAGTAGGCGGCGAGCGGCTCGAGCGTGGCGTGGCAGGTGGAGCAACCGTCGCGCTTCATCAAGTTCGGCTCGGTCGAGGGCTTGAGCATGACGTTGCCGGCGACGAACGACTTGCAGAGGAACGTGTTGTAGAGCGCCGCGCCGCGCGCCCGACGTGACGCATACTTGGTGAGGAAGACCGGCATGGTGACGATGCCGGCTGCGTTCGGTCCGCGGTCGTCGACCTTCTCCCAATCACCGACGTCGTGCGGCGCCAGCTTGCTCGGCACCGATTTGGGATCGAAGAGCGGCTCGGTCGCCTCGATGAGGCCGAACGCCTTCGCTTGTCCGCAGCACGTCGCCGGCGCCGTCGAGCGATAGAACTGCGCCAGCGGTCCGTTCACGTAGGTCCACTTGCCGGTGAGAATCTCCCGGAAGTCGCGGTCCTCGCCGAAGAGGTGGCGCATGTACTGCCCCGCCTCTTGCGACCACCAGAGCTTGTGCCAGGCCGACTCCGATTGCGCGACCGTCGAGAGCGGCTGCGCGAGGCCGAGCGGATAGCGCGTGGGGAAGACGAACGCGCGCACGTCGTTGTTGCCGGTGCTGTCGCCGGGCATGCAGTTCTCGAGACCGACGCCGCACCCGCAGTCGACCGACATCGAGACGGCGGCGCTGCTGTGACAAGAGATCGGCTCGCCCTTGTGCTTCTTGGCGTAGTTGTCGTCGGGCGGCAGCGGACGCTTGCGACCGTACTTGGCGCCGGGCTGCGGCTTGTCGCGTCCCGAGACGTAGAGCGTCCCAGTGTCGGCGGCCTGCGCCTCTTCACGGCAGACGCGCACCGCGACCGTGGGCGTGCCGTCGGGTTCTTTCAGCAACGTCTCCACGGGTTGGTACCCAGGATCGACGGTGCCCCAGGTGTCGCCGTAGTGGAGCACCGGCGCCGCGTTGCGATAGTCGCGATAGAGCCACCACGGCTTCACCAGCACCGTCGCTGCATCCAAAGCCTTGGCGTCGACGGCCTTGGCGTTCCCCTCCGGCTGCTTGTTGTTCATCGGCACGTAGAGCCCGATCTCCGCCTCCGAGAGACAGAACTCGCCGTCGGTCTCGGGGCGCACGCGGCGCTGGTTCTGCCGATAGAAGACGTGCAGCGGCTTGCCGTCGGGACCTTGGATGGTCACCCGTCGCAAGGTCGTCGCCGGCGGCGTGAAGTTGAACGCCGGGCTCACCTCGAGGCGCAGCTGATCGAAGTAGATGCGACTCAGCCGCTCGACGTAGGCGTCGCTCTCGACGTGCTTGCCGATGAAGGCGTCGATATCGAAGTCGTCCTTCTCGAAGGCGACGATCTCGTCCCGCGTCGGCATGCGCCCGACGAGGTCGATCGAGAGCGCGCGGAAGTGACGATAGTCGTCGAGCGATCGCGTCGCGGCGTCGGCGTCACTCGTCGTGGTCGCGAGTGCGAGCGAAAGGCCGACCGTCAGTCCGAGCGGAGCAAGCCGGGCAACCTGAGCAAAGCGGGTACGTGAGGGCACGCGTGGACTCCTTCTCTATGGGTCCGAGTGGAGAGCACGCTATGGTGCACGAGCCGCGCCGCCTTCGCCTCGGGCAAATCGCCCAACTTCTGCCTGCACACGGCCTTGCGATTGTCCGCTGGTGTCCGGAAATCCGACGGACACGTCACGAAACCCGACACCGCGATCTCGACGATCACCCCTCAGCCCCGTTCGTACCAAGATCCATGATCGAACCGATCACCTTCGACGTCGTCATCGTCGGCGCTGGCATCGCCGGCTCGGCCTGCGCGCGCTTCCTCGCCGACGGCGGCCTCCGCGTCGCCCTCGTCGATCGTCGCAGCGCCGAGAAGGCCGGCGCGCGCTGGGTCAACGGCGTCCCCAGCAGCGTCTTCCCCGAAGTGGGCCTCCCTCTCCCGAAGCCTCCCGAGCTGCGCGGACAAGGCGGCGCCTTCGTCCTCGGTGCCCCGAGCGGAGCCCACCGCGTCGTCCTCGACGGTCACGACGCCGCGAGCGGCGACAATCCGCTCCTCGAGCTCGACATGCGCAAGCTCGGCGAACGTCTCCGCGACGACGCCGCGCGCGCGAAGGTCCCCGCGACGCTGCTCTTCGAGACGGAGGTCACCGAGGTCGAGATCGTCCGCGGTCGCGTCGTCGCTGTGCGAACGACCGGTGGCGGACGTGAACCGCGCGTCCTCCGCGCACCGCTCTTCATCGACGCCACCGGACTCCCCGCGGTCCTCCGTCGCGCCGTCTTCCCCCACTGGCCCGCCGTCGCGCCCGAGCATCTGTGTCTCGCCGCGCAGTACGTCCACCGCATCGTCGACGAAGCCGGCGCCGGCAGTTACTTGCGCAAACAGAAGATCGGCGACGGCGACGTCCTCGCCTGCTCCGGCCTCCGCGGCGGCTTCAGCATCCTCAACGTCCGCGTCGATCGCGACGTGAAAGAAGTCTCCCTCCTCGCCGGCTGCATCCCCACTCCCCAGACTCGCGGCATCAGCGGCGCCCGCATGATCGACGAGTTCCGCGCCGAGAACCCCTGGGTCGGCGAACCGATCTTCGGAGGCGCCGCGGCCATCCCGCTCCGTCGTCCCTACACGCGCCTCGTCGCCCCCGGCTTGGCTCTCCTCGGCGACACCGCCTGTCAGATGTTCTCCGCCCACGGCAGCGGCATCGCCATCGGCATTCGCGCCGCACGCATGCTCGCCGATGTCGTGCTCGCGTCCCCGGCTGCACGTGCGGGAGACGAGTCTGCGCTGCATGCCTACGCAGCGCGATTTCATCGCACGCATGGAGGCTTGCTCGCTGGCTACGACGCCGTTCGTCGCGCTTCGCAGGCGCTGAGCAACGAGCAAGTCGAAGGTCTCTTCACGTCGGGCCTCGTCACGCAGGACACGCTGCGCGCGGCGATGGCGCAGGTGCTTCCGACGCCCAGTGTGGCAGCGGCGATCGCGATGGCCGGTGCGTTGCGGAAGAATCCGCGGCTCACCGCGCAGGTCGGGGCGGCGTTTGCCCGCGTGCCATTGTTGGTGGCGCATGCGCGGACGTATCCGGAGCGGTTCGATCTGAAGGCGCTGCGGGCGTTCGAGAATCGGACGGCGCGGTTGATGAGGGAGACGGCGGATAGAGTGGAGTAGGCGAGGGGCCGGAAATTTAGGGGGATGGACTGTCCCTGTGGCCGGAGTGACTTCCCCCGTCGCCTGGGCAGCTTCCCCTAGGCCCGGAGCAGCTTTCCCCGCCGCCTGGGCATCTTTCCCCGTGGCGCGAGCTACTTACAGAGCTCCCGGCGCACCTTACAGAGGCGCCAGGGCGGCTTACGGAGCTACCGGAGCAGCTTACCGAGGGCCCGCACGAGGTTCGCACGTCGTGGGGGGCGTGATGATCGTGGGGCGCTGGGGGGTGGGGGATGGCCAGGATCTGCTGTGAGGTGGGGGATGGCCAGGATCTGCTGTGAGGGGATGGCCAGGATCTTGGGACCGCGGGCTAGAAGCCCACGGCATCGAGATCTTCAAGACCCGGCTTCGCCGGGCTTCGCTCCTTGCGCGACGAGCGATCATCCCTGAGCCGTGCCGACGATTGCGCTAGAGGTCGGCGATGGCCTGCCAAGCGTCGAAAGGCGATTGGTCGTCGTGCTCGACTCGCTGATGGTTGACATATGCGAGGAGGGCCTCGAGCTCGAGCGGGTTGCAGGACTCGGCCCAGTAGCCGTCCTGCCAGGCGAGAGGACCGTTGCCCGATCGATTCCAGGCGTGGCTCGATCCGCCCTTGATTTGTTGCATCACTGCCGACAGGGCAAGCGTTGGTCGGAGTTTCACGACCGCATGCACATGGTCACTGGTGTTCCCCACGGCGAGCACTTCGCTGCTCACCTTCGCTGCTTCCGTTCGCACGCGCTCACGCAACCACGCGTCCACGTCGGTGGGCACCACCGGCTGCCGAAAACGTGTCGTCCAAACGACGTGCACGACGATGTTGGTCCGAGATCGCGGATGGCTCATGTCGTGGTGTCGGCACCGCGCAACGCTCAGTTGCGGCAGCCACGCACGGCACCGCGAAGCCCGGCGAAGCCGGGTCTTGAAGATCTCGATGCCGTGGGCTTCTAGCCCGCGGTCCCCGGCCGCCCACACCTCCCAACGCCCCACGATCATCACGCCCCCCACAACGCGCGCACGCCATGCGGGCCCTCACTCCCCTCGAGCCCCCAAATACCTCCGCCGCCCCCAATCCCCCAAAACCATCCCCACCGCCACGGTCAGCGGAAACGAGTGATTCACCCCATACATCGGGATTCCCACCACCACCTCGGCCCGCTTCACGATCGCCTCCGGCAGCCCGGCTCTCTCGCTCCCGAACACCAACACGACGTCTTTCGGAAATGCCGTCACGTCGTACAACCCAACCGTCGCGTGATCCTTCTCCACCGCCCACAGCGGCCGCTCGCCGACGTGCGCGAGAAACGCGTCGTCGTCGGCCAGCCGCACGATGTGCTCGTAGTGATGCATCCCCATGCTCGCCTTCTCGTAATAAGGCGCATCGCCGACGAGCAGAATCTCGCGCACGAGGAAGCTGTGCGCGACGCGGATGATCCCGCCGACCGAGAACGGATTGCCCGCCGCGTACACCGCCACCGAGAGATCGTTGCGCAGCGGCGCGAGCAGCTCCTTCACTTGCTCGGGCGAGTATCCGAGCGGAGGCACCATCGCCATCAGAGCCACGCCTCGGGGAACGCGAGGACGTCGCCGATTTCGGCAGCGCCGAGGGCGAGGGCGACGAGGCGATCGACGCCGAGGGCGTTGCCGGCCGACGGAGGCACGCCTTCGTCGAGCGCATCGAGGAAGCGTTCGTCGATGGGATAGACCTCGACACCGCGGGCCGCGCGCGCCTTTTGATCGACTGCGAAGCGGGCGCGTTGCTCGACGGGATCGACCAGCTCGCCGAAGCCGTTGCAGAGCTCAATGCCGCCGACGAAGACTTCGAAGCGTTCGGCGAGCCGCGGATCGGCGTCGCGTTTGCGCGCGAGCGAGGCCTGCGTCACCGGGTAGTCGACGAGCACCACGGGCGGCCCCTCGGCGAGCGCGGGCTCGACCTCTTCCACGAGAACCCGGAAGAAGCGCTCCTCGTCTTCGGGCCGCGCCGAGAGCGCGAGGTCGAGCGCTTCTTGTCGACCGATGCGGCTGGCGGTGGCGTGACGCTCGAAGGCCTCGAGGATCGGCAAGCGCTCGAAGGGCGGATCGAGCGGCACCACGCGTGGACCTTCGTTCGAGTAGCTCATGGAGGCGAAGGGACGCGGGACCACCAGCTCGGCCGTGCCTCGAGCGGCGGTCGCGACCTCGACGATGAGGGCCTCGGTCTCGTCGATCATCTCCTCGAAGGTGCCGAACGCGCGGTACCACTCGAGCATCGTGAACTCGGGGTTGTGCCGCGCCCCGACCTCGCCGCGCCGGAAGCACTTGCCGAGTTGAAAGAGGCGAGGCACTCCGGCCGCGAGGAGCCGCTTCATCTGGTACTCGGGGCTGGTCGCGAGATACCGCGGCGGCGCGCCTTCGAGGCCGACCACGGGGAACGCATCGAGGTGCACGTCCATCCCCGGCGACGGCACGAGCAGCGGCGTCTCCACCTCGAGGTAGCGACGCGCATCGAAGAAGCGCCGCACGACCCCCATCAGCTCGGAGCGTCGACGGAGGTTGTGCCCGCGCCGAAGAAGCGCCAGCCGGCCACGTTCGCGGAGAGCGGGCTGCTCGGTGGCTCCCGTCTCGCGCCGCGCGTCACGACCGACGACGCGCAGCGCCGACGCGACCAGCCGACCATCATGCCCGAGCGCCGTGACGTCGATCTCGACCAGGTCACCGATCACCGGCCGCACCCGCAGCGCCATGTCCTCGGGCGTCGTCCCGGTGCCGAAGGGCAAGGTCTGCAGTTGCAGGAAGCTGACCGGCAGCTCGTCGAACGCGTCGCCGACGACGCCTTGCGCACCCTGCCACTCGAGCACGCGCCCCCCGAGCGTGAACGGCGGCTTCGGAATCGGATCGCTCGGCGCCGTGACGCGGGGCACGCGGTGCATGCCCGTGATATTCCATCTCCGCGCGCAGGGGCGCCATCCGGAAAAACTTCCAGCTCGAGAGAACGTGATGAAGCGAACCCTTTCGATCGGTACCTGTCTCGGTGGGCTCGGTCTCGTCGGCATCGCGTTCGGCATCGCCTCCGGCGTCGGCATGCGTGACGTCTCCGCGCAGGAGAACAAGCTCGCGGCGTTCAAGGCCGACACCAAGGCGAAGCCGACCGACGGCGCCGCCAGCTTCACGCTCGGTCGAGGCCTTCGTCGCGCCGCCCGTTGGAACGAGGCGAAGGTCGAGCTGCTCCGCGCCGCCGGGCTCGCCAAGGGGGAAGAGCTGGTGAAGGTCCGCTACGAGCTGGCGCTCGTCGAGCTCGATCAGAACGTCAGCACCAACCTGCCGACGCCGCCCGCGCTGGCGACTTGCAAGAACGTTCGCATCAACCCGAAAGAGGGCGTCGGCGAGGCGCTCTCGCGCGTCTGCGCCGGGCGCGCCTGGCTCGGCTTCGGTCGTCCCTCGATGGCCGAACCGGAGCTGGCGGCGGCCGAGAAGCTCGACGCCAAGCTCTACGAGCTCAAGCTCGCGCGCGCCGAGGTCGACATCGTCGGCGACGCCCACGACGACGCCATCGCCAAGCTGAAGGCACTCTCGGCGGCGACGCCGACGCGCGCCGAGGCGTTCTACTGGCTCGGCCACGAGTACCTGGCGAAGGACAAGAAGGCCGACGCCCTCGCGCCGCTGAAGAAGGCGCGCGAGCTCGACGCCGATTGGCCGGAGGCGACCTACGATCTCTCCCGCGCGCTCCCGGATGGCACCGAGGCGCGTGATCTCGCCCGGCTCGCGGTGGCGATGCGTCCCAATTGGGCCGCCGCGCAACGTCGCCTCGGCGAGCTCGAGCTGGCGACGGGAGGATTCGACGCCGCGAAGAGCGCCTTCGACGTCGCCATCAAGCTCGACGCCAAGGTCGCTGTCGCGCACGTCGGCCTCGCGTGGGCGCAGCTGAAGTTGAAGCACCCCGACCTGGCGAAGCTCTCGGCGCTCGAAGCGGTGAAGCTGAGCCCGACGTCGCCGGCAGCGCGCGTCGTCCAAGCCGAATCGCTGGCCGCGCTCGGCGAGACCGACGCCGCCGTCGACACCTTCCAACTCGCCGCCGGCCTCGACGCGAAAGATCCGACGCCGCTCGTCCGCTCGGTCGAGGTGCTCCTCGCCGCCAAGCAACCGGTCAAGGCCGAGGCGCACGCGGCCGGTGCCGTCAAGGCGTTCCCCGCCGACGCGCGCTGCTACGACGTGCTCGGCGACGCGCAGCTCGGCTCCGGCGACAAGAAGTCGGCGAAGGCCAGCTACCAGAAGGCGATCTCGCTCGGCACCTCGGCGATGGCCTTCGACAAGGCCGCGACGCAGAAGAAGGCCGACGCGATCAAGTAGTCACGTGAGCGCGCGACTCACTTGGCCGCGGTGCCGAGCGGCTCGAAGCCCGCGGGCACGAGGAGCGTGAAGCTGCCGTCGTCGCCGGTGGTGGTTTCGCCGACGATGACGGTGTCGATGATCGTGCTGCCGTCGGTGATCCCGGCCCGCGCCCGGATGGCCGCGTTGGCCACCACGTCGCCGGCCGGCGTGACGATGGCGCCATGGAAGACGACCGGCGGTCGCACGGTGACGGGACCGAGCGGGACTTGCCCCGACGTCGCCGTCTTCGTCCCGACGTCGATGCGTGGTCGCACGACCCAGGGGTACCCCGAGATCGACGGCACGCGCATCACCATGTGGTAAGGCCCGGGATCGAGCTTGAGCTTGAACTCACCGCTGTCGGCGTTGCGCGCGATCGGCGCGAGCGCAAAGAGGCTGGTGCCGGACATCGTCGTCGTCGCACCGGCGTTGAACGTGACGAGCCCGATGGTGAAGAGCTCGTTCGCCTCCGAGATGACGCTGCCGCTCACCTCCATCGGCTGCTGCACCGCCAGATCGAGCACCTGGTGATCGAGCGTGATCGTCTGGCGCTCGACGGTGGTGACGGCGTATTGGTTCGAGGGATTGAGCGCCGTTCCTGGCACGATCTGCACGTCGTAGGTGCCGGAGATGAGCTGCGCGACGCTGTAAGCGCCCTTGCTGGTGGTGTCGGTGCGCGCCTCGAAGAAGGCGGTGCCGGTCTTCCAGGTCACCGGCACCGTCAGCTTGCGACTGCGAAAGAGGAGCGTGCTCGTCAGCTGGCTCGAAGAAGCCGGGCTGGTCAGCGTGCCGGAGATGGAGATCGCGACCGGCGCGGCGTCTGGCTTGCCTTGCAGCGCCCGCAGCGTCGCGACGCGCGGGACGCCGACGGAGGCGAGGCCACCGCCGACGTTGAGCGCGTCGAAGTCGAAATCGTAGCGAGGGCGGAGCGGCACCGGCGTCGAGTCGCAAGGCTTGGTCGGCGGAGTGAACCGAACCACGTAGGTGTGCTTGGTCGGGTGCGGCGAGAGGACGATGTGAGCGCCGCCTGGGTGGGTGCAGGTGTTGTCGATCGTCGAGACGCGATCCCCGGTGCCCCGGTCGTAGATGGCGACGTCATAGCCGTCGGCCGCCTGATCGAGAGGCGCGGTGCCCGTCTCGTCGAGGATGGTGAGATCGAGTGATTTCAAGTCGGCGACCACCGTCGGCGCGACGGCGAACGCGGCTTGCCCGCTCGAGAGATCGAGATCGTCGAGGAGGATCGGCGGGAGCCTGGACACGATCGCCGTATCGAAGGTCGTCGCGTAGACGGCGTAGTGCCCGGCGGGGACGTCGAGGTGCAGAGAACCCTTGCCGGGGGCGCTGTCCCTGCTCGATCCTCGTGCGGAGTACGTCTGCGCGACGCTGCCGGCCGGCACCTGAAGCTGGGTGAGGCGTACCTCGAGCGGGATCGGCTTGGCGAGGTCGAGCACGGTGCTCGCGTCGAGCGAGAACGTGAGGCGTACCGCGTGAAGCGTGTCCGGCGGGCGATCGCCGCCATCCTTCGAAGTGATGGGGATGGCGAAGGTGAGGCCCGCGCCATAGAGGGCGGTCGGCGCTGGGATCACCTCTAGGACGAGCGGATAACTGACGGCGTTGATGCGGCACGCGCCGTTGATGCACGTGCGCGCGTCACCCGCGCAGTTCGAACAGTCGTTGCGCGGCCCTCCCCAAACGGCACCTTGCTTCGCCGGCACGGTGCACGATGCGACGGCGACGCCGACGGAGAGCAGAGCGAGGGTGACTGCGGCCCTCATCGTTGGGTCTGACAGTCGGCCAGGGTGTGGCCGGTTCCGGAGGTGTCTTGCACCTCGACGAGGAAGCGCACGTACGCGACCTGACGCGGCAGGTTGGGGATGCTGGGAGGGGCGATGAGGCTGTAGTCGGAGCTGGCGATCAGCTCGATGTTGTAGCACCCGGGCGTGCTGAACGAGAGATTGATGGACACCGTCCGCGTGTCGCTGCCGTTGTCCGGGGGGATGTTGATGACCTGACCTCCCTCTCCGTTGATGAACGGCCGGACGCCGAAGGTCTTGTCGGTCGCGCACGAGCCGAGGACGACCTCGTCTTTGAATGCCACCGTGCTGTCCTTGAGGACGAGCGTGTTCACCTTCGTGATCGACGAGGACGCACTCAGTTGGAAGTACGGCGGACAGTCCTCGGGCGGCTGGTAGGTCGGCTCGCTGGTGACGACGCACGCCGGGAGCATCGGCAAGATCGGAGTGAGGAGCGTAGCCGGAGAGGTGAAGCCCAAGACCGCGCAGAGCAGGCGAAAGGCGCGGTTCGGCGCGCCAGCGTCACGAACGGGAGGCGATGGAGACGGCGCATGCCTGTGCGGAGACATCGTCAACGCGGTGAGTTTAGGTTACCCGACGGCGTTCGTCTCTGCCCGGGCGCCGCGTTGCTGCGCCAGCGCGCTTCCGCGAACTCGGGGCTGGTCGCGAGCCGCACGAGATCGGCGATGGGAGGGTGGCGCTGGCAGATTGCCGCCAACTCGGCCGGCCCGCGACCGCGGATCATCGCCTCTTCACCCGTCTCGGCGAGAATGGTGCGGACGGCGGCGTCGAGATCACCCGAGAGATAAAGCCCGGTACGACGGGCGACCTGACGCGCGCCTTCGACCGCCGCCTCGAACGACGGAGGATTGGCCAAGAGCTCGCCGAGCCGACGCTGCGGGCCTCGAGGAATCGCCTGCCAGAGCGAGGCGGCCAGTCGACCGACCTCGGGCGCGACGCCGCGACCATGCTCGGGCGGACCGAACGCCGAGAGGAGCGCTTGCCAGGTGGCCCTCGCCGCGGTCATGGGCTGCGCCAGGAGCAGCGCGTGCGAGGGGTGCGCGGCGACGAAGCCGACGCCCGCCAGGTAGCGCGTCTGCGCGGTGTCCTCGCGACAGTCTCCGCCGAGGACGACCGTCGGCGGCACCAGGAGCACGGCCTCGACGTCGCGCCCGGAGCGATGGCGGACGAAGACCGGTGCGCGCGCGCCGAGGAGGCGATTGGCCGAGGCGATGACCCGACCGACACCCGAGCTGCCCGGCGGCCTGTCCATGCCGCCGATGCCATAGCTCCCGATGTCGCGACGGAAGAGCGCGCTCGCGTGCTCCCAAGCGATGCGCAGGGCTTCGGCGGCGACGGCGTTGGCGCGGCGCTCGAGGAGTGGAACGACCAGATCGGGGCGATCGAGCTGCTGATCGAGCGGCGGAGGGGGCACCGGACCGGCGATCGGATCGAAGGCGCGTCGCACGTGATCGACCGCGCGGGCAAAGACGTGATCGCGGGTGGTCCGGATGGCTTCGTGGAGCGCATCGAGGAGCGAGGGATCGCCCGGCGCGAGGAACGCTTGGCGACGACGCACGAGCAGCAGGTCGCCCGAGCGCCCAGGCAGAAGACCGAGCAGCTCGGCGGCGCCATCGCCGGCGCTGATGTCACCGAGCTCGAGCGCGGAGATGAAGTGCCGTACCGCATCTTCGAGACGCGCACCCTCGTGGGCCGCCTCACCGAGCGTCTTCAGCGCGCGGATGCGCTCGACGACGGGCGCGGAGGTGTCGAGGGCGAGTTTGTCGAGGGCTGCCAGATCGAGCGGCGCGCTCGACTGCGCCGGTCGCGGCAACGCAGGGACGGCGCGCGCAGCCGGCGCTTCACCGACGACGGTGAGCCGCGGTTGATCGGTGAGCTCGTCCCCTTGCGCCGCTTCGTCCGCGCGCGCGGCTTCGGTGGCTTGTTTCGCTTCTTCGGCCGCCGCTGCCACGGCCAGCAGCTTCGAATCGGTCGCGCGCTGCGTCTCGGCGACGGGATCTGGCGCCGACGGCGGCTGCTCCGACGGAGACAACTGCGGGGCCGCGTTCGGGACGCGCATCGCCTCCGGCGGCGGCTCCGACGAGGAGTTCGGCGCCATGTATCCCGACGGCGGTACGCCGAGCGCGTTCGCCGCCGCGGGATCGGTCCCCGTCGCCGGCGAGGGCGGACCGACCGGCACCGGCGGCGTCTCCGGCTGCGATGGCCGACTGCTCTCGAGGTGGCGTTCGGGGATGTCGGTCAGCTGACGGAGCATCGCGTGCTGCGCGTGCTCGCCGACGAACCTCGCCGAAGTCGCGCTATCGCGGAGCGCCGGCGGCGGGGAAGGGGGCAGCGAGTGGCGCGAACGAATCTCGTCGATGGCGGCCATCTCGGCCTCGAGCTCGCGACGCAGCTCACTTCCGGGAAGCGACGCTTCGACCGCCAGGCGCATGGTCTCGAGGGCCCCCTCGGCGTCGGTCGTCTTCAGCATCCGCGCTTGCTCGGCGAGGGCCATCGCCCGCGGAACACCGGTCGCTTCGGCCGCGAGACGTTGGAGCGCGCGGATGGCACCTTCGGTGTCCCCGAGGGCGCGCGCCAACTCCACCGCACGCTTGCGCGCATCGACCCGACACGCCGGATCACGCGCGGCCAAGTCGAGGAAGGCGCGCGCACGGTTCGGATCGTTGGACCGCGCCGCGGCATCGGCGGCCCGCAACGCCGCCGGGCCCGTCGCTCGAAAACCCCGAAGGTCGCCAGCGAACGCGCGCTCGTAGGCTCCCGTCGCCTGCGCGAAGCTCCACTCGGCGGCGAGCCGCTCGGCAAAGGCCAGCTGCACGAGCGGCTGCGCGCGCACCTCGTCGGGCCAGCCGTGGAGATCGCGGTATCCGGCGCCGACGCTCTGGGTCGCATCGAGGAGCTCGGCGCGCGCGAAGGCGATGATCGCCAGCTGATCGGCCGGCGCTGTCGCGGTGTGGGCAATCTTCGCCAAGATCGCCAGCAGCTCCCCGTCGGCCGCGAGGATTTTCCCGAGGGGTCGCCCCGCGCCGGCGCCGAACTCGAGCTCCGCGAGCAGGGCCGCAGCGGCGGGGTCACCAGTAGCCGAACGCGCGGCGGCCCACGCGAGCTCGCGCGCTCGCGGGTGATCGCCCATGGCGAGGAGCGCCCGCGCCGCCGACATGCAGTTGGACGCGCGCTTGGCCGACGGCGCATCCGCGTCGAGCTCGGCGATGCGGATGCGGGTCATCGCCTCGTCGCGCGCATCACCTCGCGCGATCGCGACCTCGAGCATCAACTGGAGCAGCTCGAGCCCTCGCACGTCCTTCGCGAGATCGGCCTCGGCGCTCGCCTCCGCGAGGAGTCGCCCGGCTGTCTCGTAGTCGTGCAGCTCGAGGAGCGCGCGCGCACCCTCGATGGCGAGCGAGACGCGAACCTTCTGGTTGGAGGCGTCGCCGGTGATCGCGCGGAAGCTGCGCATCAGCGCTTCGGCGGCCGTTCCGACGTCGCCGGCAGCACGCGCGAGACGGGCGAGCTCGAGCGTCACCTCGGCGTCGGTCGGGCGCTGCTGGTGCACTTCGCGGATGGCGCTCAGCACCTCGCCGCGTCGACTCGGCGTCCCTTCGAGCTCCCGCGCGAGCCGACGAAGCGCGCGCGTTCGATCGGCGTGCCCCGGCGGAAGACGACCGGCGCGCGCTCGCAGGAGCTCGACGAGCTGCGTTCGATCGGCGCGGTGCTCGGCGATGCGTTCGAGCGCGTCGGCAGCCTCGGCGTCGAGCGGCAAAAGACGCGTCAGCTCTGCCCACCGCTCGGAGGCTTCCGGCAGTCGCGCCAGATCGTGCTCGAGCGTGCGCGCGAGCCGTCGAAGCAGGATGACGCGCTTGTCGGGTCGCGCCCTTTGCAGTCGATGGGCGAGCGCCGCCGCGAGGCGATCGTGGACGCCGAGCGATTCCGCGAGCTCGGTGATCTCGCTCCACAGATCTTCGTCGTTGGAGGCGATGCGACCGGCCTCGACGAGCGCGTCGAGCGTGCCCACGCGATCGGCGAGCTTGTCGGTGCGCAGCTCGGCGATTTCACGCCAACGCGCGACACCGTCAGCGCGATCTTGCGGCGGGTGCTTCTCGAGGTCGTCGACGAGGATTTCGACGAGCTCCCGGTAGGCACCCGCGTGCGGGAGGATCTCGCGCGCCATCACGAGCAGATCGGCGAGGTGCGGCGGTGCGAGGCGGGCCCGGTTCTTCCAGGCTTCGACGATGGCCTGCGCAGCGGCGTCGGTTTGTCCCGATTCGTCGAGCGCGCGTGCGGACTCGAGCCCAGACCCTTTGCCGCCGTCGAGCTTGGCCCACGCCTCGGCGACCGAGCGCTTGTCGCGCGCGTGCCGTGCCCACTTCTCGAGGAGCCGCAGCTCGCGCGTCGGTCCTTCGCTCGGCTCGGTGAAATCGAACTCGTCGGTCTCGGGCGCGTGGAGCGTGAGCTCGCGGATGGCGGTGTCGGGATCGCCCGCGCCGAACGCGACGTGCGCACGCACCGGTCCACCTGGTGCCGGCTTGACCTGGGCGGTGCGTTCGAGCCAAGCCCGTGCCGCCTCGGGATCGCGCTGCGCCACGGCTTCGGCGATGTCCCGCAGCGGATCGAGATCTTGCCTCGGCGTGCTCGCGGCGCCTTGCGCGATCAGGTCGAGCGAAGACGTCACCGACTCGTATTCGGCCACCAGCGACGCGATGAGCCCGAGAACCGGCAGGCGATCGGCGTAGCCCAGCTTGCCGTCGACCTTCTGGTGCGCACGACGAAGGCGCGCGAGCATGCTCTCGGCCACCGCCGGATCGACGATTGCCGCTGCTCGCAGGGTCTCGACGGCCGAGCCACACGTGCGCGCGCTCGGCGCCGTGAGGAAGAGGCGGAGCATGAGGTCGAAGCGCTCGGCCGGATCGGCGACGCCGTCTTTGGCGACCTGCGCGGCGCGATCGAGCCAGGTCGCACGTCGCTCGGATTCGGCGCCGTCGGCGGCTTCGACGAGCGTCGTGATGACGACGTCGGGCCGCTGCGTCGTGCGGCCGAGACGCTCGAGGAGCATGAGAATCGCGCCCTCGCTCGGCACCGCGGAGAACGCTCGCGCAGCCTGTTGCAGCGCCGCCTCGGGACGACCGATGCGATCGAGGACGCGTGCCGCGCGATACCGCACGCCGCGCTCGCCGTACTTTCCGACGGCGCGTCCGGCCGCCATTTCGTAGAGCTCGATGAGCTGCGCTTCGGTTCCGGGGGTCCGCGCCGCCAAGCGTTCGACGGCGGGAAGCAGCGCCGCGGGGTCGACCGAACGCGCCAGCGCCTCGCGCGCCAGGCTCCAAGGCTCGATGTCGGTCGGCGGACGATCGATGGCGCGCTCCCAAGCGCGAGCCTGCAGCGCAGCGACGAGCGGAGGTCCGAGCGCGCCAGGCGGCCAAGCGTGTTGCTCGATGGCGTCGGCTTTGCGCGCGAGCTCGAGGAGCGCGTCGCGCACCGCTGCGTCGCCGCCGAACGCGCCGATGTCGGCCTCGAGCCGGTCGAGGCCTTCGCTGCCGAGGAGCAGCGCACCGCGGAGCCAGGCTCGCAGAGCCGCTTCACGATCGCCCGCGAGATCCCACTGATCGCGGCCGAGGAGCCGATGCGCGTCGGCGACCTCGCGAAGGCGCGCTTCTTCGTCGGGGCGGAGACGGAGCTGCGCGCGATCGGACAGCAGCATCGCCGCTTCTTCCGCGCGCACCGCGGCGAGCCCGCGGCGCAGCGACAGCTCGCCGTCGGGCGTCAGCTTGGCGGTGCTGAAGGCCGCCAAGATTCCACCCGCGGCCTCGCGTTGGGCGCGCGTGCACTCGGGTTCTTCGAGAAGGCGAGCGATGGCGTCGACGCCCCGTTCGGGATCGGATGCATCACGAGCACGGACCGCGATTTGGAGCAGCGATTCGGCGCGTTCGGTGGCCTTCGCGCCGGAGGCGAGCCAACGCTCGAGGACCGCGATTTCCAGCGCCGGACGATCGCGCGCGACGTCGAGCGCCGCGAGCCTGATGGGCGCGAGGCGGGCGGCGCCGAGGGCGAGGAGCTCACGGACGATCTCTTCGCCGCGCGCCCCGTTGGTCGCGAAGAGCGCACGCACCGCCGCCCCGAGCTCGCTCGCGAGCGCGCCGAGAGAGACCACCGCCGCCGTCGTCGCTCGGACGACCTCGGCGACCAAATCGGCATCCCCGAGCGCGACCGCCCGGTCGATCCATTGACGGGCAATTTCGAGGTCGCCTGGGCGCAGCGACCATGCGCGCCTCGTCCAGGCCGCCGAGAGCGCGCGTTCGCCGGCGATGTCAGTGAGCGCGGCGAGCGAAAGCGCCCAACGCGCCCGCGGTCCGATGCCGCCGAGCGCGCGTTCGAGCGAGGCGCCGGCGAGCGCAGAGGGGAGGGCGTCGCGCGCCGAAGCGGCAAGCTCGGCGAGCTCGTAGGCCGCTCGCAAATCGCGCGGATCGACGCGCATTCCGTGCTCGGCGTGGGCGCGCGCCTGTCCGAGCTTCTGCGCCAATCGTCCCGCGCGTGCGGCCGCAGCCAAGGTGACTGCGCGTTCGCGCGCGGAGATCTCGCGCCCGGCCTCCGTCTGGTAGGTGAAATCGGCGAGCCCCTGACCGAGCTCGCCGCCGCCTTCGCCATGCTCCGCGAGCGCGATGCGCATCGGGGCCAAGGCGACGCGGAATTCGGCTTCGTTCGCCAGGCTGCGGGCGCCTTCGACGTCGCCTCGACGGAGCGCGAGCTCGACCCGCGCCCGCCTGGCCCGCGAACGCGCGTTGGTCTCGGCGGTGCACTCTTCGCGAAGCCGCAACGCCCGCGCGGCGTCGTCGTTCTCGAGCCTCCCGAGGATGCGCTCGAGCACCACCACCGTCGTGCGATCGCTCGGCTGCTCGGCGAGGAGCGCCGCGAGTGCGTCGATGAGCGCGGACCCTTCATCGGGACGCCCGGCGAGGTGACGCACGAGCTGCCTCCGCGCGTCGTTGCGCGGGCCGATGTCGGCATGATGGGCGCCCGCCCGCGCCGCATCGAGGAGCCCATCGGCGGCTTCGACCCGAGGCGTGAGGCGAGCGATTTCGGCGCTGGCCCGAGCGTCGGACGGCGTGACCGAGATGACCCTTCGCCACGCCCAGGTCGCGAGCACGGGATCGTCGAGGCGTTCTTCGGCCCAGAGTGCGAGCTCGGCAGCGCGCGCGGCATACACGGCCGGATCGACGCCCTCGGTCCCGCGACGGAGGACCCGCACGAGCGCGTCGACGATCGGCTCTGGATCGCGCGTGGTGCGCGCGTGCTCACGGAGCGCCGAGAAGGCCTGATCGTCGACGATGGAGGACGCGGCGACCTCGACCCATGCATCGAGGCGCGCCTCGACTGGCAAATGCTCGACGAGCTCGCGGTGGGCCCGCACCGATTCGTCGCCTTGTGCGAGGAGCGCGTGGAGCCGTCGTCGGGCGATCAGGAGCGGCGCGGCGATCGCGGTGCTCTGGCCCAAGGTGGCGAGCGCGAGGTCGACCCGCGTCATCGCGCGCGCACGCTCGACGGATCCAGGGGTGGTGTACGTCACCAGATCGACGAGCTCGTCGAGTGTGGCGGCGAGCGTCGTCGCGACGTCATTGCGAAGCGCGGCCTTCTCGCGTCGCCCGGCGCAGATCTTCGCAGCGTCCTCGAGCCTTCCGCGCGCCGCGAGGGCATGTCCGTGCTCGGCGCGGACGGCGTCGGCGGCGTCGGTGCGCCCGAGCTCTTCGATCGCGTCGGCGAAGACCGAAGCCGCGAGGGCGTTGGTCGAATCGCACTCGAAGGCGCGTCCGAGGTCTTCGAGCGCGCGCGCGTCGTGGCCGGCGATTTGGTGCTTTTTCGCGGCGCCGATGAACGCACGCGCGGCGACGTCGGCGGGCACCGCGCTCGGCGCGACACCTCGTGCGATCGCCACGCGCTCCTGCCCCTCGGGCCGATCGGGCGCGACCACCGTGACGTAGCGGAACGATTCGATCGCGCCCTCGAGATCGCCGCTGCGCAAGAGCAGATCGCCGAGCGCGAGGAGCCCGTAGATGGCGTCGTCGGTAGCGTCGGTCGATCGCGAGGCGGAGGCGCAAGTGGCGTCGACCACCGGGCGCAGCATCGAGGCGGCGAGCCCCGGTTCTCCGAGCGCCTCGAGGAGCGCAGCGAGGTTGCGGCGCAGCTCGTCGTCCTCGACCCCGACGCGCGCCCCCTCGGGACCTCCGGTGCGGAGCGAGAGCGCACGACGACCGACGATGACCGCTTCTTCGACGCGGGCATCGATCGAGAGGAGGTGCCTAGCGAGCCGTGCAGCTGCCGTGGCTTCGCCTTCGATGTCACCGCGCAACGCCGCGTGTCGCATGCGCGCACGAAGAGCGGCGGCGATGGCAGGCGGATCGGCCTCGCCGTCGTGGCGCTCGGGGCGTCGTCCGATCGGCTCGACCTTGCGGGTCATCGACGGTGGTCCCGAAGGCCGCAGGGCCACGGGTGAAGGTCGCGAGGTCTCGTCGTCGGCGTGCATGTTCGATCGGCGGGCGAACGTCGTGGAAAACGCGCAGGACGAGAGTACCGAAGCTTGGCAGATCTGCGCGGATTTTCTTGGCTTGCGCTATCGCACCAGCGACCGCATCAGCTACCGCACGAGTAGGGGCCAGGGGAGCATCGCCGCCACGCGGCCACCGCGCGTCACCTCGACGAAGGTGAGGAGCCAGCGTCGAAGGGCGACGAGCTCGGGCGCCGCACCTGCCGGGATCGGTCCGAGGGCGGTGTCGAGCGCGCGTGCTTCCGTCGCGTCGCCGAGCAAGTCGAGGATGCCTTCGGTGCCACCATCGGTGACGACGGGTGCGCTCTCGGGGAGGTGCCCAGCGCGCTTTGCCGCAGCGAGGGCGACGCCGAGGCCACCGATCTCGTCGACGAGCCCGAGCTCTTTGGCGTCGAGCCCACCGAACACGCGACCCTCGACCGCGTCGGTGAAGGTCTCTTTCGGCTTCTTTCGCCCTTCCGCGACGCGATCGAGGAAGAGTGCGTAGATGGTGTTCATCGTGCCGAGGAGGCGCGCCCGAGTGGCGTCGTCCCACGGCTCGAAAAGGCTCCCGAGCTGCACTGCGCGCGGATCGCCGAACGACGCCGTATGAACGCCGACCATCGCCAACGTACCGCCGAACGACACCTTGCCACCGACCACGCCGATCGAGCCGACGATGGACTCGGGTTGGGCGAAAATCGAGGTGCCGGCGCTGGCGATGTAGTAGCCGCCCGAGGCCGCCATCTCGCCGATGGAGACGATCACCGGCTTCTCTTTCTCCAACTCGTGCACGGCGATCCACGCCAAATCGGAGCCGAGCGCGCTCCCTCCGGGCGAATCGATGCGCAGCACCACGGCCTTGACGTTCGGATCTTTCGCCAGCCGGTGCGCGTCGGCGACGACCTGCCTCGCGACGATGCCTGCCGGGCCACCGAGGATGCCGCCTTCACCCCCGAGCGCGATTTCGCCTTCGAGACGTACGAGTGCCACGTGCGGCTGAGCTGCAGCCTCGGCATCGCGCGGGGCGAGCATCTTGACCAGCTCGCTCAAGCCCTTGCCACCGGCTTCCGAGCTGGGACCGTAAATGACGTCGATGGGCGCGTTGCCAGCGCGCTGCTTCAAGAGCTCGCGTGCCGCGTTGCGATCGCCGAGCGAGTCGACGAGATGGTGCTTCGTCGCCTCGTCCCCCGCGAACGGTCCTTCGCCGATCGACGCTTCGACGCCACGCGCCGTGAGCGATTGCACGTCGGCTTCACGGAGCGCTTTGAGCGCGCGCTCGATCGACGCGCGATATTCTTCGCTCGGTCCGTCGCGCGTCAGGGGTTCGGCAGCGCCCTTGAACTTGCCGACCTGGAGGATGTCGACCTGCGCGTGCAGCTTGTCTTCGAGGAATTCGCGCGCGTATGGCAGCGACGACGCCGGCCCGGTCGCCTCGACCTCGCCGGCCGGGCTCATCGCGATGACGTCGCAACCACGCGCGGCCGCGGCGTAGGCAGTGTTCTCCCACGCATCGGCGTGACAGACGACGGGGATGCCCTTGTCACGCAGCGCGCGAAGACCATCGCCGAGCTCGTGTGCGCGTGCCCAGCCGAGCCCCGCGCCGCCGAACGAGACGAAGACGCCAAGCACGTCTTTGCGGTCGAGCGCCTGGTGGAGCGCGGCGACGAGGACGTCGAAGGTGTGATGCGAAGGGAGCGTGAGAAATCCGGACTTCGAGCGCTCGGGCGCGCCGGCCGCGAGATCGAGCTCGAGGATCACGGCGCCGCGTTCGCGCGGCTTGTCCGAGCCGACCGGCACTTCCCAAGCGCGCGGACGACCACGACAGCCCATCGTCGTCAGGCTCGCGAGACCGGCGAGGCTCGCAAGGCCGAGCGCGACGAGCCCCCCGCGCGAGCCGAATCGACGTCGTCGAAGTTGCATGTTCACTCGGTCGGCGCAGGGTCCGGCGGTTTGGTGGTGGTGCCTTCGGTTTGTCCGGTGCGTGCGCGCGCGCGGTCGGCGCCGGAGCCCGTCGGCACCTGCTCGAGGTAGGCCTTGTAGTTGGTGACGGCCTCGCCCTGCGCGCCCGTCGCCCATTGCTCGTCGGCGAGCGCGAGGCGCGCCGGCCCGAACCCCGGCGAGTGCTCGAGCACCTGCTTGAAGTAGCCGATGGCGCCCACGTGATTGCCGCGCGAACGTTCGATTTGACCGAGCCCGAAGAGCGCATCGACGTCGCCCGGCTGTTGCGCCAGCGCCGCGCGGAAGTACGTCTCGGCCTTGCTCGCGTCACCACCGGCGAGCGCCTCGTGGCCCTTCTTGTCGAAGTCGCGGTAGTCGCCGGAAGGAATGCCGGGGCCGGTCGTCGTTCCCTTCGGCGTCGGCGCGCCGGTCGGGTCACCGGAGGCGAGCTTGGTCGACGTCGTGCTCGGAAAGGGCGTGACTGAAGTAGAGGGCAGGGGGAGCGGACCGGCGTCGATCGGTCCGCCGGAGACGAGCTGCTTCAGCGTGTCGAGCAGCAGGTGCTTCGGGGCTCGTTTCACCAGCTCGTCGATGACGTCTTGCGCGCGATGGGGCGGTCCGCCGACAGCGGCGACGTAGGCAGCGACAGCGAGATCGGCCGGCGTCGAGAGCGACGTCAGCGCCACCTTTCCCAGCTGCGGCGCGACCTGTTTGGCGGCAGCTTCGACGGCCTTGGTGTCCTGTTTGGAGGCATCGACGAGCGTCACCATCGCCGTCAACGTGGCGTCGCCGGCGTGCGTCGGGAGATAGAGACGAACGCCTGCCGCGTCGCCTTGCGCTGCGAGGGCACGGGCCGAGCGGAGGTCGTCGGAGGCCTTCTTCGTGCCGTCTTCGGTCGCGCGCATGAGCTCGACCCAACGTGCACAGGTGCGCGCCGCCGATCCGCCGAGGCTCGCGGCTTGATCGCGTTCGAGCGACGAGCCGGTGATGAGCGAGGCGATCCAGTGCGCGATCGCGAGCTCGGTCTCGGCTGCGCAGAAGCCGTCCCAAGCAGCCATCGATTTCTCGTCGATGACCGTGGCGCGGAGATAGGCCTCGCGTGCGGCGACGAAATCGCCTTCGGTGCGCGCGCGATCGCCCGCTGCGACGGCGTCTTGCAGCCTGGGCGACGACGTCGGTGCTGGCGCGCTCGACGCCGAGCTGGGCGGGCTGCCAGCGACCAACTTCATGATGTACGGCCGACCCACCGTCGCGCCGGCAGCGACGAGCCCACCGACGACGAGCAACGCGACGATCCACTTGCCGGCGCCACCGCTCTTCTTGTGGTTCGAGGGCGGAAAGAGAGATTCGTAGAGCTCTTCGCGCGAGCCCTCGCGGCCATTCCCGGTCGAAGTCGAATTCGCGAGCAGTCGTCCCCCCGTTGGGTCACGCCTCTGCGTCGGCGGCTCGGGCTCGTCGAGGGACGGTGCACGCAGCGCAGCAGGGTCGGGTCGTGCACCCGGGAGCTCGGAGGCGAGCTGGGAGAGCGAGACGCGTTCGTCTCGGCCTGGCGGCGCATCGCTGCGATGAGGCGGAGGCGGCCGTGGCGGTGGAAGCGGTGTATTGCGCGGTGGCGGCGTCATCCGACGACCGGGCTCGCTCGCCTCACGTTCACGTGCTTCGCGTTCACGTACTTCGCGCGCCTCGCGTGCTTCGCGTTCGATGGCGGCGAGACGAGCGGCGGCCTCGGTGGCGGACATCTGCTGCATCGGCAGCGTCGGCGGATCGACGTTGTCGTGCGGGTCGTGTACCGGCGCCGGTGTCGGCGCGTGTTGCGCGGGAACATAGGGAGAGAGACCGAGCGGCGTCCGTAGGTTGGTCGGCGTCGGCGGGTTGCTCCGATGCCCGGGATTCGAGGGCTCGTTCGTGCGTGGCGGCGGACCTGGCCGAAGCGTCCCCGAGCCACCCCCGCTGCGTCCATACGCTGGCGTATGGGCTGGCACCCTCGGCCCCGTTTGCGGGGACTGTTGTTGTTGTTGGACGACGTTGCCGAGGCTGGGCAAAGGCAGCGTGTGCTGGGACTGCGGACCGCCGCGACCCGCGGGAAAGAAGGGTTCGAGCTCGGGAATGTCACCGACGCGACGGAGCGGACCGTCACCTCGACGGAGCATGTCCTGGCGCGAGATTCGACCGGCGCGGATGGCGCGTTGGAGCTCGACGAGGCTGCGCAGCTCCAGAGGCTCGCCCTCGCGACGCTCGATGCGCCACAGCTCGGCCACCTGCGCGGTGGGCACGCCGGTCTGCGAGACTCGCGGACGGAAGACGCGGAACTGGTGCCCGCAATTGGTGCACTTGACCGTCGTGCCACGCTCCGAGACGAGCGCGTCGTCGAACTCGTAGTCGGTCTGGCAGCGGGGGCAGGTGACGTCCATCGCGGGGCGAGGCTCTTCCAGGGGTGCCGCGGCTCGTTGAAGCCACGCGGCTCCGCGGGAATGATCGTCGCAAAAGCTAACACACGCCACCGAAGTGGGGAACGATTCCGCCAAGATGCGTCGAACGTGGACTTGCCGGGAGGCGACCGGCCGACCCTCGCCCACCGGGCACGGCGGTCCGTGGTGGTGTGAAGGCCTGGATACGCCCTCGTTCTCCGCAGTCGGTCGATTCCCGGAATCAGGCGACGGACGTCTGTGTTCCCGGTTCGCTGGAACGAAGGCACATCGGTTGCTAGCCTTCGTACCAGTCGTCGCAGCAGCAGCTGGACGCGGTCTGTTTCGATTGCCGTCGTTGCCGTCGTTGCCCTCGTCCGTTCGGCAGGGAGGTTCCCCGATGTCCCCGGTGTCCCAGCGCCCGTCCACCTCAGCTTCTCGCAGGTCGAGCCGCCTTTTCCCGCTGCTCACCGCGATCGGGCTCGTCTCGGCCTCCGTCGTCGCGGTGTCCGGCTGCCCCATCTACTCGGCCGACAGCTGCGCCCAAGACCCGAACTGCGTCGGGCCCCAGCCGACCGCCGAGGTCGACACCGGCGTACCGACCGACGGTTGCGACCCAGGCTGTCCCTCCGGCTACGTCTGCTCCTCGGTCACGACGGGGCGCTACCAGTGCCTCCCGTATGACTGTCGCAGCGCCGAGCGGGCTTGTTCGACGGGGCAGACGTGTACGAACGCCGGTGGCGGCGTCTACACCTGTTCGTCGGCCGATGCCGGCCCCGATACCTCGAGCGACGCTGGCTCCGACACCGCCGACAGCGCCGACACCAAGCCGCCCGTCATCGACTGCACGACCACGGGCTGCATCAGCGGCTACAAGTGCGCCGACGATGGTGCGGGCGGGAAGGTCTGCACCTCGACCGATCCCAACGCGTGCGCGGCCGACGGCGACTGCACGGCGAAGACCGGCGCCGGATCGCTATGTCTCGGCGGCCTCTGCAAGGCTGCGAAAGATCTCTGCACCGACTCGACGCAATGCCTCGACGGCAAGTCGTGCGTCGATGGTCGTTGCATCGCCAAGTGCACGGCCACGAGCGGCTGCGCGTCCGGCTACACCTGCGACACCAAGTCCGGCACCTGCGTCGGCGGGGCCTCGGCCTGCGGCGCTACGGGCGGAGACGCGGGCACCGATGGCGGTGCGAGTTGCTCGAGCACCGCGAAGTGCGTGGCTACCCACTGCGTCGACAAGTGCGCGACCGACGGCTCCTGTCGTCCGGGCCTCGTCTGCGTCGCGGGCGGCTGCGTCCCCAACGATCAGCCGAGCTTCTTCTGTGACAAGGACGGCACCAAAGACGGCGTGCAGGACCTCTGCGCCACCGGCTCCATCTGCCTCCACCACAACTGCTACCTCGCTTGCACCGGTTCGACCGATACGACCACTTGCGCCAAGGCCGACAAGTTCCCGGTCTGCAAGTCGGTGACGACCTCGTCGGGCGCTCACGACGTTTGTGGTTCGTCGACCAACCTCGGTACGGACTGCGATCCGACCACCACACCTCCCAAGGCGTGCGCCACGGGCAAGGTCTGCATCGACGGGTTCTGCAAGTAGGCGCGATCCGCATGGCGATCCGTCGCGTGGATCGACGGGTTGGGAGACAGACATGGCGCGAGCCCGCGCGCCGTGCTAGTTCGCCGCGCCCCCATGGCCCAGAAGCTCCGAAACATCGCCATCGTCGCGCACGTCGACCACGGCAAGACCACCCTCGTCGACGCCATGCTCAAACAGAGCGGCGTCTTCCGTGAAAACGAGCAGGTCGCCGAGCGCATCATGGACTCGAACGATCTCGAGAAGGAGCGCGGCATCACCATCCTCGCCAAGAACACCCGCGTCCGCTGGGGCCGAGTTCGCGGCGAAGAGGTGAAAATCAACATCATCGACACGCCGGGCCACGCCGACTTCGGTGGTGAGGTCGAGCGCATTCTTTCGATGGCCGACGGAGCGCTGCTCCTCGTCGACGCCGCCGAGGGGCCGCTCCCGCAGACGCGCTTCGTCCTTCGCAAGTGCCTCGAGCGCGGCTTCCCGGTCATCGCGGTGATCAACAAGATCGACCGCCAGGACGCGCGCGCCGAGGACGTCGTCTCCGAGGTCTTCGACCTCTTCTGCGACCTCGAAGCCAACGACATGCAGGCCGACTTCCCGGTGCTCTACGCCATCGGCAAGCTCGGGCTCGCCAAGCGTGAGCTCGCCGACGAGGCAAAAGATCTCGGTCCCCTCTTCGAGACCATCCTCGACAAGATCAAGCAGCCCGAAGGCGACAAGGACGCGCCGCTCCGCATCCTCGTCTCCAACCTCGATCACGACGAGTACGTGGGCAAGCTCGCCATCGGCCGAATCGTCCAAGGGACGATCCGCTCGGGCGACGCCGTCCACATCGTCGGGCAAAAGGGCCTCTTCAAGGGCACCATCAAGGTCCTCTCGGCCTTCGAAGGGATGAAGCGCACCACCATCCAAGTGGCCGAGGCGGGCGAGATCGTCGCCATCGCCGGCATCGAGGACGTCTACATCGGCGACACGATCGGCATCCCGGGCGCCGTCGGTGAGGTCATCGAGCCGCTCGCGCGCATCCACGTCGAAGAGCCGACGCTGAAAATTCGCATCGGCGTCAACACCTCGCCGTTCGCCGGCAAGAGCAAGACCTCGAAGTACCTGACGTCGCGTCACCTCCGCGAGCGCCTCCAGAAAGAGACGCGCCGAAACCTCGCGATCCGCGTCGAGGAGACCGACAGCCCCGACACCTTCAGCGTCTTCGGCCGCGGCGAATTGCAGCTCGCGATCCTCGTCGAGACGATGCGCCGCGAAGGCTACGAAGTGCAGATGTCGAACCCCGAGGTCGTCACCAAGGAGGTCGACGGCCAGATGTGCGAACCGCTCGAGCTCGTCGTCGTCGACGTCCCCGAGAGCTTCATCGGCACCGTCACCGATCGCCTCGGCCAGCGCCGTGGTCGCATGGTGAAGATGGCGAACCCGGGCTTTGGGCGCGCGCGCCTCGAATTCCGCGTCCCCTCGCGTGGCCTCATCGGCTTCCGCGGCGAGTTCCTCACCTCGACGCGTGGCACCGGCCTCCTCAACACCCAGTTCGAAGGTTGGGAGCCCTGGGGCGGTCCTATGATGAAGCGCCCCTGCGGCGCCATCGTCTCCGATCGCGCCGGCGTCACCACGCCGTACGCCTTGCACCATCTGCAAGCGCGCGGCGGGTTCTTCCTCAGCCCCGGCGCCGACGTCTACGAAGGCATGATCATCGGCGAGCACAATCGGCCGAACGACACCGACGTCAACGCCATCCGCGAGAAGAAGCTGACCAACGTCCGTAACCACGGCAAGGACGAGAACGTCATGCTGGCGGTGCCGAAGACGCTCAACATCGAGACCGCGATGGAGTGGATCGACGCCGACGAGCTGGTCGAGGTCACCCCCGACGCGGTCCGCGTCCGCAAGATCATCCTCCAGTGCAACCGCCGTCCGCGCCGTGAAGATGCCATCGAAGAGCGTCAGGGCGTCGCGGGCGAAGCCGAAGCCTGAGCCTCGCAAAGGCCTGATATGCTCGCCGGGTGCGTCTCCCTCGGCTGATTCTCCCGATCGTCCTCGCTGCCCTCGGTCTCGGCTGCTCGCTCGTCGCCCTCGGGTGCGGCGAGCGAAAGCCTTGCAATGCGCCCGTTCGCAGCCTCGATCAGGCGAGCTCGGCCGAGCCCGAACGCTGAGACGGCGACCGAGCGGAGCGAGATCGACCGGCTCGGCAAAGGTGCCGGAGGCATCCTTTGCGAAAACATGCTGAGCAGTCATCGAATCGCCCGCTGGCGGTAGGCAGCGGCCGGAATCTGCGATAACGAAACCGGATGTTGCGGGGGGCAGCGATTGCCCGTCCGGTTCGTGTGTCCTCGCGGGGAGCTCACTAGCGGTGAAGAAGAACTACGTCCTCGATACGAACGTCCTCATCCACGACCCCAAAGCGATCTTCAAATTCGAAGACAACGACATCGTGATCCCGATCTACGTGATCGAGGAGATCGACCAGTTCAAGCGCGAGGGTACGGAGCGCGGTCGCAACTGCCGCCAGTTCGCGCGCATGCTCGACGAGCTGCGCGACAAGGCGCAAATCAGCCTCTCGCAGGGCGTCTCGCTCGGCGACGGCATGGGCGAGCTGCGCGTCGCGGTGCCGACCACCCGACAAGATCTGCCGGTCGCGCTCGATCACAGCGCGCAAGATCACGCCATTCTCAAGACCGCGCTCGACGAGCGCGATCGCGATCGTACGCGTCCGACCATCTTCATCACGATGGACACGAACCTCCGCATCCGCGCCGACGCCCTCGGCATGGAAGCGGAGACGTACGAGAACTCGCGCCTCGCGGTCGACGAGCTCGAGGTCGGAATCACCGAGCTCACCGTCGAGAAGGGCGAGGTCGACGGCTTCTTCCAGAACGGCGCGCACACGCCGAAACAGGAGGGCCTGACCCCCAACGTCTGCATCGTCCTCAAGGACGTCGAATCGCAGAACCACACCGCGCTCGGCCGCTACGACAGCGTCAAGCACGCGGTGACGCCGCTTCGCGTGCCGCGCGAAGGTGTGATGGGCATCCGCCCGAAGAACAAAGAGCAGGCGTTCGCGCTCGATTTGCTCCTCGACGACTCGATTCGTCTCGTCACGCTCGTCGGCAAGGCCGGCACCGGCAAGACGCTGATGGCGCTCGCCGCGGGACTGAAGAAGGTCGTCGAGGACGGCACCTTCACGCGCATGCTCGTGTCTCGTCCGGTGATGCCGCTCGGTCGCGATCTCGGCTACTTGCCGGGCGACGTCGACGAGAAGCTCAACCCCTGGATGCAGCCGATTTTCGACAACCTCGAGTTCCTCTACAGCCACGGCAAGCGCGACAACAACGGCTTCCACGAGCTGATCGAGGGCGGGCTCGTGCAGGTCGAGCCGCTGACGTACATCCGCGGTCGCTCGCTGCCGCATCAGTACTTGATCGTCGACGAGGCGCAGAACCTAACCCCGCACGAGATCAAGACGATCATCACGCGCGCCGGCGAAGGCACGAAAATCGTGCTCACCGGCGACCCGCACCAAATCGACAACCCCTACGTCGACAGCGCCAGCAACGGCCTCTCGGTCGTCGCCGAGCGCTTCCGCACCGAGCGTCTGGCCGGTCACATCACGATGTCGAAGGGCGAACGCAGCGAGCTCGCCGAGCTGGCCGCCAATCTCTTGTAGGTCGGTACCTCGCGGCTACTTGCCCATCGCCTTGATGGCGACGAGCGCGGCGACCACCAGGAACGCGGCGACCGCGATCCACAAAATCAGCATCGGCGGTCCCTTTCGGGGCACAGCCGCCGGTGCGGGGATCGTCGTCCGTGGCTTCCGCTTCTTCGAGCCGCGATCGATTTCTTGGATCTTGAGCGGGCCCGGGCTGCCTGGCGCGCCGCCTTTTTGGACGCGTCCATAGAAGAGGCCGGAGTCTTCTTCGATGGCGTCGGGATCGTCCGACACGTGTTTGGCGTGCGTCGCCTTGCGCTTCTGGCTCTCGCTCGAGCGCGGCATCGGCGCCGGTGGACGACTGCTCTTGGTGCGGCGGGGCGCGGCCGCTGGGCCCGACGAGACCGGCTGCGGCGGGCTCGCGGCCGGCAGCTTCGGGTCGGACATCATCTCGTCGATCTCGGCTCGCTCCATGGGACGCGTGTCGCCGGTGACCGTCGAAGGGATCGGATCGGTGCCGACGGGCACGTTGACCGGACGCGGCTCGCCGCGCTGCGCGCTCTCGGTGTCCGGCATCCGCGTGTCGTGCAGCTCGGAGGTGGAGAGGCGTCCGGTGCGACGGAGCTCGGCGAGGTGCGAGTTGAGCTCGCCTTCGAACTCGCTCGAGAGCTTTCCCGGCAGACCGTCGGGCGCGAGGCCAGGCTTGCTGGCTTGACCTGCGGCCGCTTCGGCCTTTTTTTGTAGGCGTTCTTCGAGGGCGACGATTTCGGCGAGGGCCGCGGCGGCGGTCTTCGGGCGAACGCGTGGATCGCGCGCGATGAAACGAAGCACGAGATCGTCGAGCTCGATCGGCAGCTTCGGATTGTACTGACGGATGCTCCGCGGAGGCGCCGTCGCCAGCGCGACGAGGAGCGCTTGCAACGTCTGCGCTTCGAACGGCAAGCGCCCGGTGGTCATCTCGAAGATGAGGACGCCGAGCGAGTAGACGTCGACGCGCGCATCGAAGGCGGCCGCGCCTGCCTGCTCGGGGGCCATGTAGAGCGGCGTACCGACCGACTGGCCGGCGCGCGTGAGACGCGTGTCGTCGGACTGGACGAACGTGGAGAGGCCGAAATCGACGACCTTGACGAACTCCTTCTCGCCGTCGCGGTCGACGAGGAAGACGTTCTCGGGCTTGAGGTCGCGGTGGACGATGCCGTTGCCGTGCGCCGCGCCGAGCGAGCGACAGACCTGCTTGGCGATGCGCAGCGCGCGATCGACGGGAATCGGACCTTCGCGGAGGAGGCGCTGGTGGAGATCTTCCCCGTCGAGGCGCTCCATCACGAGGAAGGGCGCGCCGTCCTCACCGAGCCCGTAGTCGAAGACCTCGACCGCGTGGCTGGAGCCGATTTGCGCGCAGATTTTCGCTTCGCGTTTGAAGCGGGCGCGGACCTCGGGATCGTCGACGAGCGTCGGATCGACGAATTTCACCGCCACGCGTCGCTCGAGTCGGAGGTGCATGCCGCCGAAGACGGCGCCGATCGCGCCACGCCCGAGGAACTCGTCGATGCGGTAGCTGGCGGCGATGACCGTGCCGACACGCGCGCGATCGGCCGCGGTCTCGCGCTGCCGGCGCCGCGGCGGACTCTCGCGCTTCCCTTCTCGTTTCTCGCGTTCCGCCATGGGTGCCGAAAGTTTGGTCGAGCGAAGCAAGCCCTGGCGCGACGACGCCAAGAGATACCCTAGCAGGCCGTCGAAAGCCCCCGCAACGAGCGTTCGCGCTGACGGAACGTGCCGTGCCGGCGCCTCGCGAATTCGCACCGCGGCCTTTGGCTCGTGATAGCTTCGCCTCGTGGCGGCCAAGGCGAGTGGCAAGCAGCGTCCGACGAAGCCGGTGGCCGGGGCACGCGCGGTCAGTTCGCGTGGCACGGCAAGCAGCAAGTCGAACGGCACCTCGAGCGGCAAGCCGACGAAGCCGGCCCCCAAGGCCGCGAAAGTTCGTGCCGCGCCGCCCGACGACTTGTTGGAGAAGCGCGAGCAGTTCATCCAGACGTTCTTCCGCCGTGGCGCCGAGCTCACCGAAGAGCTCATCCGCGAGGACGAACAGCTGCGCTCACGGCTCGGCGAGCTCGAACGCGAGAACGCCGCCCTCCGCGCGCACGTCGCCAGCGCCGACGCCATCCGCGATATGCTGGTGAAAATCACGCAGCTCGAAAAAGAGAAGCGTGAGCTCGTCTCGCGGGCGACCGACGCCTCGCACACCTGGTCGCACAGCGCCGAGCGTTTCGCCGAAATCGAGGCAGAGAACGCCAAGCTCGCGAGCCTCTACGTGGCGAGCTTCCAGCTCCACTCGACGCTCGACCTCCGCACCATCGTCCGGCACCTGAAAGAGCTCCTGGCGCAGTTCGTCGGCGCACGCGTCCTCGCGCTCTATCTGTGCGACGAAGAGCGCGGACAGCTCGCCCCCATCGCCAGCGACGGCGTGCCGCTCGCCAAGCTCCGGCGCATCGAGCCCTCGCAAGGCCCCATCGGCGAGGCGTGGATCAAGGGCAGCGCGCGCTGGGTCGAGGGCGATTCGACGCGCGGCACGCTCGAGGCTCCGGCGGCCTGCATTCCGCTCCGCGTCGACGATCGCACCGCCGGCGTGCTCGTCGTCTACTCCACGTTCGAGCACAAGCCGTCGTTCGTCGACGTCGATTTCGAGCTCTTCAAGCTCCTCGGTGCCCACGCCGCGGCGGCGCTCCTCGCTGCACGCCTCTTCGCCATCCACGGCGGCAACCTCCCCAGCCTCGACGCATTCACCGAAATCTCCTGACGCCCGAGAGCGAGCCGCAAGGAAACCGTTCCGATGAGTCCCCAGTATTCCTGCCTGATCGTCGAAGACTCGCCGATGATGCGGCAGCTCCTCGTCTTCGCGCTCGCCCGCATCAAGAACCTCCGCGTCACGGAGGCCGACGACGGCATCGACGGCATGCGTAAGCTCGCCAACGCCAAGTACGACCTCATCATCACCGACATCAACATGCCGATCATGGACGGCCTCAAGTTGGTGAAGCGGGTTCGCAGCGACGCGACCCACAAAGACACGCCGATCATCATCATCACCACCGAGGGCTCGCAGGAGGACCGCCAACGCGCCCTCGCCCTCGGCGCCAACGCGTACATCACCAAGCCGATTCAGGCCCCGCAGGTGATCGCGAAGGTCAAAGAGCTGCTGAAGGTCACCGAGTAAGTTCTCGGCCGCGCCTGCGCCTGCGCCTGCGCCGACACCCGCACCGCACCCGCGCCTGCCCTCGGGGACCGCTCCTGGGGTTGACGGTCACCCTTGGTCGCCCTACCAGTACTTTCAAAGATTTTTGAAAGTTTGAAAGGGAGGCGCCGTGGCCTACGACGGGCTCAGCGAATTCGTGCGGGAGCTCGAGCGACGGGGTGAGCTCGTCCGGGTACGCGCAGCCGTCGGCTCGCACCTCGAGCTCGCGGCCATCGCCGATCGGGCCGTCAAATCCAAGGGCAAGGCGCTGCTCTTCGAGAACGTCGTCGACGTCCGCGGGGTGCGTTCTCCGTTCCCGCTCTTGATCAACGCCTACGCGTCGCGTCGTCGGATGTCGCTGGCGCTCTCGGCGGAGGACTTCGAGGAGCAGGCAGAGCGCATCCGTTCGATCGTCGCGGCCACCGGTGCCCACGGGGGCTCGCGTGGCATGACGCAGATGCTCGGCCAGCTGGCGGCGCACTTGCCCGACTTGATGCACGTGCCGCCGCGGCGCGACGGGGCAGGGGCGTGTCAGGAGGTCGTGCAGCGCGGCGACGAGGTCGACCTCGATCGCTTGCCGATCATCACCGCTTGGCCGTCCGACGGCGGGCCCTTCCTCACGCTTCCGGTCGTCATCACGCGCGATCCCGAGCGAGGCGATCGCAACCTCGGCATGTACCGCATGCAGAAGCTCGATCGACGGACGACGGCGATGCACTGGCAGGTGCACAAGACCGGTCGACGTCACTACGAGAGCGCGAAGAAGCGCGGAGAACGCTTGCCCGTCAGCGTCGTCCTCGGCGGCGATCCGGCGCTCGCCTACGCCGCGACGGCGCCGCTCCCCGATGGTCTCGACGAGCTGCTCCTCGCCGGCTTCCTCCGCAAAAAGGCGGTGCGGTTGGTGAAGTGCCTGACCAACGATCTCGAGGTGCCCGCCGACGCCGACTTCGTTCTCGAGGGGTACGTCGATCCGAGCGAGGAGCTGGTGGACGAAGGGCCCTTCGGCGATCACACCGGTTACTACACGCCGATCGAGAAATTCCCTCGATTTCACGTCACGGCGCTCACGCATCGGAGGGACGCGATCTATCCGACGACGATCGTCGGGCCGCCCCCGATGGAAGATCAGTGGCTCGGGAAGGCCACCGAGCGGCTCTTTCTTCCGCTGCTTCAGCTGCAGTTGCCAGAGGTGGTCGACATGAACCTCCCGGTCGAGGGGGCGTTCCACAACCTCTGCATCGTCTCCATCAAGAAGGGGTTTCCCTTCCACGGTCGGAAGATCGCCCACTCCATCTGGGGTGCGGGCCAGATGATGTTCACCAAAGCGATCGTCGTCGTCGATCACGACGTCGACGTGCAGGACGTTCGAGAGGTCGCTTGGAAGATCCTCGCCAACGTCGATCCGAAGCGCGATCTCTCGGTCACCGAGGGGCCGAGCGACCATCTCTGTCACTCGGGCGACGTGCAGCATTTCGGCGGAAAGATCGTCATCGACGGCACGCGCAAGTGGCCGGAGGAAGGCTACACGCGGGTCTGGCCGTCGCCGTGCGTGGCCGATGCAGCGACCACTGCCGCAGTCGAGCGGCGCTGGGCCGAGCTCGGAATCGATCTTCCAGAAGGCGACAGCGCGCACGCGAGCAGCAGCGCTCGCGAGTCGGACGAGGGCACGAAGAGCACGCTGCGCCGCTGGATGGATGCGGCCAAGGAGATGACGCGATGACGTCCGAGCAAGAGAGCCCGAAGGAGCCGATCGCCACGCTCGACGCGCGGATCGGTCACGAAGACGCGCACGGCGGCGCGGTCCGCTCGATGTTCGATCGCATCTCGCCAACCTACGATCGGGTGAATCGTCTGCTCTCGGCGGGGCTCGACGTCCGTTGGCGCAAGCGCGCGGTCTCGCTCCTCTCACCTCCTCCCGCCCGTGTTCCCTCGGGCCTTCCCGCCGGCGAAATCCTCGACTCGTGCGCCGGCACGCTCGATTTGTCGGCGGAGGTCGAGAGGGCATTTTTCGATCGCAAGATCGTCGCGCTCGATTTCGCTGCCGACATGCTCGAGCGCGGCAAGGGCAAGGTCTCGCGCACCGAGACGGTGGTCGGTGACGCGATGTCGCTGCCGTTCGAGAGCGAGCGATTCGCCGCCGTCATCTGCGGCTTCGGACTTCGCAACCTCGCCGATCCGGTGCTCGGTCTCGCCGAGGCCGTGCGGGTCCTCGCGCCGGGCGGGCGGCTCGTGATCCTCGAGTTCTTCCAGCCGCGACATGGCGCCGGTGGGGCCGTGACCCGTGCGTTCCACGCCGTCTATGCGCGTGCGGTTCTTCCCACGGTCGGTGGCGTCATCGCCGGAGATCGCGACGCCTACGCCTACCTCGCGAAGTCGATGGCGGCTTTTCTCCCGCGCGCCGAGGTCGAGGCGCATCTTCAGCGGCTCGGTCTCGTCGAGGTCGTCGGCGAAGATCTCACGCTCGGAGTCGCTTCCATCGTGAGCGGCACGAAGCCGGCCAAGCGAGCCTCCACGTGACGCAGGCGACGCGCACCGGCGATCTCGCGAACAGCCGGAAAAGGCCGCGCAAAATCGTCCTCGCGATCACAGGCGCCTCCGGCTCCATCTACGCGCAGGCGGTGATCGCGGCGCTCGTCGCGGCTCGGTCGAGCGGAGAGGTCCAGCTCGCGGCGGTGCTCTCGCAGAGCGCGGGTGAGGTCTGGTCGCACGAGCTCGGCGGGGATGTCCGAGAGCACCTTCGCGGGCTCGACGTCCCCGTCTTCGACGGTCGCGACTACAGCGCGCCCTTCGCTTCGGGGAGCGCGCGGTGGGAAGCGATGGTCGTCGTTCCTTGCTCGATGTCGGCGATCGCCAAGATCGCGCACGGCATCTCCGACGACCTGCTGAGCCGCGCCGCCGACGTGATGTTGAAAGAGCGACGTCGCCTGGTGCTCGTCGCGCGCGAGACGCCGCTGTCGATGATTCACCTCGAAAACATGCTCACCGTGACCCGCGCAGGGGCGGTGGTGTTGCCGGCGACGCCCTCGTTCTACGCGCGACCCGAGACCAAGGAGGCGATCGTCGACACGGTCGTCACGCGGATCCTCGATCAGCTCGGCGTCGAGCCCGAGGGCGCCAAGCGTTGGGGCGACGACATCCACCAGGAGAGCTCTCGATGACGACGACGACGACGACGAAGACGCTCACATCTTCGCGCGTGCTCACGCGTGCGTTCGCCGAGGCTGGCGTCGACGGCTTCCTCGCGGCTCGCCTCGCGGGCGACGAAACACCGGCAATTCGTGCGTCGATCGCCGCGAAGCTGGGCTCGCTCGACATCCTCGTCCTCGGCGCGCTCGCCGATCGAGTCCGCGTGGCCGAGGCCAAACGAGGTGACGCCGTGCGCATCCACGTCGACCCGCCGGGAAGGAGCGACGCCATGACGCTGCCGCGCTTCGATCCAGTGGCCGGAGGGCAGGCCTTCCTCCGGTCGGTGGCGAGGGCGCGCATCGAGGGTGCTGCGGGCGCCGCACTGCGCGTCGACGTCGACGACGTCGGGCTCCAACTCGCGCAGGTGGCGCTCGCCTACGGCGCCGATGAGCTCGTTTACATGCACTCTCGAAGAGGTCGCGGCCTCGCCGTCCTCGGCGCCGAGGGAGACGAGCTCGCCGCCGCGGTCGTTCGTGAACGCGAGCTCGCGGCGCTGCTCTCGGCCATCGGTCGTCCGCCGCGCTTCGTCGAGTGGCACGGCGACGAGTCCCACGAACGCGGCGTCGACGAGACGAGCACCGCCAAGCGCAAATTCCGAGCTCCCGGTCGCGAGACCAGGGCGCTGCGAGACGGAGGAGAGTCGTGACCAACACCGAGAAGACCGAGATGCCGACGTTCGCCGAGGTCGCCGTGAAGGTGCGTGCGGGGCAGCGTCTGACCGCCGAAGACGGGCTCGCCCTCTTCGAAACGCCTGATTTTCTCGGCCTCGGCGCCCTCGCCAACGAAGTGCGCGAACGTCGTCACGGCGATCGCACGTACTACAACCGCAACGTCCGCCTCGAGACGACCAACGTCTGCGTCGCCAACTGTCGCTTCTGCTCGTTCGCCAAGTTGGAGACGGGGATGCCGGGCGCGGTGACGATGACGGTCGCGCAGGCGATCGAGACGTTGAAGGCGAAGACAGCCAACACCGCGCCGCCGACCGAGGTGCACGTCGTCAACGGGCTCAACCCGGACCTGCCGTTCACGTACTACGAAGAGCTCCTTCGCGCGCTCGCCGAGCACATGCCGACGGCGAGCCGCAAGTGCTTCACCGCGGTCGAGATTCACTACTTCGCGCGGCGCTACGAGCTGACGCCGCGGCAGGTGCTCGAGCGGTTGCAGGCGGCGGGGTTGCAGTCGCTCCCCGGCGGCGGCGCCGAGATCTTCCATCCGGAGGTGCGTACGCGCATCTGCGACGACAAGGCGACGGCCGAGGAGTGGCTCGCCGTTCACCGCGAGGCGCACGCGCTCGGCATGTTCACCAACGCGACCATGCTCTACGGGCACGTCGAGACCTACGCCCATCGCGTCGATCACCTGCTGCGCCTTCGCGCGCAGCAAGATCAGTCGATCGCCGGTGGAAAGGCTCGTTTTCTCGCGTTCATCCCGCTCGCCTTCCACCCCGACGGCAACGGCATGCGGCAGCTGCCTGGAACCACCGGCATCGACGACTTGCGAACGCTCGCCGTCTCGCGGCTGATGCTCGACAACTTCGATCACATCAAGGCGTACTGGGTCAGCTCGACGCCGAAGGTGGCGCAAATCGGGCTCTCGTTCGGCGCCGACGACGTCGACGGGACCATCGTCTCCGAGACCATCTACACCGCCGCGAGCAAGAAGGCGCCCGAGGGTTTGCTCGAAGAGGATCTGGTGCGGCTCATCCGCGAGGCAGGGCGCATCCCCGTCGAGCGCGACACCGTCTACAACGTCCTCAAAGAGCACCCGCGCGCCGCGCTCGAGGGCGCGTTCAAGGTGCGCGATCGAAGGCAGGGCAAGCACCTGCAGATCCTCGGCGAGGCCGAATGAGCGTGGAAAAGAGCTTGGAAAAGCCCCGCGTTCGCATCGCCGGCGTCGGATATCTCAACGCGGCGCCGCTGCTCTTCGGCCTCGATCGCGATCCCGACGTCGAGCTCTTCCTCGGCTCACCCGCCGAGGTCACGCGACGGCTCGCGGAAGGTGAAGCTGACGTCGCGCTCGTTCCCGTCGCCGGCGCCGCGAGCATCGGTGACCTGGCCTTCCTCGATCTCGGCATCGTCGCGCGGGGGCCCGTGCGGAGCGTCGTCGTCGTCGCCGAGAAGCCACTCGAAGAGATCGAAGAGCTCGCGCTCGACGCCTCGTCGCGCACCAGCGCCATCCTCGCGCGCATCGAGCTCTCGGCGCGTCGCCAGGGCAAGCCGCTGCGCTTCAAGGCGATGCCGCCGAGCGAAGCCATTGCCTCGGTGAAGGGCCTGACCGGCGCGTTGGTCATTGGCGATCCGGCGATCGATCTCGCCGAGCGCTTTCCCTTCGCCCTCGATCTCGGCGCCGCCTTCCGTGAGCGCACCGGACTCCCCTTCGTCTTCGCTGCTTGGGCAGGACGTCGCGAGGCGTTCACTCCCGAGCTCGTCGAGCGCCTCCGAGAGGCGGCGCGCGTCGGCCTGGTCGCGCGCGACACCCTCGCCGATCGGTACGCCGAGGCGAGAGGCGAGGACCCGCAGCGCACCCGCGACTACCTACATTCATCGATTCACTATGCAATCGGTCCGGCCGAGAAATCAGGCCTCGTTCGCTTCTTCGACGACGCCGCGAAGGCGGGCCTGCTTCCCGAAACCGACCTCGCTTCTTCCTGGATCGAGACGGGTCCTCGGGCGTCGGGGCCAGAAGGCACGGCGCCACCGAGCGTCGACGACTTGCTCGAACGGGTGATGGACGGCGGACGTCTCTCGGCGGCGCAGGCCCTCCGCATCTACCGCGAGGCAGATCTCTTCGCGCTCGGCATCGCCGCCGATCACGTACGCAAGAAGAAGGCGCGCGCGGGATCGAGCGACGTCGTGACGTACATCGTCGATCGCAACGTCAACTACACCAACGTCTGCACCACCAGCTGTCGCTTCTGTGCCTTCTACCGCCCGGTGGGCCACGAAGAGGGCTACGTGCTCTCGCGCGAGGTGCTGGGGGAGAAGCTGCAAGAGGTCGTCGACGCGGGCGGCGTGCAGATTCTCCTCCAAGGCGGGCTCAACCCCGAGCTGCGCATCGAGTGGTACGAAGACCTCTTCCGTTGGATCAAGGCGACGTACGGCCTCGGTCTCCACGGCCTCTCGCCGGAAGAGATCCTCCACATCGCGCAGCTCGAGGAGTTGCCGGTGGCGACCGTCCTGACGCGTCTGCGCGCCGCGGGTCTCGACAGCGTGCCGGGCGGAGGCGCCGAGATCCTCGTCGATCGCGTGCGTCGGGTGATCGCGAAGGCGAAGTGCACGAGCGACGAGTGGCTCGGCGTCATGCGCACCGCACATCACCTCGGCTTCCGTTCGAGCGCGACGATGATGTACGGCACCGTCGACACCGCCGAGGAGCGTGTCCTCCATCTCCTCAAGCTGCGCGAGCTGCAAGACGAGACCGGCGGCTTCACCGCCTTTTTCTGCTGGGATTTTCAGTACGAGAAGGGCACCCGCATCCACGCCGGCGATCACGGCACGCAGCTCTACTTGCGCACGCAGGCCCTCGCGCGGCTGGTCCTCGACAACGTCGATCACGTCGGCAGCTCGTGGGTCACGCAAGGACCGGGCGTCGGGCAACTGGCACTGCGCTTCGGCGCAGACGACTGGGGCAGCGTGATGTTCGAAGAGAACGTCGTCTCCAGCGCGGGGACCACCTTCCGCATGAACGCCGAGATGATCGAGCGGCAGGTGCACGCCGCCGGCTTCCGCGTCGCTCGTCGCAACGTCCGCTACGATCACCTGACGGAGCCGGCGTGATGGGCGCGGGTAGCGGCCTAGCAGGCAGGGCGGCGGACAAGGCGGCAGCGTTCGCCTCGCTGGTGCGTCTTTCGCACACCATCTTCGCCGCGCCGTTCGCAGTCGCCGCGGCGATCCTGGCGACCTTGCGGCCCCACGCGCCGGTGACCGTCGTGCGCGTCGTCGCCATCGCCGTCGCCTTGGTGGCGGCGAGGACCGCGGCGATGGCCTACAACCGACTCGTCGATCGCGACGTCGACGCCGCCAATCCGCGGACGAAATCGAGGGAAATTCCGGCAGGAATCGTCTCGGTCGGGGGAGCGCGCGCGCTCGTCGTCGTCTCCGCGATCGCCTTCGTCGGCGCGGCGGTGATCCTCGGTCGGACGCCAGCGCTCCTTTCTCCGATCGTCCTCGCGGTGCTCCTCGGCTACTCCCACGCCAAGCGCTTCACCTGGGCGGCGCACCTCTGGCTCGGCCTCGCGCTCGCGCTCGCTCCCGGTGGCGCGTGGCTGGCGATGGGCGTCGCACCCGAGCCGGCGATCGTCCTCCTGATGGTCGCGGTCGCCTGCTGGGTCGGCGGCTTCGACGTCCTCTACAGTCTGCAGGACGAGCGATTCGACCGGGAAAACGGCCTCCGTTCGATCCCATCGCGCTTCGGCTCGCTCGGGGCGTTGCGCATCTCGCGCTCGCTTCACGTGATCACCGTCACCGCCTTGGCCGTCGCGGGAAAGCTCTTCGGCGCTGGTCTCGCGTACGGCGCTTCGTGCGCCCTCGTCGGCGCACTCCTCGTCTACGAGCACTCGCTGGTTCGTCCCCGCAGAGCTCCCGACGGCAAGGTGACCGTGCCGCTCGAGCGCCTCGACAAGGCCTTCTTCGACGTCAACGGCTGGGTGTCGTTGGCGTTCCTCGCGCTCGTCGCCGTCGACGTCTGGGCCCTGCACTAACCGGCGCGAAGACGGCGACGGACTTCTCGTCCGCGTCAAGAAAGGACACGAAGATGCGCACCCGACTCTTCTTGCTGCACGAACACGCGGACGAGGCGGCGCGCGCGGCCTTCGCGCAAGAGCTCGTGCGCGTCGGCGCCGAGGCGAAGTTGCTCTCGGAGGAGGGTGGGGGGCGCGGCTTCATCGCCAACGTCGACGACGACGACGCTGCCTTCCTCGCGCGTCATCGCGTCGTCGCGCGCGTCCTCGCTGCCCCCTCGTCGCATCCACTCGCCGGGCTCCGCGGCGGAGGTGGCACCCGTGAGGTCATCGTCCCCTGCGGACCGGCGCGCGACCGCGTCGTCATCGGCGGCGAGCACCCGGTGGTCATCGCCGGTCCCTGCGCCGTCGAGTCCGAAGTGCAGCTCGAGGCCTGCGCGCAGGCCGTGGCGGCGGCCGGCGGACGACTGCTCCGCGGCGGTGCCTACAAGCCGCGGACGAGCCCGTATGCCTTCGCCGGTGGTGGAACGAGCGCGCTGACGTTGCTCCGTGAGGTAGCTGAGCGACATCGGCTCGGCGTGGTCACCGAGGTGCTCGATCCACGCGACGTCGAACGCGTCGCCGAGTACGCCGATCTCCTGCAAATCGGTGCACGAAACATGGGTGACGTGGCGCTCCTGCGCGAGGTCGGCAAGACCCGCAAGCCGGTGCTCCTCAAGCGCTCACCGTCGGCCACGCTCGACGAGTTGCTCTCGGCGGCCGAGCACGTGCTCCACGCCGGCGCGACCGATCTCGTTCTTTGCGAGCGTGGCGTGCGCGGCTTCGATCCGGCAGCGCGCAACCTCCTCGATCTCTCCGCGGTGCCGCTCCTTCGATTGCGCACCGACCTCCCCGTCCTCGTCGATCCCTCGCACGGGGTAGGGGTGCGTGCGGCCGTCCTTCCGATGGCAGCTGCGGCGATCGCGGCGGGTGCCGACGGCGTCATCGTCGAGTGTCATCCGGACGCCGGCGTGGCCCGCTCGGACGGCTTGCAGGCCCTCTCGCTCTCGTCGCTCCCGCGCCTCTTCGCGCAGACGCACGCGCTGGCGATGGCGATTCGTCCGTCGATGCTCGGCGCGAAGGCGCTGCCGACTGCGGCGGAGTAGGTCTGCTCGCGAGACGCGGCGACAAAAACAACGATGGCGGCCGAGGGCGCCGCCATCGCACGTCTCATCGAAGGAGAGACGAGGACCGAATCAGAGGATCCAGCCGCCGATTTCGGCCTTGAGACCGAAGGTCGTGTCCTTGTCGCTGTCCTTCGAGTCACCGCCGCCGACAGAGACCTTGCTGGACAGGTCCATGTCGACATAGGGCCCGATGCCGAGGTGGAAGTGCTTCGCGAGGTGGACCTCGAGGGGCACGAAGAGGCCGAGGCGCATGAACGTCGCGGAGCTCTTCCCGAGGTCGCTGTCACCGGTCTTGCTCGACGAGGTGAGGAAGCCGAAGCTCACCTGCGGCCAGAGCGACAGCTTGCCGGGCGTGAGCCAAAGGTTGTAGCCGACGCGGGGCCCGATGCCGATCGTCGTGGTCTTCGTGGGGTCGGTCGCTTTGGCGGATTTTGCCGAAGAGTAGCCAAGGAAGACCTCGCCACCGATGCTGACGCCTTCCACGACGAAGTAGTCGATCGAGGGACGAAGCGAGAGGTTCGTCCTCGAGGAGCTGTCGCCCTCCGGCGGCTTGCTCGAAGTGCTGCTGAGATCGAGATTGGTCGCCGCGTTGAACGAGATGACGCCCGGGTTGCCGAACTCTCCGCCGCCCTCGGCAGCAGCCGGCGCTGCGGCGGTGGTAGTCGCCGCCGCGGTGGTGGTCGCCTCCTCGGCGAACGCGGGAACGACGGCAAGAGTGGCAGCCGAAACCAAAGCAAATGCGAGCGTACGCTTCATGATGAAAGTTCCTTTCGAATATTCTCGATCGATCAAACGCTGGAGTTCGCGCCTATGGCGACATGGTCTGTAGAGGCGGGCCAAGAACTCATCGGTGATCCCCGAAACCGAATCGTTGCCGCACCGCGCAAAGAATTGGCTGTCGAACGACCTTGATGAGCCATGCACGAGACCAGTCGAAACGACTAAGCGCAACTTCGGGGTCAGTCAGTCGTCGAAGATGCGATGCACAATCGACGCCGACCTGAAAATCACTAGGCAAGGCCAGCAACGGCGAAGGCAGATACGCGACTCTCCGTCGGAATTTCGGCGAGCCGTACTTCGCGAGAGGTCAAACCACTGCGATTGCGGAAGGTTCGCTTCCGAGAAGTCGCCCGTTCAAACGTGAATCATGGGCGAGGTTACTAGAACTGATTCGCCCGACTCTAGGGATTCCCTCGCCCTTGGCAAGGCGGGGCACAGCCGCACCTAGGACGACCGGTCGGCGGATTTCTTCACTCGTGAATCGCGTTTTTTTCGTTGCGACCCAACTGCGAAATCGCGATGACTGCAGCGCGTAACGCCGCACGCGGTGCCCCGACGACGACGCGTGCCGAGGACGCACACGTGCCGAGAGCGACGCACGACGCGGACGGACCCGGAGTCGATCTCGTCGTCGAATCAGAATTTCCCGGCGTACACCGCGCCGTCGCCGAGCTCGTAGGCGATGCGGAGGAGCTGGTTGTACTTGGCAACGCGGTCGGATCGCGACGCGCTGCCGGTCTTGATTTGCCCGGCGTTGGTGGCGACGGCGAGGTCGGCGATGAAGGTGTCTTCGGTCTCGCCCGAGCGGTGCGAGATGATCGCCGTGTAGCCTGCTTTTTGGGCCATGCGGATGGCGTCGAGGGTCTCGGTGAGGGTGCCGATTTGGTTGACCTTGACGAGGATGGAGTTGGCGACGCCGGCTTCGATGCCGCGCGCGAGGCGGATCGGGTTGGTGACGAAGAGGTCGTCGCCGACGATTTGGGTCTTCGCACCGAGGGTGTCGGTGAGCTTCTTCCAGCTGTCCCAATCGTCTTCGGCGCAGCCATCTTCGATGGAGACGAGGGGGTATTTCTCGGCCAACTTGCCGTAAATGGCGATGAGCTGATCGCCGGTGACCTGCTGCTTGTCGAAGGTGTACGCCTTCGATGCCTTGTCGAAGAACTCGCTCGCCGCGCAGTCGAGGGCGATCGCGATGTCTTTGCCCGGCGCGTAGCCGGCCTTCTCGATGGAGGCGACGACGCGTTGGATGGCTTCCTCGTTGGAGGCGAGGCGCGGGGCGAAGCCGCCTTCGTCACCGACGGCGGTGGTGAGGCCGTCTTTCTTGAGGTTCGCCTTGAGGTGATGGAAGACCTCGACCCCGGCGCGGAGGCCTTCGGCGAAGGTCGACGCACCCCAGGGGACGACCATGAACTCCTGGATTTCGAGGCCGTTGTCGGCGTGCTGGCCGCCGTTGAGGATGTTCATGAGCGGCGTCGGGAGGACGCGCGCCGCGGCACCGCCGAGGTAGCGCCAGAGCGGAATCGCCAGCTCGTCGGCGGCGGCGCGGGCGGCTGCGAGCGACACGCCGAGGATGGCGTTGGCGCCGACCTTCTCTTTGTTCGCAGTGCCGTCGATCTTGCGGAGGATGCCGTCGATGGCCGCCTGATCGAAGATGTCGATGCCGACGACGCCCGCCGAGAGCAGCTCGTTGACGTTGCTCACCGCGCGGGTCACGCCCTTGCCGAGGTAGCGCTTCTTGTCGCCGTCACGGAGCTCGATCGCTTCGTGCTCGCCGGTCGACGCGCCCGAGGGGACGGCGGCGCGGCCATGGCCTTCTTCGGTGAAGACCTCCACTTCGACGGTCGGATTTCCACGCGAATCGAGGATTTCACGGGCGAGAAGATGGGTGATGGCGCTCATGAATGCTCTCGTTACTCCGACGCTCCTTGTGGGGGAAGAGCCGAGGGAAGAGCCGAGGGAAGAGGGGATGAAAGGGCGGCGTTCCGTCTTGGTTGTTGCCCGCCGTGCCGCACTCGGCCTATCGAGGCTCCGTGGTCGTTCGTCGTCGTTTCTTCACCCTGGTGATCGGCGGTCTGTGCGCCGTCATCACCCCCGCGATCCTCGCCGCGTGCACCAAGGGCGCGCCGCCGGCGTCGCTGCTCGATTCGGGCAACGAGGGCTCGTCGTCGGCCTCGGCCTCGAACAGCGTCGGCGCTGCGCTCTCGGCGCCCCTCGACGCTGCGCCACTCGAGCCGGCGGTCGACGAGCTGCAGGGCCGCGCGAAGAAGCTCTTCGAGGCCATCCAAAAGGACGAGCCGGACATCGCCCTCGCGATGTTCTTCCCCAAGGAGCCGTTCATCGCCCTCAAGGACATGAAGGACCCGGGCGCCTACTGGGACAAGCTCGTGAAGCAGTTCAAGTCCCACATCCACTACTACCATCGCAAGCTGGGAAAACGCGCCGCCGACGCCGAGTTCGACGTCCTCGAGCTCAACACCAAGAAGCAGGTCTACGTCGCTCCGAAGAAGGAGTTCAACAAGACCGGCTACAACAAGGTGAGCGGATCGAAGCTCAAATACAAGCTCAAGGGCAAGAGCTACGGCTTCGACATCGCGACGATGATCGACCACGACGCGAAGTGGTACGTCACGCACCTGCGGAAGTGAGAGGGGTCATGGCCAAGGTCCTCGTCACCGGCGCGTCGGGTTTCATCGGTTCGCGGATCGTTCGCCAGCTGTGCGAGCGTGGCGACGAGGTGAAGGTGCTCCTTCGTGCATCGGCTTCGCGCGGGGCCCTGAAGGGGCTGCCGGTCGATGTCGTCGAGGGCGACATCATGGTCGGGAGCACGGTTTTTCGTGCGCTCGCCGGCTGCGATCGGCTCTTCCACGTCGCCGCCAACTACAAGATGTGGGACCCGGATCCGAGCCGCGTGCTCGGTCCCTCGGTCGAAGGCACGCGCGAGGTGCTCGAGGCGGTGCGACGTCGCGACGGCGCCATCTCCAAGGTCGTCGTCACCAGCTCCGTCGCTGCCATCGGTCTCGCCGAAGACGACGAGCCCATCGACGAGACCGCCGAGTGGCTGCTGCACGACTCCGAGCAATACGTCGTCGCCAAGCGGCGCGCCGAGGAGCTCGCGCTCTCCCTCGCACGCGAGCTTCGGGTCGTCGTCGTCAACCCGTCCGGCGTCTTCGGGCCCGGCGATCACAAGCCGACGCCCTCGGGCGCGCTCATCGTTCGTTATCTCAACTGGCGCGCGCCGTTCGGCTTTCCGGGAAGCCCCGGCGGCATCTCGGTGGTCGACGTCGACGACGTCGCGCGCGGGCACCTCCAAGCGATGGACCAAGGGCGCATCGGCGAACGCTACATCCTCGGCGGCGAGAACCTCACGCTCAGTCAGGTGCTCGAGACGATGGCCGAAATCACCGGATTGCGGCGGCCTTCGAGCCCGCTGCCGAAGTCGCTCGTCGAGCTCGCGGGCAGCCTGATGGAGCTGTGGGCGCGCATCTCCGGCGACGAACCGGAGGTCACGAACAAGATGGCTCGCGACTTCTACGCGGGGAAATTCTGGGTCAAGAGCGACAAGGCCGCGCGCGAGCTCGGCTACGCGCACCGCCCAGCGCGCAAGACGTTGGCGCGGGCGATACGTTGGTATCTCGACAAAGGCTACGTCGATCGAGCCATCGCCAAAACCATTCGCTACGACGAACTCCCCGGTCCCGATCCGGCCCCGACGCTGCCGCACGAGCGAGATCTGGTGTTCCGCGAAGGCTAGCCGACGCACGAATCTTTCTTCCGCTATCGTTCCAGGCGACGCATGAGCACGCGGTTTTGGGTGCAGATTCCGGGCGCAGACAAGCCCGTCGACATGTCGCTCGACGAGCTCGCCGAGCGTCATCGCAAGGGCAAGCTCCTCGCCGGCACGCTCGCGGTCAAGGTCGGTGGCAGCGAGTGGAAGCTCGTCGAGGAGCTCGACGAGGTGAAGACCGCATCGCCGAAAGCGAGCGGCGAGGAGGAGGGACGACCTTCGCGCCCGTCGTTCGACATGCCGCCGCCGTCGCTCTCGGCGCAGGGCGTCGACATGTTCGAGCAGCCGCCGTCGCTCGCGCCGACGCTCCTCGGAGCTCCGCCCGCGCAAGTGAGGGCTGCCTCGGCGACCGACGCTGGGGTTCCGCCTCCTCCGCCTCCGCCCCGCAAACGCGGGGGCATGCGATGGCTCGCAGCGGTGATGGCCGCGGTGCTCGTCATCGTCGGCGGCGGCGCGTCCGCGCTCTGCGTCTGGTACCGCTTCGGCTACACGCATGGCGCGGTCTTCGAGCATCTGCCGGACGATTGCGCGGTGATGGAGTATGTCGATTTCGGCGCCCTCGACGCCTCGCCAGCGATGCGCGAAGTGGCCAAAAAACGTGAGAAATCGCTGGTCGATTGGCTGGAAGATCTCGACGACGAAGAGGGCATCCGCCGCTCGACCGACGACGACGCACGTGGTCGCGCGGCGACCTTGCGTCGCTTGGTCAAGCTCGGCGTACAGCCGTACGGCGACGTCAAAGAGGTGGGCTACTGCGAGGTGCGCGACGATGGCGGAGCGCAACGGCTGCTCGTCATCGGCGGGGCGTTCCGCGGGCGCGATCTCCTCGGGGCGATCCGAGACGGGCTCCTCCATCGCGATCGCAAATACAAGGAAGACAAGCTCAAAATCGACGACGTCGATGGTCGACCGTACCTCAAGATCGACGACGATCGCTGGGCGACGATGGCAACGTCGCAGGTCGTGCTCATCGGGCCGAAGCGCCTCATCGAGCGCTACGTGCCGACGAGGGCGGTCGCGCGCGCGTATGCAATGCACGACGGCGACGCGATCGTCCGTCGCTGGACCGAGGCCGAGGTGGGCGCCGCCGCCGGGCAGAAGGACGCGAAGACGCCCTCGGTCACCGACGAGCGCTACACCTTCGACAAGGGCGGAAAGAGCCTGACGTTCCACCGCACGTGGACCACGACGCCAGGCTCGAGCGGCAACGACGTCACCGCCACGAAAGAGAAGCTGAAGGCGATGTCGCTGGTGCTCCGCAAGGAAGAGAGCACCGACCTCGTCGCCGACGCGCTCGAGAACGCCGAGGTCCGGCTCGACGGCGCGGAGGTCTCGGTGACCATCTCGTTCTCGGCGAGCGACCTATCGAAGATGGCGAAGACGCTCGCCGAGGCCGACGTCCGCGAGCTGCGCCGCATCATCACCGTGCTCAAGCCGGCGATGGCGAGCGAGCTCTTCCACCACATGATTTTGCCGGGCGTCGACTACTTCGAGCTTCGGCTCTCGCCATGGTGACGAGGATGCATCGATGAACAAGGAGTCACCACCGGGCGCGGCGGTGATCGCGCTCGACGACGTCGGCGAGGGGATGCCGCGGGGTTTCGATTTGCGCTGTGCGCGTCTTGCGCTGGCCTGGACGTCCATTGCTCCGCTCTGCTGCGCACGCGGCGCCTTCGTCGATGGGCGTCATCGCGACCTGATTCGGACGCTGCTCGGAGCGGAGAGCCTCGACGACGAGCCACCGGTGCTGCGCTACGATGCACCAAGCGGGGTCGTCATTCGGCTTGCCGATCGCGGTCCGGCTGGCTTCGCCTGCAGCGCACTCGCCGACCTATCGCTGGGCGTCCTCGGCGAGGGGTGTCGCTTGCGGGGAGCGTCGACGGAAGCGGGCCTGCGGGAGGACGGATATCTCCTCGATGGCTGTGCGCTCTTTCCCCTCGCGCTCGTCGGCGGTGATTTGGTTCCGTCTCCCCGCATTCCCGATGGCGCCCTGACGCGATGTCCGCGGCTCGAGGCCTCATTGTGGGGGCTCGCGCGTGGGCGGGTCGGCCAAAGGTTCGGCGAGCGACTGCTCGATTCCGTGGAAAATGCCGTGCGATTGCTCGGCCTCGGGGCAGGGCGCCTCCACCTTCGAACCCTGCACTGAGCCCGGCTGCCGAGGCGAAAGTTGCCGGTGCGCAAACTGCCAGAGTGAGGATTGCTTGTAGTTCTGGAATCTCGACTCTACTTTGCATGCGTCCTCGGGGCTGACCGTCTGAGATCGGTCGAGGTCGCAGCGGCCTCCGAGTGAAGTTGCAGTTCCAATTTTGGTTCGCGATGGGCGCCGGCCTCTGGTCGCCGCCCCTGAACTCTTTCTAGGAGACGTCATGAACAAGTTTGCGCTTCTCGCTTCCGTCGCCGCCTCGATGTTGATGGTCGTCACGACGGCCGCTGCCGACGACAGCACGGCGACCCCCGCCCCCGCTGCTGCGCCGCCGCCTGCTGCTGCGCCTCCGCCCGCTGCTGCCACGGGCGGCGAGCCGAAGTACGGTCCGGCCGGCTGCGGTCTCGGCTCGGTCTTCTTCGGCAACAAGGTGTCGGTCCTCGCCTCGACGACCAATGGCAGCTCCGGCAGCCAGACCTTCGGCATCACCAGCGGTACCAGCAACTGTGCTGACACCGGTGGTGGCAAGACGAGCGCGAAGGCGTTCATCGAGACCAACCGTGAGGCGCTCGCCAAGGACATCTCGCGCGGCTCGGGCGAGACCATCAACAGCCTCGCGACGCTCGGTGGCTGCTCGGATGCCAAGGCGGTCGGCGTCACCCTGCAGAAGAACTTCAAGAAGATCTTCCCCGATGCGAAGGTGACCAACGACGCTGTCTCGGGCTCGATCATCGGCACGCTCTCGGCCGACTCGACGCTCTCGTGCAAGAAGCTCTCGGCCTAATCGAGCCGACGAGCGTCGAACGCGCGGAGGCTCCGATGGGGCCTCCGCGTTTTCCTTTCCGCGACCAGACCATGAAGAAGACCCTTCGAGACTTGCGGCTCCCTCTCGGCGGCATCGCCATCGCCCTCGCCACGTTCGTCGCGACGCCGATCGTCCACGCCGAAGACGCCGCCGCCTATTCCGAGACGCTGGTCGCGAAGGCTCGTCAAAAGGGGCTCGAGACGTCGACGAAGTGGCTTCGGCTCGGTCACTGGCGCAAGAGCGGCAGCTCTTACGAGAGTGAGGCCGATGGCCCTGGCTTCTTCCTCACACCGAACGGGAAGACCGATCCCGCCGCCGAGCTCGACGCGACGATTCGCGGCTTTTATGCCCGCAAGTCTCCGAAGAACGATCACGTCCTCTGTCGGTTTCCTGCGCGCTTCGCCTGGCTCTCCAAGGAGCTGAGCTTCGATTTGGGCAAGTTGCCCGCGGTCGAGTGTCCGAAGTTCGTCGAGTACTGGGAAAAGATCAAGGTCAAGTCACTGACCTTGGTGTTCTCTTCCTATTATCTCAACAACCCCTCTTCCGCGTTCGGTCACACCTTTCTCCGGCTCAACCAGGAGAGAGGTGCCGGCGAAGAGAGCCGCGCGCTCCTCGATCTCGGGGTCAACTACGCCGCCAATCCCGACGACGCCAACGCGCTCGTCTATGCCATCAAGGGGCTGACTGGCCAGTATCCCGGCGTATGGAGCCTGATTCCCTATTACTACAAGGTGCGCGAATACAACGACTTCGAGTCACGCGACATCTGGGAGTACGAGCTCTCGCTGCCACCCGACGAGGTCGAGACGGTCGCCGCGCACCTATGGGAGCTCGGCCAGACGTATTTCGACTACTGGTACATGAGCGAAAACTGTTCGTATCACATCCTCGGAGCGCTCGAGGTCGCCAATCCCAATTACCACTTCGTCGATCGCCTCCACTATCCGGTAGTCCCGGCCGAGACCGTCAAGGTGCTCTACACCGTGCCTGGGCTCGTCAAGGCGGTGCACTATCGCCCGTCGATGCGAAGCACGTTCCGCCGTCGTATCGAAGACCTCGGCTCCCTCGAGCTCGACGTCGTCGAGGCGCTGGCGACGAATCCCGACGCTCCACTCGGCGGCCTGTCGAACGACCGATTGGTCAAGGTCTTCGACGCCGCCCTCGATCTCGTCGATCTCCGCTACGCGAAGGAGATTCTCGACGACAAGGATTCGCTCGGAGCAAAGCTGAAGCAGCGGCTGATGGAGCGTCGGGCCGAGCTCGGACTCACCAGCGAAGACCTCACGTTCGAACTTCCGAGCGGCGAGCTGCCTCACCTCAGCCACGGCGCCGCGCGTTTCGGCTACTCCTTCGGCGCCACGAACCACCGACAAGAATTCATCGGGCTCGACTATCGATTGTCGCTCCACGATCTCGCCGACTCGACGATTGGATATCCCGAGTTCGCGCAGCTCGAGTTCCTCCACGGGCGCTTCGCCTATTGGATGCAAGATCGAAAGATTCGCCTCGAGGAAGGGTCACTGCTCAAAATCCTCTCGCTCAACCCGTGGAGCCGCTTCGACCAAAAGCCATCCTGGAAGGTGGCGGTCGGCGTCACGCGCAACCACGACTCCGGCTGTCCCGACTGCACCTTCGGCTCGATGGAGCTCGGCAGCGGCTTCGCCTTCGGGCAGCGCGTGACGTTCTTCACCACGCTCGACGCCCGGCTCCTTGCCCTCCGCTTCACCGGCGACGAAGGACCGAAGGTGCGCTTCTCGCTCGGGCCGTCGAGCGGACTGCGCATTCGCTTCAGCGATCGCGTCATCTCGGTGACGTCGGGGAACCTCGGTTGGCTGCCCTTCAATCACCCGAAGGTGACCTGGGCAGCGGAGTCGACCTTTCGAATTCAATATACGCAGAATGCGTCCCTGACCCTCGAGGGCCGGGTGAATCCCCTCGGCAGCTCGGCGATGATTGGCACGTACATCTACTATTGAAAGTCTCGACTGTCGCTCGTTTGCTCATCGAGACCCGGTCGCCAAGACGGCGAATTCGGCCACCGCCGCCACCAGCGCGCGTCGTCGCCCGAGAGCGAAGAGATCGTTGTGATGGCCGGTCCGTACCCACAAGAGAGTGGCGTGCGGAAACGACGCGGCCAACTCTTCGCTCATCGACGGTGGAATCAGTGGATCGTGCAGCCCGGTGACGATCAGCACCGGGGCGCGCACCCGCGGCGCCTTGGCGAGGTTGTCGAAGTGATCGTCGACGACCAAGGACGAAGGAATGCCGGGCAACCAATGAGCCCCGAGCGCGTCGATCGACGTGTAAGGCGAAATCAGCACCACCGCGCTGCCTCGCCCGCGTAGCGCCATCTCGGTGGCGACGCCGGTGCCGAGCGACTGGCCCATCAAGACGACGTCCTTCACGGCGACGCCGAGCTTCCTTTCCAGGTGATCGAGTGCCGCCTCGGCGACGGCAAAGAGCGAGGTCTCACTCGGTGACTGCCCTGCGTTCAGGCCATATCCCGGATATTCGACGGCGAAGACGCCAACGCGTTCGTCGCGCAGCCACGAGACGAGCGGACCGAGATCGGCAAGCTGCTGACCATTGCCGTGGAAGTGCACGAGCGTCGGCCGGCCGTACGGCGCAGGCACGTAGAGCGCCGCGCCGAGGAGCTGCGCGGCGACGGGAAATCGGATGACCGAGGTCCCGTCGATCGTGACCGCCTTCGGCGTCGGCGCGGCGAACAATGCGTCGCGCGGCAGGCCGCAGCCAAGCGAAGCAATCACCGACGCCGCCCACGCGAGTACACCGGCAAGGCCTCGTCTGCCGAGCACTCGCGACATCATGCGAGCGTATCTCACTTCGCGGGCGTCTACGCCGCGATGGCGTGTACGATGCCCGCCATGACGATGGTTCACGGCGGCCGGCTGGTCGCACAGGCGCTCAAAAGGCACGGCACGACGCACCTCTTCACGCTCTGTGGCGGGCACATCCAGGCGATCTACGATGGATGTCTCGACGAAGAGATTCGCGTCGTCGACGTGCGCCACGAGCAGACCGCAGGCCACGCCGCCGATGGCTATGCGCGCGTCACGGGTCGCCCCGGCGTGTGCGCGGTCACCGCGGGGCCCGGCGTCACCGACGTCGTCACCGCCGCTGCCAACGCGCAGCGCGCAGGCATTCCGCTCATCATCATCGGCGGCGCTGGTCCGACGCAGCTCGCCGACATGGGCTCGCTGCAAGACATGAATCACCTCGATCTCATGCGGCCCATCACCAAGTGGTCCGTGCGTGTGCCGGAGACGCGACGCATCGGCGAGTACATCGACGCTGCCTTCCGCGTGGCGCAGGCCGATCTCCCCGGTCCGGTCTTCCTCGAGATGCCGCTCGACCTCTTGATGAACTTCGGCGACGACGCCGATTTGCCGGCGACCAAGGCCGCGCCGCCGAGCCGCCCCGGTGGCGATCCGGTCTCGATTTCCCGCGCCGTCGAGCTGCTACAAAAAGCGGAGCGCCCCATCGCCATCGTCGGCACGCAGCTCCGTTGGTCGCCGAGGCCCGACGCGGTGAAGAAGGCCGCCGACGCTTGGGGCATTCCCTTCTTCCTCAACGGCATGGCGCGCGGCGCGCTCCCCTACGAGCACCCGTCGTTCTTCTCACGCTCACGCCGCGTCGCGCTCGGCCGCACCGATCTCGTCCTCATCCACGGCACGCCCTTCGACTTCCGACTCGACTACGGCCGCGCGGTCAACAGCGGCGCGAAGATCGTCCAGGTCGATCTCGAAGGTCGCGAGCTCGGTCGCAATCGCGCGGTCGATGTCGCCATCGATGGTGACACCGGCGTGGTGCTCGAGCAGCTCCTCGCGCAGGTCGGCAGCGGACGCCCGGAGTGGAAGGCCTGGCTCGACGAAGTGCGCGTCGCCGAGACGAAGTCGCGCGCGAAGATGACCGCGGAAATCGAGAGCAATTCCACTCCGGTGAATCCGCTCCGCCTCTGCGCCGAAATCGACAAGCGCCTCGGCAAGGAAGACGTCGTCGTCGGCGACGGCGGAGATTTCGTCGCCACCGCGGCCTACGTGTTGAAGATGCAGTGGCCGCAAGTGTGGATGGATCCGGGCCCCCTCGGCACGCTCGGCGTCGGCCCCGGCTACGCGATGGCCGCTGCGCTCGCGCGCCCGAAGGCGGTCACCTGGCTCGTCTACGGCGACGGCTCGTTCGGTCTCCACGGCCTCGAGTTCGAAGCGCTGGCGCGTCAGAAAATCCCGGTCCTGGCGGTCATCGGCAACGACGCCGGCTGGACGCAGATTCGTCGTGGCCAGGTCGAGATCTACGGCGAGCCCCGCGCCGTCGCGACCGCGCTCGACTACACCCGCTATGAGAAGGTCGTCGAAGCCTGCGGCGGCCTCGGCATCTGGTGCGAGACCCCGGAAGAAGTCGGACCAGCGCTCGATGCGGCGCTCGCGGCGGTGCGTGCGGGAAAGCCGGCGTGCGTGAACGTGAAGCTGGCGAAGAGTGATTTCAGGAAGGGCGCGATCTCGGTCTAGCCGGCGCGAGAAAGCTTCCGCAACCGGGAGATGCTCGCCCGCAACGGGGCAATGCTTGCCCGCGACGGATCACTGACTCTCCCGCAGCCTCCTCGCCAACGTCGTCCGCCGCTCTTCTCCCCGCGCGTCACGCACGGCTTCGCGCAGCGCCCACTTGCTCCCCACGAGCACCACCAGCCGCTTCGCCCGCGTCACCGCCGTGTAGAGCAGCTTGCGCGCCAGCATCACGAAGTGCTGGTTGACGAGCCCGATGACGACCGCGGGATACTCACTGCCCTGCGCTTTGTGCACCGTGCACGCGTAGGCGAGGGTGAGATCGTCGAGGTCTTCGTCGGCATAGGGAACGTCGCGACCTTCTTCCAAGCGAACGACGAGGCGAGGGGGAGAGTCGTCGTCATCGTCCGTGACCCCGCCCGCGCCCAAGATCTCTCCTACGAAGCCGACATCCCCATTGAACACCTCCCGGTCATAATCGTTCCTCATCTGCATCACGCGATCCCCCGCGCGGAACACCGTTCCCCCTCGACGCACTTCACCCACGTTTTCTCGTGGTGGATTGAGACGAGCCTGCAACTCGAGGTTGAGGGCGCGGGTCCCGACGAGGCCGCGGACCATCGGGACCAACACCTGAACGTCGCGCCTTGGATCGAGGCCGAAGGCGCGCGGGATGTGTCTTTCGACGACGTCGACGAGCGTCTTCGCCGCCTCTTCGGGAGTCCCGCGTTCGATGACGAAGAGCTCGCCTCCCTTTGCCGAGGTGCCGCCGGAGAGCGCGCCCGAAGGCTCGGGTACGTCGCCGCGGAGGATGGCGTGCGCGCCGGCGATGATCGCGGAGGCTCCCGCTTGCCGAAAGACCTCGGTGAGGCGCACGACCGGAACGACGCCGCTCTGGATGACGTCGCGAAGTACGGCGCCGGGGCCGATCGAAGGGAGCTGATCGACGTCGCCGACGAGGACCACGCGCGTGCCGGTGGAGAGCGCTCGGAGGAGCGAGTGCGCCAGCGGCACGTCGACCATCGAGGTCTCGTCGACGATGAGCGCGCCGACGCCGAGCGGCTTCTCCTCGTCACGCGTGAAGCGCTGCTTGCGCGGATCGACCTCCAAAAGGCGATGAATCGTCGCGGCTTCGCGGCCGGTGGCCTCGCTCATCCGTTTGGCCGCGCGCCCCGTCGGTGCGGCGAGCGCGACGGTGAGGTTGGCGCCGCGTGGGTCGGCGAAGAGCGCGAGGAGCGCGCGGACGACGGTGGTCTTGCCGACGCCAGGTCCACCGGTGACGACGGCGAAGGATGCGCGCGCCACGAGCTCGACCGCGGCGCGTTGTGCCTTTGCGAGGGTGACTCCGGTGACCGCTTCGAAACCTTCGATGGCGCGCGCGGCGCCGGCGAGCTCGCGGGAACCATGGGGCGTGCCGGCGAGGAGACGGGCCACGTGCGCGGCGACGCCTGCTTCGTGCGCGGCGAGCGGTGCGTGAGAGATCCCCTCGGGCAACGCCTCCGCGAGTCCGGCACCGAGCAGGACCTCGAGCGCTTCCAGCGCGCGCGTGACCGTCGCGGCATCGACCACCTCGTGGCCATCGCGAGAGGGCTCTTCGCCTTCGCCGAGTGGCTTTTGATCGAGCAGCCGCGCCGCCCGCTCGGCGAGCTGATCGCGCGGGGTCGCGGTGTGTCCCTCTTCTGCGAGTTGCTGGAGCACGTGGAGCACGCCCGCCTGCGCGCGCTGTGGATCGTCCCGCGCGATGCCGAGCCGTTGCGCGATCGCGTCCGCGCTCTTGAAGCCGACGCCCCACACCTCGAGGGCGAGTCGGTAGGGTGAGCGCGTCACCACCGCGTGCGCTTGGTCCTTGTATTTACGGTAGATCCGATGCGCGAGGCCTGGCGAGACCTCCAGCGACGCAAGGAAGATCATCAGCTCCCGTTCGCCGCGCTGCTCCTTCCACGCCGTCGCCAGCGCCGAGGCGCGACTGCCACCGAGGCCCGGGACTTCCTGCAACCGACCCGCGTCGTGGTCGAGCACGTGCAATGTCTTCTCGCCGAACTTCTTGACGATCTTCTCCGCCGTCTTGCGGCCGATGCCCTTGATGGCGCCGCCCGCGAGGTAGCGTTCGATGCCGGCGGTCGTGGTCGGCACCGCTCCCGTCACCATCTGCGCGTGCATCTGCGGTCCATGGCGCGGATCGACCTCGAGCGTGCCGACCGCGCGCACCGACTCGCCGCGCGTCACCGGTGGCATCTTGCCGACGACCGTGATCGTCCCATCGGGTTGGACGAGCGCCGTCACGCGCGGATTGGTCACGCGCCCTTCGGGGCGCACGCGGAGCACGCGGAAACCCGTCTCGTCGTTCTCGAAGGTCACGCGCGCGACGTTGCCCTCGACGACGATGGCGTCGGCCTGCGCAGCGGTGGGCTTCGGCGTCGTCGCCACGCGCGAGGATTAGGACGGTGGGGGAGGGGGGGAAATCAGTGAACGTCGGAGCATGGTCACCGCCGTATCTCCCCAACGCCGCGTCTCGTCCACGTCGAGACCGGCGATCGCCTGTAGCTCGTCGCGGCTCGCGTGCTCGATGACGAAGAGGGCGTCCTCGGTGAAGAGCGTCGGGCGTTGCACGATCGGCGAGAGCGCCGCGAGCAAAGCCCCCGACGTCACGTGGGCATAGGGCGGGTCGGCGAACACCAAATGGAACGGACCCGATTTTTCCAGGAGCGCGCCACAGTCCTGCACGCGTCGTGGAAGGATGTGCATCCGGCCCTCGAGGCCCAATGACTTCGCGTTCTCACGGAGGACGCCCAGCGCGTGCCGATCGTCGTCGACGCAGACCGCGCTCGCAGCGCCGCGGGAAAGTGCTTCGATCGCGAGCGCGCCGCTCCCTGCGTAGAGGTCGAGCACGCGCGCGTCGACGACGTCACCGAGGACCGCGAAGAGAGCTTCACGCACGCGATCGCTCGTCGGCCGCGTGGCGTTCCCCTTCGGCGCCTTGATCGCGCGACTGCGGAGGGAACCGGCGATGACGCGCACGATCGAGATGGGGAGGAGGCGAGTCGCCTAGAACGCGCCGACGATCGAGAGCGCGTTGAAGTTGGGACCGACGGTGGGCTGGACCTTGAGGGTGAAGTTGCTGCCGCTCGCCGTCTTCGGGGCTTCGCCCTCGCTGCCGCCCTTTTTGTCGGTGGCGATGAGGACCGCGCCGCCGCCGATGAAGACCGCGCCGAGGCCGTACCAGACGAACTGCATCTTCTGCTTGCGCGAGACGCTGTCGCAGAGATCGGAGACGGTGGGCGCGAGTTTGTCGCCGCCGCTGGTGGTGCCTTCGTGTCCTGCCTTTGCTTCGGCGCAGGTGTCGCCGACGCTGGCGGGGAAGCGGTGGCGATAGGTGTTGAAGGTCGGGTCGTCCTGCGCGTCCTTGATGCTGAGCGAGGTGGCGACGCCGACGCCGACGAAGACCGCGCCGACCGCGATCGCGCCGATGCCGCCGTACAGCTGCCAATCGAGCGGTTTCGTGGGCGCGAGCTTGACGGGCGTGAACTGCACCGACGTCGGATCGGCGCCGAGGTCGACGTCGGCGGTGCTCGTCGAGTAGCCGGAGACGCGCAGCTCGAGGGTGTGTTTGCCGGCCGCGAGCTCGAGCGTGGTCTTGCCACCCTCGACGTGACCGACCTTGTTCGCGCCTTCGTAGATGTCGCCCGCTTCGTTGGCGCCGGGACCGGTCACGACGACGTCGACCTTCGACTTCGGCGGACCTCCGGTCATTGCATAGAGCGCGTCGAGCGCGATGACCTTGAGCTCGGGCGCGGTGCCGTCCTTCGAGGCGGGGCCCGCGTCGTAGGTCTTGGCGACCGTCTTGATCTCGCCCTTGTTGTAGTACGAGAGCGTCGCCGTCAGCTTGTTCGGCGGCGAACGTTTGATGGTGCCGAAAAGGAAGCGATCGTGCTTGATTTCCGCGGCAACCTTGGCCGCGCAGGCCGGCGTCGTGGCGTCTTCGCAGTTGACGGTGAGGAGCACGGCCTCGAGCGCGTGCCCTTTGCCGGCCGCGACGTGCTCGAACATTCCAGGCGCCTCGATGAGCGCGTGCTTGAACGCGTCCGTGAAGGCCTGAGCCTCTTCGACCGCGTCGTTCGAGGAGAACGAGAGCACTTCGATCTCGAGCGCGCCTGGGGTTCCTTGCTTGGCGGCCGAGGCGTCGGGCACGCCGGTGATCGTCATCGGGCCGAGCGCGAGAGCGAGCGCGACCGTCGCGGCGACGCCGGCGCGAAGCGAGCGGCGGAACATGTGGCGCCCGAGGTCACGCGGCGCAGCAGAGAGGCAAGGAATGGGCAGTGGAAAGCGCACACAGCATTGGTAGCGGATCTGGCGGCGAAGTGAAGGGGCTCGGCGACGACTTTTTCCTTCCGCCGCGGCCCCGCCCGCGTGTACCGTCGTACTTTCTCGTTCCCGATTTCCAAGCAGAGCCTCGAGGTCGATCTCGACTCGAGAGGCAAGCAGGCGCGATGGGTTCCGGCAGCGACGGCAAGATCATCCACGTTCACTTCGGGGCGAAGCGAGCGCGTGGTGCCACCGAGCAGGGGCGCCGCCGCATCGACAAGGACGGTGCGCACTCCCAGCCGCCGCCGAGCGAGCCGCCGCCTCCCGAGCCGGCCATCGAGCCGACGCGCGACGTCTACACCCGCGCCGAGGTCGAGAAGCTCACGGGCGCGAGCACGGGCCGTCTTCGCGCGCTCGAGCGCAATGGTGTGGTCGTGCCGAGCGGTCGTCGAGGCGCGCGTCGCGCATACACGTTTCAAGATTTGATAGCCCTCCGCGCGGCCCTCGGTCTGCTCGCCAAGGGTGTGAAGGTCCGTGACGTGGTCCGCGCCGTCTCCGCGCTGAAGACGGCGATCCCGCGCGTGAAGAAGCCGCTCACCGAGCTCAACGTCACGAGCGACGGTGGCAAAATCGTCGTTCGTTCGTCCGAGGGCACGTTCCTCCCGGCGACCGGCCAGATGATGATCGACTTCGACGTCCGCGCCTTGCGTGAAGACGTCGTGCGCGTGCTTCGTCCGGCGGTGAAGCAACATCGCGCCCGCACCGCGTTCGAGATCTACAAGCGCGCAAGCGAGCTCGACGAAGACCCGCGGACGATGGACGAGGCGGCGACGCTCTACCGCGAGGCGATCGAGACTGACCCGCTCCTCGCCATCGCCTACACCAACCTCGGCAACATCCTCTTCCGCAAGGGCGACGAGGCGGCCGCCGAAGCGCTCTACTCGAAGGCGCTGGCGATCGATCCGCGTCAGCCCGAGGCCAAGTACAACCTCGGCTATTTGATGCTCGAGCGTCACGAGCTCGACGTCGCCATTCGCTATTTTCAAGGCGCAATCGAGGCCGATCCGCGTTTTGCCGACGCCTATTTCAACCTCGCGATGGCCTACGAAGAGCTTGGCGATCGGCGCAACGCCCGTCCGCTCTGGCGCACGTACCTCGAGCTCGAGCCCTCCGGCACCTGGGCTGACATCGCGCGTCAGCACCTCGGTTGAGGGTCGAGAGCGTCATTCACGAGCTGCTCGTTGCCGAAGCTGCACGTTTAGCCAAAGCTTGCTTCGCAACTTTGGCCGCTTCGGTCAATCTCGCTTTGCTCGGTTGCCGAAGCTGCACGTTTAGCCAAAGCTTGCTTCGCAACTTTGGCCGCTTCGGTCAATCTCGCTTT
>JANYDK010000110.1 GCA_025363655.1 Deltaproteobacteria bacterium | reverse complement strand
GCGCAACGACCCCACGTGTTCGCCGAGCATCGTCGGCACGACGAACGGCCTCGCCGTCGCCTACTGCGCAGCGGGCGCCACCCTCGCCACGTTGGTCCGCGTCGACTCGACCTTCGCGGTCACGACTCTCTCGGCGAGCGTCAAGCCGCAGATCTCGGCAGACGATGCGGGGAAGTTCGTCTTCGCCATCGATGCGACGTCGCACGCGGTGGTTCATCGGATGAGCGGCGATCCCCCCTGGGCGGTGGACACCGACGCGATCGCCGGCCTCATCACCCCCGACGGCACATATGTCGCGTGGATCAAGGCATCGACTACCGGTGCCCCCAGCGGGGACGTCTTCATGGATCGGCTCAGCGGAGCTCCCGCCTCGACACGGCTCAGCACCGACGCGAAGGCCGTCCACCTTTTCACGCCCAAGGCGCACTCGAACCACCTATTTTACGCGACGAACTACGACACGACCCGTTTCGCGTCCGATCTCGGAGCCGTGACGTTCGATCGCTCGACGCCCGGTCGCGTCGTCTCCACCGACCCGGCGAGCGCGCTCTACGGCGACGCTGTGACGGCCGACGAGAAGGTGGCGATGTTTTTCACCAACCTCGGCAGCGGCGACGGCGACTTGTGGACGCTCGACCTCACCTCCGCGGGCTCGGCGCGAAAGGCGCTCGCCACTGCGGTGTGGTGGGCCTTCTCCCCGCGTGACGAGCTCGTGATCTACAACGACAACTGGGTGGGCGGCGGCACCAGCAGCGAGGGCACCGCCGACATCCGCATCCTCGACTTGCGCACATCGACCGGCCCCCGGCTCGTTGCTGCCCATGCCGAGAACAACTTCTGGATCACGCCAGACGGTACGAGCTTCGTCTACGCCACGAACGACGTCTCCACGATCCCCGGAATCTACATCGCGCGTCTGTTCTAAGCTTCGGTCGGATGAGTCTCCTTCACGCCCCTCCCTTCCGCGCGCTCCTCGACGCCGAGCGCGTGCTCATCGCCGGCGCCGGCGGAGGGTTCGACGTCTTCTGCGGCGTGCCCCTCGGGTGTGCGCTTCGTCGCGCGGGAAAAGAGGTCACCCATGCGAACCTCACGTTCACCTATCTCGGCGGCACCGACGCGGGCGCGCGGGCGTGGGCGCGAGTGCGGGCGCGGGCGCGGGCGCGGGCGCGGGCGCAGATCGAACGATGAACGTGCTCTTGCGTGAAGTGACCGACGAAGATCTCCCCATCTTCTTCGAGCATCAGCGCGAGCCCGAAGCGAACCGGGTCGCGGCTTGGCCGGCGCGCGATCGGGATGCCTACGAGCTCCACTGGCGAACGAAGGGGCTCGGCAGCGCCGGCGTGTCGAAGCAGGCGATCATCGTCGACGGCGCGGTCGCGGGATTCGTCGCGAGCTGGACGCAGGAAGATCGACGGATGCTCACCTATTGGCTGGGCCAGGCGTTCTGGGGTCGAGGCGTGGCGAGCCTGGCGGTCGCCGAGTTTCTCGACCATCACGAAGCGATGCGGCCGATGCATGCGTTCGTCGCCACGAGCAACGTCGGCTCGCGGAGGGTGCTGGAGAAGTGTGGGTTTCGCGCGGCAGGGGAGCCAGTGACGGGCGAGGACGGGGTGGAGGAGCTGGAGATGCGGCTCGAAGCTGGTGCCGGCTGAGCTCCACCGTTCGGCCTCCGACGCCGTCGCCGCCAGCGTCTTGGGCTCGACGGCCCAGCCTTCCTGGCTGGTCTCTCAGTCCATCGATTCCGCGCTCGTTTTATCGCCTGCTCAAGCCTCACGCCGACTACGCGAAAACGATCGGCGAACTGATCGCCGCGTGGAAGAACACGAAAGACGTCCGCGTCCCGGGCCTCAGCCCCGCCGGGCTGGCCAAGCTCCTTCGATCTGCCGTTGGTCGACGTGACGACCACGTCTCCTCAGTGCGCGGGCGGAAGGCTCGGCGCCTCCAGCTTCGACGATTGGGCGATGCACGTGCCGAGCGCGCTTCCACACCCACAAAGGCCGCCCGCGAAGGACGCCGCCGGCGCGAGCTCTCCGGCAGACTCGGTGTCGACGGCAGTGAGGTTGCAGTCGAGGAGCGTGTCGCGGAGGGTGAGATCGGCGCCGAAGGCGGCCACCCCGGCGCGCGCGTTGTGGGCGATGAGGGAGGTGGAGACCGTCACCGACGCGCGCAGCGTGGGCAGGGCGACGAGCGTCATCGCGACCACGCCGTCACCAAACAGCGCCACCGTCGGCATCGCCTTGGTGTCCCGAATGACCGAGCCCTCGATCGTCGCGCTCGAGGCAATGACCGAGACGCCGGTCTCCACGGCGCCATCGACGAGGACTCCGCGGACCACCAGGCTGGCCGGCAAGCCGGATGCGACATCCACAGACGCATCCAAGCCTCGGCCGAGACCGTCGGCAGACGCCAGGAGCTCTCGTACGGTGGTCGACTCGACGGTGGCCGCACTCCCGAAGACGGCGATCCCGCTCTCGATCGAGCGCTCGACGAGGCTGCGCCGCACGATCAACGTCGACGGCCGCAAGAGCGTCGAGTCGATCTGCACCGAGATGCCTCGTCCGCTCGCGTGGGCGAGCGAGCCCGCCTTGGTGTCTCGAACGATCGTGCCCGTCACCGTCAGGTTGGAGCCCGACGAGAAAATCGACACGTCGAAGTTGCCGGTGAGAAGACAGTCTTCCACCGTCAGCTCGCTCATCAGGTCGGGATCCGGCCCGCCCTCCACGGTCAGCCCGCCACCGCCTTTGCCGTTGGAAACCTGCGGCTGCGTGTCTCGAACGACCGAGTTCTTCACGAGCGCCGTCGCGCCGTTGACGTAGATCCCGTCGTCGACGTTGCGCTCGAAGATCGAGCTCGAGACCGACAGCTCCGCGCGCACCTTGGTGTCGGGGTCGATCTCTGCGTCGATGGCGCGGCCGTTCTCCTTCGTCTTTGGCGTCGGCTTGGTGTCGCGCACGACGGTGGCGTCGATCGTCGCCTTCGAGCCGAAGACGTAGATCGCGGCGTCGGAGTTGCGCTCGAGGAGCGACCCAGTGACGACGATCTCGGCGGGGTGCTTGGCGGCGTCGTCCTGAGCTTGGATCCCTCGACCGTAGAGCCCGGCCAGCGGCTGCGAGTCGCGAATCACCGAGGCGTCGATGGTCGCCTTGCCGCTGGAAAGGGCGATGCCCGCGATGGCGTTGCCCTCGACCAGGCTCCTTCGCAGAGTCACGCTGGTCGCCTTGCCGCGGACGACGATCCCAATGTTCGCGGCAGAGTGCACCCAGACCCGCTCGAGCGTCGTTGCCCCGGCGCCGAGCGCGAAGCCGAACGCGGGTCCGGTGACGGCGACACCTTGCACCGATACGGCTGTGGGGCTGTCCACCGTGATCGTGTCCTGCGCCGCCGATGGGCTGCGAATTTCGACCAAGCTCGGGCACCGACCGCGAAGGCGGACGGCTTTGTGAATCGAGACCGGTTCGACGTATGTGCCGGCGGCGATGGCAATGAGCGGGTTGGTCGGCCCAGCGGTGAGGTCGATCGCCGCCTGGATGGTCGGAAAGGGCTTGGCCATCGAGCCGTCGGCGCCGGCGCCGGCGTAGCTCGCATCGACGTAGAGCGTCGCGGCGTCGACCGGAATGTCGCCCCAAGGCGCGGCGCCGCAAGCTGCCACCTCGGTACAGGCGGAGTCGCCCGGCACGGCGATCTGTCCCGCTGGGCACGGCGCGGCGGGGAGGATGGCCTTGCAGCCCCCAGTCCCGTCTTTGACGAAGCCTGCACCGCACGCCTGCACGCCGACGGGTTGGCACTCGGTTTGGCCGATCATCGGCATCGTCCCGGCCGGGCACTCGGCTGCGGGGAGAATCGGCTTACACGTGCCCGAGTCCGCGTCGTACGTGAAGCCGACGCCGCACGCGTCGCTCGGCATTCTCGGGGCGACGCAGAGGCCGCCTTCCTTGCCGACCGTACCGGCCGGACACGGCGTGCACGCGCCGTCCTTCGACTCGAAGCCGAGGTCGCACGGCTTGGGTCCCGAGTCTCCCGACGAGCTGCCGCATCCGCTGATGCCGGGCACGAGAAGTCCGAGCGCGACGAAGAGCGCGAGGCGCGGAAGGAGCATTCCGCGGAGCCTATCCCGGGAGGATGGGCCTGATGCACTACGGCGTTGTCGCAGCTCCGCCTACGTGCCGCGATCGCGCTCGTGCGCGGCGGCGGACTCGCCCGGGGATCGCCCGCGAGCCCCGCCGACGATGGCCTCGGCCTGCGCGCGGGACTCGCCATCGAGGGCGCCCGCCGCTTCGGTCGCGATCGAGGTGAGCTGCGCGTCCGCGGCGGCGAGACACCAGCTCCCCGCCGGCAGCTGCGCCAGCTCGAAGGCGCGAGCGGAAGCGCGCACCGCCCCCAGCCAATCTCCCCGCGCGCGGAGGATGGCGCCGAGGTTGCGCTGGATGTCCGGAAGCGCGTCGGACGCTCGGAGGGCTTCGGCGAGCTGCAGCGCGCGCTTGGCCTTCTCGTGAGCGGAGGCGGCGTCACCGAGCGCGAGCTCGACCTCGGCCAGGTTGTTGTTGGCCACGGCCAGGTCGTACAGATCGCCGATGCGCTCCTTCACCTTCAGCGCGCGGGCGAAGAGGTCGCGAGCGCGCGAGAGATCACCGGTACGGAAGTAGACCGCCGCGACGTTGTTGTAGGAGATGGCCGCGAGCTGCGGGAAGCGATGCTCGTCTACCACGCGCGTGGCTTGGAGGTAGAGGCGAAGCGCGCGCACCCACTTGCCGCGCTCGTAGAGCACGCCGCCGAGCGTAGTGAGGAGCCTCGAGGTCGAGTCGGCGCGATCGGGATCGTCCCTCGGGAGGCGCCGGCAGCTGCGGAGCCCCTCGAGGCAGGTGTCCTGCGCGACGGCCAGCTTGCCGGCGCGGAGCTGGGTGAAGCTGGCGGCAGCGTGCACGGCGGCGCGGAGACGCGGCTCGCCGTCGCGACCGATTCGCTCGAGAGCCAGCCCGAAATGGGCGAGCGCCTCGGCGAAAGCGCCGCGCACGTGGGCCACGCGGCCGAGACGAAAATCGATCGAGGCGTGCGCCTGGACGAGGCGAGGGTCGAGGTCGGCGATCGCCTCGTGCGGCTCGCCTTCGACGATGATGGCGCGGGCCAGCTGGTACTCCGCAAGGGCCTCGTCGAGCCGACCGACGCGGCGGAGCGTGTCCCCGAGCGCGATGCGCGCCTCCACCCGCTCGTGCCAGCTCACCCCGTGTCGATCGGCTTGCGACGCGGCGGCCCCCGAAACCTTCGGCCCTTCGCTCGGCTCGTCCGCGAGGGCACAGGCGCGACGGTAGAAGCGTTCGGCGTCCGCGTTGTGACCGAGCGAAGCCGCCCGCGCGCCTGCGCGTACGTACCACTCGACCGCGGCGAGCTTGGAGCCCCCCTTGTCGTAGTGCAGCGCGGGGAGCGCCGGGTTCGCCTCGACGATCGAGGGCCCCCTTGCGACCAGCCAGTCACCGACCGCGCGGTGATAGCGCTCGGCGACGCGTCGGCTGAGCGACTCGTAGACGACGTCGCGCGTCACCGAATCGGCGAAGACGAACTCACGCTGCCCAGAAAATCCCGACCTCTCTCTCACGCGCAGCACCCCGGCCGCGCGGAGCGCTTCCAGTTTGGCAACCATCGCCGCGCCGGCGTCGCGTCCCTCTTCGATGGCCTCGATCGCGCCCTGCCAGAAGACGCGCCCGACGACGACCGCACGCTGCACGATCGAGCGGAGCTCAGGGGCAAGCCGATCGAGGCGCGCCTGCACGATGCCGTAGATCGTCGCGGGAAGGGCCACGTCATCGAGCCGGTCGAACTCGACCACGAGCCCGCCAGGAGTCGGACGCGTGAGGACGCGGGCGTCGAGGAGCGCCCGTACGGTCTCGCGGAGGACGAGCGGGTTGCCCTCCGCACGCTCGACCAAGCGCCGCACGAGCTCGACCGGCGGCTCGTCGGTCACCCCCAACAAATCGCGCGTCATCAGCTCGAGGGCGCGCCGGCCGAGCGGCGCCAGGGCGAGGCGCTCGTGACCGTCGACGCCTTCGCCCCAATGCGGCCGCTGCTCGTAGAGCTCGGGGCGCGCGTTGCCCAACACGAAGAGCGGCGCCTCGGCGAGCCGAACGAGGAGATAGTCGATGAGATCGAGGCTGGCGTCGTCCACCACCTCGAGGGCGTCGACGAGGAGGACGACGGGCGCTCGCTCGCTGAGCCGCTCGAGCACCCAGGCGACGGCGGTCCGCGTCCTTGCGCGCGTATCGTCGACGCTCTCTCCGAGCGCTGTGAGGCCCAAGCCCCCGCGCGCACCGAGCATGGTTGCGAGGGAGTCGATGACGTCGTCGTCGGCCGGCTGCGAGGCGGCCTCTCCGAGATCACCGGCGCGCAAGCCGTTCGAGATCTTTCGCGAGACCACCTCGCGCTCGTCGTCGAGATCGAGGCCGAAGTGGCCGCGGAGGAGGTCGGCGACGAGATCGTAGGCCGAGCCCCTGCTGACCGCAGAACCGCGCCCGGCGAGGACGACGACGGGCTCTGCGCGCGCCTCGATGCGACGTCGCACCTCGGTCGCGAGGCGCGATTTGCCGCCGCCCGCCGGGCCGACCACGACGAGGCACTTGGCGCGTCGGTCGATGAAGGCCTGCTCCATGGACTCGTCGATCTTCTCGAGCTCGGAGGCTCGGCCGATGAAGTGTGCCTCGCGCCCTTCGAAGTCATCGACGACGCCCGCGGTCTCCGAGCGCGAAGGGCCGAGAACGCGCCAGACCGCCGCGAGCTCTCGCCGCCCCTTCGTGCGAACGGGCGGGAGAGACTCGACGTCGAAGAGCCCCGCGACCTGATGATACGTTTCGCGATCGAGGAAGAGCGCGGGCGAGGGGTCCGCGTGGACGAGCGCGCTCGCGAGGTGAATCGGCTCGCCGCGGAGCGTGGGCTCCGCGCGCGTGAGGAGGTTGGGGGCCGAGGCGGGCGAGACGCGACCCGTGCTCATGCCCGCGCGCAGCTCGAGGCCCGCCGCAGCGGCTTGGAGCGCTCGACTGCCGACGACGAATGCCGCTACCTCGGTGGCGAGTCGAAGCGACGCCCGCACGGCGCGCTCGGCGTCACGATCGGTGGCACGCGAGACGCCGAACGCGGCGACGAGACCGTCCTCGGTGAAGCGATCGACGACGCCGCCGAGCTCCTCGACGACCTCCGCGAGCTGGGTGAGGCACGCGCGCACGACGTCTCGAGCCGTCTCCAGATCGAGCTTGGCATCGAGCTCCGAAGCCCCATCGAGCTCGAGGTGGAGCACGGTGCAGAGCCTTTGACGCTCCACGCTCGTCGCGGGTGGCGCCGCGTTCGCCGGGGCGCTCGGAGGGGGGTCCTGGCGACCGCCGGTCGGGCGGGTCGGCGCCACCTTCTCGCCGGTCGCCGATCGGATCGACACCGCGGACGTCGCGCGCAAGCTCTCGCTCGGGACGAGGCCGGTGGAGTCGGGGCTCGGCGTGAGCGAGGCCGCGGCGCGGAGCTCGCGCGCCAACGCGCTCGCCGAGGAGGGGCGATCGTCAGGTGACTTGGCGAGGAGGCGCGCGACGAGGATGTCCAGCCCCGGCATGATTCCGAGCGGATCTGGGGCGGCCGTCAGGTGCAGGGAGTAGTAGTCCGACGGAGAGACGGCTTCGAATGGGAAGCGCGCCGTCAGCATCTCGTAGAGGATCAGCCCGAGCGAGTAGAGGTCGCTACGACCGTCGACGGCCTGCCCACGGCATTGCTCCGGCGACATGTATTTCGGCGTCCCGATGAGGAACAGCCCGGTTCGTACGGAGCCGTCGGCGTCGTCGGTGTCGTCGACCAGCTTGGCGATGCCGAAGTCGAGCACCTTGACTTCGACGGCACCGTCGTCACGGCCGACGACGAAGAGATTCTCCGGCTTCAGATCGCGGTGGACGATGCCCGCGGCGTGCGCCGCCGCCAGCGCGTCGAGCACCGGGCGGAGGAGGGCGATGGCGTCGGCGGGCGACATTCGTCCGCGCGCCATCCGCGCCCCGAGCGTCTCGCCCTCGAGCAGCTCCATGAGGAGCACGGGGCGACCGTCGGGGAGCTGATCGAAGCCGAAGATGTCGACGATGTGCGGATCGCGGATGCGGTTCACGAGGCGCGCCTCTTGGATGAAACGCTGGACGCCGCTCTCGCTCGCAGCGACCTCCGACCGAATCACCTTGGCGGCGGCGCGGCGGCCGATGACGGGGTGCACCACCTCGTACACCGACCCCATGCCACCGACGCCGATCTTGCGCTCGACTCGATAACCGGCGACGAGGGTGCCTACCTCGAGCTCGACCTCCGCCACCGCGCGAGGATACGCCATGTTGGCGATTGCGCATCGAAACCCGACGCTCGATACTCGAGACCATGCTTCGATCGCGTGCGTCCGCGCCCGAGGAACGCCTCTCGCGATTCGGAGGGGCGACGGCCGCGGCGCTGCTCGCCGCGGCGCTCCTCTCGTGCAGCAGCAAGAAGGACGCGACCAGCCCGGCGGCGCCGAGCTGCGACGAACGGGTGAAGGTGAGCGGCGTCTGCCCGGGCGTGCCCGCGTCGCCCGTCTGCGCTGACTCGAAGTGCACGCAAGGCGCCGCTTGCACCCGCACGATTGACGTCGGCGACAGCGCGGCGCTGAAGGCCGCGGCGTCCAGCGCGACGTCGGGTACGTGCATCGCCGTCGCGCCAGGCTCCTACGACGGCGTCGTCCATCTCGCCGCGGGGGTCAGCCTCCTCGGCTCGAACGCGTCGACGACCAGCGTCGAGGGCGTCGACTGCGCCGTCGAGTCGACATCGACGGCCCTCGTCCGGGGACTCACCGTGCAGGCGGGCGGGCTCTACGCGCAACAGCCGGGGCGGGCCGCCGGGACGGCCGCCGGCGCGCTCGTCGTGGACCAGATCATCGTCAAGGACGCGAACGAAGGCGGCATCCGCGCGATCGACGTCAGCCTCACGGTCACCGCGAGCACGATCGAGGGCGGCGCCGCGACCGCGGTCTACGGCATCCTCGGCCAGTGCGTCGACGGCAAGCCCTGCGTCGCTCCGCAGCCGAGCGTCGTCCTCCGTCGCGTCCGAGTGCACGACGTGCCCGAGATTGGCGTGTGGCTACGCGGCGTCTCGGCGACGCTCGAAGGCGTCACCATCGAGAGCGTCCGCGTCGTCGGACACTACAGCCGAGGGCTCGAGGTCGACTCGAGCGCGCAGGTCACGGGCTCGGCGCTCGCCGTCACCGACACGCAAGAGGTCGCCGTGCTCGTGGACGGCGCATCGGCAGACCTCTCCGACTTCATCGTCACCCGCAACCTCCGCGGTGTGCAGCTCCAAGCGACCCCGCTCACTCCCGCCACCAAGCTGAGCAACTTCGAAATCAGCAAGTGCGCCGGCGCCTCCCTCGGGCTGCACAACGCCGCGCAAGGAATCATCATCCAAGGCGGTCTCGTCGCGTCGACCGGGAAGACGTCGCTCGTCACCGGCTTCGGCGCGTCGGAGATCATGGGCGATGGACTGCAATGGATGGGCGGCTCGAGCGCGACCATCGACAAGACGGTGACCTTTCAGGCGAACGCGCGCTTCGGCGCCATCATCGACGCCAGCGCGACCGGCGTGTTCGATGCGAAGCTCGGCGGTGGCGACGAGATCACGGGCATCATCATCCAGGGCGGGACCGTGGCGACGCCGCCCGCGGGGCTGACCACCGGCGCCGGGCTCGCGGTCCACGTAGAGCTCGGCCAGAAGTACCCGGTCGCCGCCGCGATCGTCGCGAGCAAGTGAGCACGTGGACGCCTCCGATCATCGCTGCGGCGCCGAGTGCGCATTCGGCGATGCCGCCCGGCGTCGAAGAGGGCGAGCTCGCTACCGCCGCGACAGACGAGCCGGACGGCTGGGCGTTCGCGTGGTGTAGCGCCCGATTCACCAGCGCGAAGCCGGCTCCGTAGTCACGAGTCGAACCACGCACTCCACTCGCGGTCTTGAACGCAGAAGCGCACGAACGACTTCCCACGGGCCGCGGTCGCGCGCACGCGATCAGGCGACGAGGCGATCTTGTCGGCAGCAGTCGCAGCGCACGCGACCTTCCGCAAGGACGAGCTAGTAGAGGTGCGCCAGCCAGATGTGGCCCGAGAGGACGCCGGACACCAGGATGCCGCCGTTCGCCTCGAGGTAGGCGGTGGGGAGCGAGACCGAGGCGCTCGAGGAAAAGAGCGCCACCTTGTCGCTGGTGCCGCCCGTTCCCCACGACGGGTCGAGCGCTCCCGAGGCGAGGAGGTGCGTCGAGCTGCGCTGCGTGCCGAGGCTGATGCTCGTACCGAGCACCCACGCTCCGTCGCAGCGCTCGCCGTGCACGTCGACCTTGTCGGGGTACGAAGCGTACGAGTAGGCGAAGCCGGGGACGGGCGCGCCCTTGGCGTCGATGCGCACCAAGGTGGCCTCGCTGCTCCCGTCGTCGCCGGCCACCACGAGAGTGCCGTCCGCCGCCGGCGCGACCCAGAGGATGGAGCTCGAGCCGCTCGGAGCGAACGCGCCGGCGGTGCCGAACGAGGCGTCGAGCGAGCCGTCGGCGGCGATCTTGTAGAGGTGATCGTAGGAGCTCGGATAGAGCGCGCCGCCGGCGACGGTGATGCCGCCCACGCCCTTGATCGGCGTGGTGAAGGAGGGATCGGGCTTGCCGTCCTTCGTGTAGTGGACGAGCCGACCGCTGCCGCCGCCGCAGCTGGAGACGACGTAGATCTCCTCGCCGAGCGTCGCCAAGCCGAACGTCATCGCGTCCGTGCACCCGCTCGGCAAGTCGATGAGCGCGCCCGGCTTGTGCGAGTCGAGCGTGGTCCGATCTCCGAACGACGCGTCGACCGAGCCGTCCTCGAGCAGACGCAGCACCACCAGGTGCTCGTGGTAGGGCGCCGGCCCGATCCGCGCTTGCCCGGCGATGACGAGCCGCCCCTTGGAGTCCCAGGCGGCAGCGGTGAAGCGGGCCTCGTAGTTGGTGTTGTTGAAGAGATCGTGTCCGGCGGTGGAGAACGTGTCGTCGGGGTCGCCGGTCGCGCTGAAGCGATGCACCATCGGCGCGTACTCCCAGCCGGAGCTGTCGTAGTAGGCGCCGTAGCCGAAGACGACGTAGCGGCCCTTGGCGTCGAGGATGGCGTGGGCTGCGCTCACGGACATCTCGTCGGTCACCAGCGGACGCGCGCCGACGGCGAACTTCGGATCGAGGCCCGGCACCTTCGCCGCGGCGGGCAGCGCACACGGCGGAGGAGGCGTCGACGCATCCTTGCCTGCGTCCGTACCGACGGCGTCCGCCCCACCCTCGGTCGCTGCGTCGACGCCGCCGCCGGTCTCGGAAGACGACGCGCCGTCCGCGTCCGAGCTGGAGCCAGCGTCGCCGCCGTCGGACGGAGGCGCACCGCCATCGCCGCTCGAACCACAGTGGAGGAGGAAGAGAGCGGAGCCGCAGAGAGCGCCGAGCCGCGTGCGAGAGGTCATCGTCCTCGGACGGCCTCTGCGGCGGCCGATTCAGCGCACGACTCCCAAACCACCGCCACCATGCGCCCGAGCAACTGCGCCTCGCGAATCACCCCAGCGCCCCCTCGCCCTTCGCCGCCGCACTGAGTACGGTCGACGACTCACCGCGGCGGGTCCGGGTCGACGCCAGATCCCGAGCCGACTGACCGCCGAGCTTGGATCGAGTCGGAAAAAACCGCCGATGAGCGCTTCAAAAGAAGGACGCTATGTCCTTGGGACTTATTCGAGTGAGCTCGAAGCTCACCCGTAGACTCCTTTGGGCGAGCTGAGTCGCCCGGACGGCGAGTCGTCGATCCTTTTGCCTGAGCGGTGTCGGCCGAACGGCGACTCGTCGAGACTTGCCGGTCACTGGCGTCGGTTGGGCGCCGACTCGTCGAGCCTTCGCGGTGACAGATGTCGGTCGGACGGCGACTCGCGGACCTCGAGAAGAGAGCGGACTCGGTCTCGAGCTGACTCGTGGAGGGTGCGAGGACGGCGAGGTCGCGATTGCCATGTCAGCGGCGGGCTTCACGATCAGCACGCTCACCGCACGAACGACTTCGCCTCGTCGCGAATCACGCGCACCAAGATCTTGTCGAGGTGCTCGACCTGATACCCGGTGATGTCCGGCACCAAGTGGCTCTCGCCGATGCCGCTGTCGTCGGTGAGGAAGATGTAGCGACCGCCGGTGAAGGCCGACATCTCGCGGAAGACGTACTCGGTGCTCTTGTCGATGCCGCTGGCGCCCAAGGTGACGAGCTTGATGCCGCGCGCGGAGAAGTCCCAAACGGCATTTTTATAAGTGTATTGCTCGTCAGCGTAGTAGTGCGGCGGCGCGTCGGCGACCAAGATGGCGAGGCGACCGGTCTCGTCGCCGGCCCAGGCGAGGTTGTTGATGGTGTCGGTGAGCGCAGCGTTGACGCTCTCCGGCATGTCACCGCCGCCCATCGCCGAGGCCTGCTTGATTTGCGCGTTGAAGACCGCGAAGTCCTCGGTGAAGGGGAACGACTTGGTGACGTAGTCGTCGCCGCGATCTTTGTAGAGCACGAGGCCGAGGCGCACACGTCGCGTCGCTTGCTCTTTCTGCACGCGCTTCATCACACCGGTGAGCTCGTTCTGCAGGTAGGTGATTTCGTCGCCCATGCTGCCGGTCGTGTCGAGGACGATGGCGACGTCGAGCGCCGGCGCTTGGGCGCGCACCGGGACGCCCGGGAGCTTGAGCGACCAGGTGAGATCGCCCTGCGGAATGCCGAACGCGGTCTCGGTGCGGAGCGTGCCGACCTGCGCGGCGACCGAGTAGAGCGTGGTGCCCTGACCGTTGGCGTTGGTTTGCGGGACCTGCATCTTCATCGTCGGGAAGAAGAGCGCGGTGCCGTCGCCGTGGGTGCGCAGTTGAATGGTCTGACCGTCGGGAGCGCGCAGCGCGATCGGCGCGTCGCCCACCGGGATGCCGTTCGAGTCGTTGACGACGATGGTGATCTTCTTCGAGAGGTCGAGGCCCCACATCTCGGAGAACGCCGGGTAGCGCGCGATGAAGGTCTGGAACTGCGGACGCATGATGACGTCGTCCCAAATCGCCGCGGTGAGCAGGCCACCCGTCGGCGAGCCTTGATCGTCGGGATACGCGGGCGGCGGAATCACTGGCGGATTGACCGTCACGGTCGTCGTCACCGTCACGGTGCCGGTCGCGGTCGTACCCGCAGCAGGCGGAGCATCCTTGCCCTTCTTGTCGGCGCTCTTCGGCATCGCCGTCGCGGGGGGAGGAGGCGGCGGCGCGGTCGCGGTCTTCGGCGCCGGCATCGGCATCGGCATCGGCATCGGCGCGGGCGACGGTGCATAGACGCCACCGGGCGACGCGGCGCCACTGACGACGGTGCCACTGGCGGATCCATCATCGGCAGACGGCGCACCGGTCGACTCGGCCGCGTACCCTCCACCACCGCTGCCGCTGCCGCTCTCGCCACCCCCCGCATAGGCGGGGGACGGCGGCTTCGGGCCCGTGGCATACCCACCGCCATACCCGCCGCTCGTCGGCGAGCCGCCCGCTGGGCGGGAAGCGCCACAGCCCATCTGCGACGCGCCGGTTGCAACGAGGGTGGCGACGAGGACGAAGCGAGCGACCGGCGAGCGCGCGTGGGAGAAGTGAGTCATGTGGCAGCCTCCGAAAAGGGAACTCGTGGGGTACGCCGGGACAACGCGAGCTCCCGAGGCGGTCTTACAGGGGGCCGTTCCTTTTTCTTTTCCCGGGAAAACCCAGGGGAAGCGTGGACAGCGACCGTAAGGTCCGACCGGCGACTCGCGTTCTCCATCCGTGGACTTCGCGCTCGACACCACCCTCGAACTCCCCGAACTCCCCGAACTCCCCGGGTTCGACGCCGGCAAGGCGTGCCGAGAGGTGCGCTCGCTCTTTGCGAGGCCGGCGCAGGCGTCCACCGCTATCCTCCGCCGCGTGCCGCGGGCCGAGTACGACCTCGACGTCGAGCGCACCTGGGTCGAGCAGGCGCGGGACGGCGATCGCGTCGCCCTGCGTCACATCCTCGAGCGCTATGGTCCCACGCTCTTTCGCGCCGTGCTCTTGCCCCGACTCGGCGACGACGCGCGTGCGAAGGACGCTCTCGCCGACACCTACGCCCGCGTCGTCACCGCCATCGCGCGCTATCAGTGGCACCCGGCCGGCATCTATCCGTGGCTCCGCACCATCGCGCTCCACGTCGCCATCGATCAGCTCCGCGCCCGCAAACGCGAGACCCCTTTCGACGTCGACGATTTGACGCGCGAGGCCGATAGCCGCGCCGACATCGTCGGCACCGACGTCGCCTACGTCGAAAAAGAAGAGGCCGCCCGCGCGCGCGCCAAGGTCGAGGGTGCGCTCGCCAAGATCAATCCCCGTTATGCGCAGGCCATTCGTCTACGCGTGCTCCAAGAGCTGCCGCGCGACGAGGTGGCGAAGGCCCTCGGCGCGACCCCCGCGACCTTCGACGTGATACTTCATCGAGCGATGGGTGCGCTGCGCAAAGCCCTCGCCGATTCTTCCGACACCCAATCCGCCGGTAAGCAAGAGACGAGCGAAGACGATGGCTGAAGAGCGCAAGCCCGAGACCCGCGTGACGAATCCGTTCGGCCCCGACGTCGACCTCGACGTCGACCCCGACGCGCCGCCCAGCGCCGAGGAGCTGGCCGAGTCCGAACGCCTGCGCGAGGCGCTCGACAACCCGACGATCGAACATCGCGACGCCGAGCTCGCGCGCGCGCTCCACCTCGCGATCGCGCCCAAGCCCATCGACGTCGTCGCCCACCGGAAGATTCTTGCACGCATAGTGCATGATCCCGTCGCGGCGCAGAAACGGACCACGCTGTGGGTCTTCGGCGGCGCGATCGCAGCGGCCGCGGCGGTGGTGTTGGCGGTGACCGCGCTCCCGCAGCAAGACCTCGGACCGAGCCCGACGAACGCCTCGGTCGCCGCTCCCAACCTCGTTCCGACGCACTCGGCGGAAGATCTATTCATCGCGCCCTTCCCCAAGGAGCAGCACACCTCCGAGCGCATCGACATCATCGCCGAGGCGCGCATGCGTGACCTCCGCAAGAACCGCTACTCGCTGTGGGGCGTGAAGGGAGGCGGCCTTTGAATCCTCTCCGCTCGCTCCTCTTCGGCCTCGCGCTCGGACTCCTCTGCGTGATGCCGTGGGCCTGCGCCAAGCGCGGCAAGGTCGGTCCCGACGGCAACTCCAACCGTCCGGCGACGAGCGCGCCCTCGGCGGTCGTCGACGAATCGCTCCTCGCCTACTTGTCGAGCGCCCGTTCGCTCCACCACGAAGCCGATCTCTACGAGGACAAGAACGATCCGCGCGGCGCCATCGGCGCGCTCGAACGACTCCTCGCGATCGCACCGACCAAGCCGAGCCCGGAGGTCGACGAGGTCGTGGCCGACACGCGCGCGCGCCTCGCCGAGCTGCGCTCCGAGCTCGGTGACTTCGACGCGGCGCTGCAAGACATCACGCTCGGGCTCAAGGCCGCCCCGGCGGTCTCGTATTTCCGTGGACACCTCCTCGAAGTGAAGGGCCTCGTGCTCCAGAAGCGCGCCCAGGCGCTCGCCGACAAAGGCGACGCCGAGGGTGCGAAAAAAGCCAAGGACGAAGCGATGACGGCGTTCGAAGAAGCAGTGGCCGTGCAAGGTGAGGTCATCAAGAAGGGTTCGGCGCCCACCGGAGGCCCGCCGTGATGCGCGCGCGGTCTTCCTCCACCCGCGCGACGCACCTCGTCAGCGCACTCGCGATCGCCTCGGGGATCTTCCTCGCGTGCGGCGGCGCCCCGACGATGGGCCCGCACGATCCGAAAGGCCCGCCTCCCAAGAGCACGGAAGGCACCGGCGACGATGGCAACGGCAAGAAGAAGGACGCCGTCGCCGAGCCGATGCTCGACAACGACTTCGGCCACGCCCAGAAGTATTTCGACGACAGTGCCAGCGAATTCGCGGCAGCAGGCAGCGACTGCCTCTCGCTTTGCAAGGCGCTCGCCTCGATGCAGCGCGCCGCCGATCACCTCTGCGAGCTGAGCAAAGACGCCGGCGACGACGGCAAGAAGCGCTGCGACGACGCCCAGGGTCGCGTCACCGAAGCGCGCGGGCGCGTGAAGTCTTCGTGCGGGGGATGTGGCTCATGACTCGACATTCGCGAACGCTCGCATACTTCGCCATGACCGCAGTGGCAGCGGGCTGTGCGTCCTCACCACCGGCCAAGACCAGCGCGCCGCCCTCCGCGGGCGAGAGCATGTCGCCCGCTCCGCCACCTCCTCCAGCACCTGGAATCACGCCCACCGCCGGCGCGGTGCCGGAGAATGACAAGGCGGGCACCGGCTCCGGCACCAGCACGGCAACGCCGACCAATCCGCCGGGAACGCCGCAGCCGAAGCCGCCGGTGAATCCGAGCACGATGCCGAGCGATCCGCTACCGACCGATCTCGGCGCCGCGCAAGCCTCGTTCGACAAGAGCGCGCAGTCGTTCTCCGTCGCGGGCAACGATTGTCAGCAGCTCTGCAAGGCGCTCGCCTCGATGCAGAACGCCGCCGATCACCTCTGCGATTTGACGAAGAGCGGCGGCGGTGGCGAGAAGAAGCGCTGCACCGACGCGCAAGGCCGAGTCACGAGCGCCAAGGAACGCGTCAAACAGACCTGCGGCGGCTGCGGTCCATAAACGAGCTATCTACCTCATTTGCAGCAGCGAAAACCGGTGCTGTAGTCGTGGTAGCTCGTGCCGTGCGCCGTCGTTTGGTAGAAGCACCCGTCGCCATTTTGGTGGGTGTCCATGTAGTAGCCGCCCTTGAAGGTGCCGCTCGGATCGCCCGTCCACTCGTGGAGGTTGCCCACCATGTCGTGGACGCCGAAGCTGTTGGTGCACTTGGCCTTCGCGCCGGTCTTGCTCAAGGTGCCGGGGAGGGCGTTGATGCGCGGGTCGTTCATCTTCGAGGCGTCGGCGAAAGGATCGGTGCCGGTGCCGAAGAGCTCGACCACTGGATGCGCGCGCGTGCCGTCGCCGTTGCAGCGGCCGAGAATCTCGTCGTCGCCGTAGGGATACTTGGTGGGGGCTTTGCCCTGACACGCGCGCATCCACTCGTCGTTGCCGCAGAGGCGCTTGCCGGCGTTTTCGCAGGCATCCTTCGCCTCGATTTGCGAGATGTAGCCCTGAGGGACGATGCCCTTCTTGCTGATCGCGCGGACCTTGAGGCCGGTGACCGGGAGGAAGGGCGAGTGGTTCTTCACCTTCCCCTTGGCGAGCATCTCGACGACGCCGGCTTCGTAGCGGTCGATGCAGAAGCCGCCGGTGTCGCTGGAGATGGCGGTCATTCCGGCGGGGCAGCCCTTGGGCGCCCACACTTTTTTCGTCGGCGCGACGAGCGTCGAGTTGGTCTTGTTCGGCGCCGGATTGAGCGAGGCCGTCTTGTTCGGCGCCGCGTCGATCGCGAGCGCACCCATGACCAGGGAGAGCCCGATCGCGGTGGCAAAGGCAGGGCGCAGGGCCTTCGACATGGGCACGAGATGTACCAGCCGGGATGCCGAGGGGCAAAAGGGCGACGCACGCCGCGCCGAATGCGTCAAAAAACCGGCTTCAACAGCACCAGCCAACGTCGCAAGCTGAAGACGAGGATCCCGGCGCGCACGGCAGGATCTTCGACGGCGTAGGCCGCGAGCTCGCTCTCGGTGCAATCGCGGCTGGGGACGATCATCGCGCCCGTCTCGTCGACGAAGGGTCCACCGAGCTCGACGCGCCCGAGGTCGATTGCCTTGCGCCAATGCGCTTGGTGCTCGAGGTAGAGCTCTTGCTCGCGCAGCTCGAGGCCGACCGTCCACGAGGGGCCGGGCTCGAGGAAGACGACGTGGCGGAGATCGAGGGCTGGCCTCGCGAGAACGGTCGGTGATTCGTCGGCCTGCGTGGCGGCTTGCAAGTCGAGGATGGGGGCGAACTCACCCGAGGCCTCGGCGGTGCCGTCTTTTTCGGCGCGCCGGCGCCTTCGCGCCTTCGACGCTTCTTCGAGACACTCGTCGAGCGTGCTTCGCAACGTACGCAGATCGAAGCGCGCCGGGCGATCGTCCTGAAGCGCGATTTGCCGCATGATCGCGTCGGCGTGGAGGCGTGGTCCTTCGGGCACGCCGAGCTCGTGACCGAGGTGCGCGAGCGCTCCTTGCGCGCCCTCGCCCGGCTCACCGTCGAGGCAGGCGATCCAAGAGGCGACCGCATAAACATAGAGCCGATCGGCCTTCGACATGCCCATGCGATCGACGACGCCGATGTCGGTCGGCGTCTTCGTCGCCTTCTCGATCTCACCGACCTCCGCGAGATCGAGCCCTTCTTCGAGCGCGGTACGCACGATCGCGTCGGCGGCCTCGGGCGTCAGCTTGCCATCGGCCCAGCCGACCGCCGCGAGCGCGAGGTAGATGTCGAGGCCGAGGATGGGATGCGTCGCCACGACGCCTCTCAGGTGCTTCGTGTCGCCGCGCGCGCTGCTTGGGCGAGCGCGAGCCGCTCGTCGAGCGTCCGTCGCAAGGCCATCAGATCGAAGCGCGCCGGGCGATCGCCACGCTCGGCGATCTCGGCGAGCACTGCGTCCGCGTGCTTGCGCGGCACGTCCGGCACCCCCAGCGCCTGTGCGATGGTCTCGAGGGCTTTCTCTTCTTCTTCGGTGACGACGCCGTCGAGCCGCGTGATCCAACAAGCGACCGCGTAGACGTAGAGCCGATCGGACTTCGACATCGTCAGCCGATCGATCATCCCCATCGGCACGTGCTTCTTCGTCGCCTCCTCGATCTCGTGGATGGCGTCGAGCTCGAGACCTTCCTCGAGCGCGGTGCGCACGATGGCGTCGGCTTCTTCGTGATCGAGCGCGCCGTCGGACCAGCCGACCGCAGCGAGGGCGAGATAGACGTCACGACCGAGGATGGGGTTCGTCGCCATGGAGGACGACGGTATCAAGAACCCGCCCCCTCGCCCACGCCCGCGCCGAAGCGGCTACTTCTTCACGATCTCGACGAGCTCGACCTCGAAAATGAGGGTCGCCTTCCCCGGGATCGTCGGGGGATGTCCGGATTCTCCGTAGGCGAGGGCGTAGCCGATGGTCAGCTTGCGCTTGCCTCCGACCTTCATGCCGGGGACGCCCTGGTCCCAGCCCTTGATCACCTCGCCGCCGCCGATGCGGAAACCGAACGGCTCGTTGCGATCGTGGCTGCTGTCGAACTTGGTGCCGTCGGTGAGGGTGCCCGTGTAGTGCACCTTCACCTGATCGCCGATCTTCGCCTCGTCGCCGGTGCCGACCAAGAGGTCGAGCTTGACGAGATCGTTGGCGCCGACGGCGTTCGCCGAACCACCCGGTGCGGCCGAAGGCGCCGCCGTCGCCGTCACCGACGGGGTCGGGTCCTTCTTCACCGGGTCGGGCTCGTCGACCTTTCGGCTGCAAGCGAGCAAGGAGACCAGGAAAATAGGGGCGATCGCGCGATACATCATAATGTTATGGAATTCTCGAGGAAAGGAGACGGACTGTCGCACTGGCTTTTCAATTCGCGCTGAGAGGCACGAATTGAAAACCCGCTCCGATTTCAGGTTTGACAGTCTCAGTTGAAGATTGCGTAGCAATCTTCAACGCACGCCGAGCAACTCGACTTCGAACACCAGCGTCGAGTTCGGCGGGATGGCGCCGGGGAAGCCCTTCTCGCCGTACGCGAGCGCCGGCGGGATGGTGAGCTTGCGCTTGCCGCCGACCTTCATGCCGGCGACGCCCTGGTCCCAACCCTTGATGACCATGCCGGCGCCGAGCGTGAACTCGAAGGGGCGGCCACGATCGAGGCTGCTGTCGAACTTCTTCCCGTCGGTGAGGGTGCCCGTGTAGTGCACCGAGACGGTCTTCCCTGCGGTCGCTTCCGCGCCCTGCCCCACGACGAGATCGATTTGCTCCATGGACAAGGCCTCTACCCCGCGCGGCGCGCGCTGAAAAGTGGCATGGTCCGGCGGCTCCGCGACTCCCCATGGCCGACCCGATCCTCATCTCGTCACTCGTGAGCATCCCGGCCGACGCGGTCGAGGTGCGCGCCGTGCGTTCGTCGGGGCCTGGCGGGCAGAACGTCAACAAGGTCTCTTCGAAAATCGAGCTCCGCGTCGATCTCGGGCGCATCGTCGGGCTCCCGAGCGATGCCTACGAGCGGCTGCTCGTGCTCTGTCGTGGCCGCCTCGACGCCGACGGCAAGCTGCTCCTGACGAGCCAGAAGACGCGCGATCAACCAAAAAATCTGGCCGATGCGCGACAGAAGGTGCGCGCTCTCGTCGAGCAGGCGCTGATCCGTCCGATTCGTCGAAGGCCGACCAAGCCGTCACGCGGAGCCATCGAGCGCCGTCTCGCAGAGAAGAAACACAACGCCCAGAACAAGCAGGCCCGGCGGCCCGACGACTGAGACGAGACGCGCTCAGCCGCGTGCGCGCTCGCGAGTGGCGTAGGCGACGACGGCCCCCGCGAGGGCGAAGAGAAGGATCACGAGCAGGCCGCGACGCGTCGATCTGCGCAGCGACTGACGCGACCCCGGTGCCTTCTCGCCGGTGGCCTTCACGCGAGAGAGACGACCGATGACCGGACGTTCGGCGACGCTGGCGACGGCGGCTTCGGCGAGCGCAGCCGTCGCTTCGCGATCGATGGCCAGCGTCGGATGGTTGGCGACGAAGAGCTCGTGGACGCGCGGACATCCCGCCTCGTCGTCCTCGAGCACGCCGCTGCCCTCGAGAGCGCGCGGAAGGGCCGGAAAACGAGGTGAAATGACGATCTCGGGGCCGCGCGCGCAACGAGCGAAGCCGGTCACCAGCGCAGTCGCGAGACGTTGCCCGACGGCGGCGAGGAGCGGATCGTCGGACGACGCGGCGGCGAGAGACGCGAGCGCGGTCTCCCGCAGCCGCGCGATGACGGCGGCGGTGTCGGGCGCGGTCGCGACCGAGAGCGGCAGATCGGTCAGCAAGACCGAGAGCGCACGTGCACCTCCGAGCGCGAGATCGCCCGCGCGTGTCTCGGGCGTCTTCGCCTCGGGCGCGCCACCGAGGAGCGGACCGGCGTCGACGACGATGACCGAGGGCTCGGCGGCGGTGATCGTCTCGAAGAGCGTCATCGGCTCGCGATCGCGCGTCGGATCGACGAGCGCGACGATCGGCGTTCCGACGTCGATCCAGCGGGCGACTCCGAAGACCGCGTGACTCCGCCAGACGCTGCTCGCCCGCACACGAAATGTCGAAGAAGCCGCGGAGGTCGAGGACTTCGAGCTGACGATACGACGCTCGGGATCGGTGGCCATCGGCGCGGCAATGAAGCGTTCGCCCCGAAGCAGCGCACGCACGCGCAACTTGCCGCCGTGCGGAAGCTCGAGCGCGACCTTTCCCATCGAGCCACCGACGTGAAACGGAGTGCCGTCGAGATCGGCACGCCAGACGATGAGCTCGGGCGGACCACGGCCTTCTTCTCGCGCGAGGAGCGAGGCGCCGAGATCGATCGAGCAGCCGCCGCCGTCCTTCGACCGCAACCGCGCGTGCACGTCGACGACCGCGACGCCGCGACCGACGTCGAGGGTGGTCTCTTCGGCGACGACGAGGCAAGGCAGGAACATTGCGGGGCGTTCGGACGGTGGTATGAGGAAACCGGACGACGAGACTGCTGTCATTTCCGTTCGAGCGTCGAGATGCCTTCGATTACCTTCCTCCTGCCGCGGCGCGTCCGCACCGCCTTGTCGGTCTCTTTCCTCGGCTTCAGCGTGTGCCTTGGCGCGCTCCTGGCGGCCTGCAACGGCTGCCGCAACGACGGCAAAGGCAAGGGCGTCACCGTCCAGCCCGAGCCGACGTCGCCGACGGTGCGCATCTACGTGCTGACCGATCTCGCCGGCGCCCTCGAGCCCTGCGGTTGCCAGAAAGACATGCTCGGCGGCCTCGACCACTTCGCCGCCTACGTCTCGAAAGAGCAGCAAAAGGCGCCTCGTTCGATGCTCGCAGCGGTCGGCCCGGTCTTCTACGAAGACGACGAGGCGCGGCCCGATCACACCGATCAAGACGCATGGAAGGCCGAAGCCCTCGCCTCTGGCCTGAAGAACCTCGGCCTCGCCGCCTTCACTCCCGGCAAGAACGACTGGTCACAGGGCGGCCCGTCGCTCGGCAAGCTTCGCGATACGTCTTCGGGCGCGCTCGTCGCTGCCAACCTCAGCGGCGAAGGGGCGGCCGGCGCGGTCTCCACCACGATGCGTGAGGTCGAAGGCGTGAAGGTCGCGTTCGTCGGCGTCGCCACCCCGAAGAACTCCAAGGGAGCCCCGACCGGCGTCAACGTCGACGAGGCCGCCAAGGCCCTCTCCGCTGCGGCAAAAAAGGCCCGATCCGACGGCGCGCGCATCGTCGTCGGGCTCGCGGCGATCGATCGCGGCGACGCCGTCCGCGCCGCCGAGCAAACTCCTGATCTCGACATGCTCGCCATCGGTTCGCCGTCTTCGCAAGGCGACGCCAACACCGACGCGAAGCCGCCGCGCTTCGTCGGCAACGTGCTCGTCGTCGAGCCGAGCAATCACCTCACGCGCGTCGCCGTCGTCGACTTCTTCGTCCGCGGCGACGGTCGCTTCGCCGACGGCAGCGGCCTCGAGCGCGCCGCCGAAATCGCCGACCTCACGCTGCAAATCACCGGCCTCGAGAAGAGCATCGCGATCTGGGAGAAAGACCCGGCGCAGCCGAAGAGCGACGTCGACACCCAGAAGAAGCGCCTCGCCGACATGAAGGCGAAGCTGGAAAAAGCGAAGGCGCCTCCGCCGACGCCCGCCGGCAGCTTCCTCCGCTACGACCTCGTCGAGGTGCGCCAAGCGTTCGGCAGCGACGAGGCCGCGAAGAAGGCCATGGGCAGCTACTACCAGCGGGTCAACGCCACCAACAAGGCGAAATTCGCGGGGAAAAAGGCTCCGGTGCCGGCCAAGGGCGAGGCGCAATACGTCGGCGTCGACGTCTGCAAGACGTGTCACGCCTCGGCTTTCGACGTCTGGTCGAAGACCAAGCACGGGCACGCCTACGAAACCCTCTCCAAAGATTCGAAAGAGTTCAACCTCGACTGCGTCAGCTGCCACGTCACCGGCTACGACAAGCCGGGTGGCTCGTCGGTGACCGACGTCGACGTGCTGAAATCGGTGCAGTGCGAGCAGTGCCATGGCCCCGGCTCGGCGCACGTGGCCGACCCGTATTCGTCGGCCATCCCGGTGAAGAAGCCGGAAGAGAGCGTCTGCACCGGCTGCCATCACGCGCCGCACACCGACACGTTCGTCTTCGAAGAGCGCATCGAGAAAATCACCGGCCCGGGCCACGGCAAGCCCGGCGCACCCGTCGACGTCGATCCGCCCAAGGGCTGGAAGCCGCCTGCGCTACGTTTTCCGTAGCATGTCGATTCGCTACGATTTGTGGCGAAAAACCGCGACGCCGACGCCATCGCCCATCGACGGGATGCGCGCCGCGGCGACGCCCCAACCGCTGTTGACGACGTCGAACGTGCCGACGAACTTTCCGTTCTGCGTCTTGCCCAAGAGGTCGAGCTGCTTCGCCGAGTCGAGGAGCGGTTGGTACGCGTCTTCCGGCATGTAGAGCACCTTGCCGCGAAAGATCGCGACCCAGACGTCGGGCTGCTCCATCTGCTTCTTCCGCTGCTCTTTCACCTTGTTGTGGACGTTCGGATCGGCGCTCTCCATGCCCATCTCGGTGAGAATCTGCGATTGCAGATCGGTCGCCACGTCGATCGCTTCCCACGCACAGACGAGCGCGCCTGCGATCTTGCCGCCATCGTCCTTGATCGGCGCGGCGTCCATGAAGATGAGCGCATCCTCGGGATCGCCGCCGAAGCGACCGGTGCCGCGGCTCCAGGGGAGCTTGCCGTCGAGGACCTCTTGGACGCTGGGAAAGCCGACGCTGAGGACCCGTCCTTCGACCTTCCAATTCGACTCGTCGACCCAAGTGACCGTGCCCGTAGGATCGACGACCGCGAAGAACGAGCGCTTGGAGGCGCGCAGATCGTCGGTCTTGTCACGCATCTCGACGAACTTCGCCGGCACCTTCTCGAGCGGCGGCCCGAGCTTCTTCGCAGCGGCGGGGAGCGCGCGCGGCATCGAATCGACGTGACGCTCGGCGACGAGCTTGAGCAGTCGATCGACGTTCTGCGCCGCGATCTCGGACTGCGTGGTCGCCTTCGATTTGCAGCCGGAGCCGAACGCCGCAGAGCCGACGAGAGCGAAGATGGCGAAGAAGTCGCGACGTTTCATGGGTGCCTCAGCATAACGCCGACACGAAGGCGTCGCGTTGGTTCCCGCGAGCGATGCGTCGGCTATCGTCGACGTCCGCGTCGAATCGCCGCGGCACCGGCCATCGGCGAAGGATCGAGCGGCGGCAACGCGAGCACGAGCCGCTCGATGATCGGAAGCGAGTGGACGATGGCTCGCTCGGCGGAGAGCTCGTCCCACGGCGCGTCGAAGACGACGATGAGCACGTAGATGCCGGCGAACGAACGGGCGATGTACCCGAACTCTTCGGCGCGTACCGAGTGATGGAGGTGGCCCCCGCGATGGAGCGACGGGAGCACGGAGAGCGCACGTACCGCGGCGATCGCGTGATCGCTCGGCGACGGAGCGCTCGGTGCGACGTCGGGCGGAGGAGGCGTCGCGCGTGGATCACCGGCGGGACGATGCTCGTCGAGACGGACCACCTCGGCCGACGGCGTCTCCATCGACGCGCGATCGGCGTCGGCAGCGCCCCACACGACCGGAGATCGCGCGTCGATGACCATCGCATCGACCGCGCTCGCTCGCTCGGCGAGGGCGCGCAGCTCTTCGTGGAGCGAGTGCGCAGCCGGCGGCCGATTGGTCGTTCGTCCACCCGAGTTGGCCGGCTCGATGCGCGCGATCGGCTCGCCTTCGAGGACGGTGCGGAAGGAGTCGACGAGCATTTCGAGCCGTCTTTGTGCAGCGTCGAGCCCCTCGCGCGGCGCGGCGAAGACGACGACGAGGACGCCACCGCCCGGAAGCTCGATGCGCATCAGCGAATCGCTCGCGGGCGGCGCGTCGGCCGGATCGGAGACGATGGTGACGTCGTCGGTGCCGAGCTCACGCCGCACCAAGGTGACGAAGCGTTCGATGGAGCTCATTTCGCGACCACCACGAGGAGGTGCTCGCCCGCGCCGTTGCATTGGATGGTCATGTCGCCTTTCGCATCGGGTGCGGCGTCGATCTCTTTGCCGTCGCAGGTGACGCGATAGCCGGCCGGAGCGTCCTCGGGCGTCGGCGTGTGGAGAACGGTCGGAGCTTTCACGTTCGGATCGCCGATCGTCGCGAGCTCGAAGTGAACGCTCTTCGGATCGAACGACCAGCGCACCGGCCAACCGGCGATCGCCCGCGGCTGCACGCGCGCGAAGACCTTCCGCGGCGTCGCCCGCTCCTTGCCGAACGACGACGTCGCCGGATCGAAGTCGTAGAAGCCCCAGGCACCTTCGCTCGCTTCCTTCCAGAGCCAGAAGGTCGAGCTCGCCATGTACTCGTCTTGCAGCTGCAGTTGACCGCCGACGTAGTCGCCGAAGCGCGGCTCGCTGGGCCCGAACCCGAACTCGCCGATGAAGAGCGGCGCGCCCCAGGAGTCGGCCTCGTCGCGCGCGCTGGCGTTGGAAGGGCGTAAATCTTCGAGCGTGAACGTCGCCTTCCAACCATCGTCGGGCGTGAAGACGTGCGTGTAGACGTGCGGCGCGTAGACGATGCCGCCGAGCGGAAAGGCGCTCGTCGCCAGCGATGCATGGTCGAGGAGGTTGCGCGTCGCCGGCGGTTCGAGGAAGAGGAGCCGCGCCGGATCGACCGCGCGGATGGCGGCGCCTACCTCTTCGTCGAAGGCGCGCGCGCGCTCGTCGGTGGCATTCGGCTCGTTGAAGAGATCGATACCGATGATCGCCGACTCACCCACGAACCGCTTCGCCAGTGTTGCCGCCGCCGCGCCAAAGCGCTTGCGTAGCCGGGGCCCATCGGGCGCCGTCGCGGAGAAGAAGGTGTCGAACGCCGCCAGCACCTGCTTGCTCAACGTGCGCGTGCCGAGATCGGTCAGCGGTCCTTCGAGGAGCTTTGTTGGCGCCGGGACGATCGCCCACAAGGGCGCCCCGTCCTGACCAATATATTTACTGTATGCATCTTGGTGAAGATCGAGGAGCACCCGAACGTCCGCGGCCTTGGCGGCGGCGACGAGGGCGGCGATGCGCTCGAGATAGGCAGCGTCGTAGACCGGCGGCGAGGCATCGTTCGGCTCCAGCGCGCTCCAGTGCACCGGCAGGCGCAGCACGTCGAAGCCGATGCGTCGCATGCGGGGAAAATCAGCCGCATCGAGCTTCGGGAGCGTCTCGAGCGGCACCTTGCCGGGACCGAGATCTTCGTCGAAGACCTCGGCGATGCGGGCGTTGATTCCGCGAAGGACGACCACCCGCCCCTCGAGGTCGACGAATTGACCGCAACGCGTCGAGAGCGGCGCGAAGGCACCCGCGGCGACTTTGCACGGCGGCTCCTTCGCCGTCGGCGGCGTCACTTCGTTCGATTTCGAAGAGCAACCGAGCCCGATCAGGACCGCGAGGAAGCCGACGCGCTGGCCTCGCATCACGGCGTCGCCCCGACCGGCTTCTTCTTGCCGAGCGGCTCTTTGCGCTTGTTGCGAACGGTGACGAGCCAGTTGGCCTTCGTCTTGTCCGGCGGATCGCCGAGGTCGCCGACCTGCGCTTTGATCAGCGTCTCGGGGATGCCGGTGCTGGCGAGCGCCTTCTTCAACGCTTCGGCACGGGCGAGCGCGAGCTTCTGGTTCTTCTCGTTCTCACCGGCGACGTCGGCCCACGCCTCGATGACGATTTTCTCGACGCCACGATCGACGAGGCCCTGCAGGCGCTGCGCGACGAGCATCAACTGCGCCGCCATCGGCTTGGTGACGAGCGACCCGCCGGCGGCGAAACGTACGGGTTTTTCCGCTTCGATCGCGCCAGCGGCAAAACTCACGAGCGAGTGCGCGCCGGGCTCGGGACAACCATCGGCGTCGTCCTTGCCGTCGATCGTCTCCGCCTCGAGAGGGCACTTGTCGAGCTCGTCGCCAACGCCGTCTTCGTCGGCGTCCTTCTCGGGACAACCATCGTCGTCGACGATGCCGTCCTTGTCCTCGGGCTGCTGCGGGCAGACGTCGGAGGCGTCGGGGACCGAGTCGCGATCGACGTCGCACGGCTCGCCCGGCTTCGACGAGGTGCCATCGGCGCAGAGCACGACCGGCTGCTTCGGCGGACCACCTTCGGGGCAACCGTCGCCGTCTTCGTAGCCCTCTTTGTCCTCGGGCTTGGTGGGGCACTTGTCGGCTTCGTCGACGATGCCGTCTTCGTCACCGTCGCTCTCGGGACAGCCGTCGTCGTCTTGGAAACCGTTCTTCGTCTCGGCGTCGTTCGGACACTTGTCCTTGGCGTCGACGATGCCATCGCCGTCGTTGTCCGGATCGGGACAGCCGTCGAGATCTTGGAAGCCGTCGCGATCTTCCGACTCGTATTTGCAAGTGTCGTCGCGATCGAGGACGCCATCACCGTCGGTGTCGAGCGAGCGCGGCGCGTAGCGCAAGTCGAGGACACCGCGCCAAATCGATTCGCCCACCGGGGCGTGTCCGGCGAAGCGCATCGTGCCGCCGCCGCCGAGGTGCATCGTGAAATCGCCGGCCCAGATGGGAGCCCAATTGAAACCGACGAGCCATTGGAAAGGCGATGCGCCCCCGGCGACGAGCGAAGGCAGCGTGAAGGCCTCGGCGGTGAATCCATAACGACCTTCTGCATCGAAGGTCGCCCCGAGGCCGGCCGCCGCGTAGCCCTGCGACGCGACCGTGGCACCGAGCAGCGTCGAGGCCTTGCGCAGACGCGCGCCGAAGGTGAATCCGAAGACGAGCCGGCCGAGGTGCTCTTCGAGAGAGACGGTCGGCACCGCCACGAGACCCCGGTCACCCGCGAACGTACCGGCGTCTCCGCTGGGAATGCTGGCGTCGAAGCGACCGACGACCGCGACGCCCGCCGGCTTGTCGATGCGCGGCAACGACACGAGCGCGTAGGCGAGCCCGAGCCGCACGTCGCGTACGGCCGTGTTCGGCACGTCGTTGGTCGCGCCGTTCGACACGCGCGAGACGCCGGTGCCATTTTGGTAGAACGTGACCGGCGCCACCATCGACGCTTCGAAGCGGTCGGTGATGCCGTACGAGAAGAGGAACGAGCTGTTGATTTGCGTGCCGATCGCGGCGACGTCGACCGAGCCGCTCGGCGCTTCACCGTTGGTTCGCAGCACGATCGGCCGACGTTGCGCCGAGGTCGCGAGGCCGAACCCGAAGCGACCTTTGCCGGTGGTGAGCCCGCTGCCGATCGAGAAGAAGGTCGACGGACCGGCCGATGGCCAGAGCACGTCGGAGTCGATGCAGGTCGAGACCTTGTCGTCGCAATCGGCCGCCGCGTCGCGCTGCGAAGCGACGAGCGCCGCGACGACGGCGATGGAGAGCAAGCGGTGAGGCACACGGAGCGTGGACATGCGAGGCACCCGATCCGGGCACGAGCAACGTCGCGTAGCGGGCGCTAGGCGTAAAGAGCAGACCGGACGAGGCGGCCGTTTTTCACGGTTTCTTCACGTGTGCGACGGCGCGCCGCGGAGGCGAGGCCGAGTCGGCGAATCTGGACAACAGTCGTCCGCCCCCATCGGTGCGTGCGCGCTCTCGACGGCGATGCCGATCGGCGTCGCGACGATCCACGCAGCGACGATGACGAGGACGCCCGCGAAGGCGAGCCGCACCCACCTCGATCTCCGCGCCTCCACCCACGCGAGCACGCGCGCGCCGAAGATCCCGGAGAGGAGCAGCGCCGGAGAGCTCGCGATCGCGAAGCCGATCATCAAGAGACCGCCTTGCCACGCGCCTCCGGCGGCAGCTGCCGCGATCAGCCCCGTGAGCAAAGCGCCGCAGGGGAAGAGCGCGGTGACCACTCCCAGCAGTGCTCCACGGCGCGGCAGATGCGGCGCGAGTCGCAGGAAGATCGACGTCGTCTTCGGCTTCCTCCGCACTTGCGTCAGCCCACGCCCACCGACTCCGAGGAAGCGCGCCGCGCGGAGCAGCAGCATCGCCGCGATCAGCGTCGCCGCCGCCAGTTGGACGATTCGTGCGCGATCGGGAGTGAGGAGCGGGCCACCAACGACTCCCGCGAGCGCGCCGACGCACGCGTAGCCAGCCAGACGGCCGAGGCCATAGGCGAGTCCGTCGGTGCGATTGCGGCAACTTCCGCCGACGAGAGGGCCGCACATGGCGATGCAGTGGAGGCTCGAGGCGCCGCCGAGCGCGAGGCCGAGGACGAGAGTGGCGAAGGGCACGGCGATGACGTTTGCAACGGGAGGACCATGCCTAGCCGCACGCGCATCGGCGAGCGCACGAGCGCAACGGCTGCGTCTTCGCGCAACGCTCGCGCCCATGTGCACCCAGGGCTCGTTGCTCCCGAAACCACTGGCTGTCAGTATGCGTACTCGTCACATGGTTCGCTTCGCCCTCTCCCACTCGCTCCTCGACCTCGCCTGCCTCGCCAGCCTCGTCGCGTTCGGCTCGATGGGCGGTCCTCTCGGGTGCAGCTCTCCGAGCGAAGGAACGACGCCGAGCGACGCGGGGACCGACACGTCGAGCTTTTGCGCGACCGACACGCGAGGGCTGAAGTGGACGCCGGGCCTCGCGCAGACCGGGAAAAATGGGCTGATTCGTACCCAGCTGCTGAACATTTTTCCGACGCCGCCCGCGAAGGGTGACAATGTCTGGACGCTGGTAGTGCAAGACGCCGAGGGGAAGCCGCTCGAGGGAGCGACGGTCTCGGTCAAGCCGTTCATGCCCGATCACGGGCACGGGAGCAGCATCGTCCCGCACGTCACGCCCGATCCGGCAAGCGGCGGAAAGTACTCGATTTCAAGCCTCAATCTCTTCATGCCGGGGCTCTGGCAGACGACGCTGACCATCACCGCGGGGACGACGACGGACTCGGTGGTCTACGGTTTTTGCGTCGCCGAGTGAGGCGCGACGACCGTGATGGACCGATGGACGTGATGGACGGGACGCACGGGAGGCACGGGCCCGAAGCGCAACGGCGCGAGACGAGCTGGCGTTGGCTCATTCGCCTGCGCTGGGGTGCCTTCGCCAGCCAAGCGGTGCTCGTGCTCCTCGTCGATCGCTTCTCGGCCATTCATCTGCCGGTGCCGAAGCTGCTCGGGCTCCTCGCCTTCGGCGCCGCCACCAACGCTGCGATCGGCTTGTTTTCCAGGCGATTCGTCCGCGAGTGGATGCTCGCGGCGACCCTCGCGCTCGACCTGCTCATCCTCACGGCGATGCTCTCGATCACCGGCGGGCCGCACAATCCGTTCTCCGCGCTCTACCTCGTGCACATCGCGCTCGCGCCGGTGGTCCTCGGCGTGCGCTACACCTGGTCGCTCGTCGCGCTCGCGATCGCTTGCTACGCGCTCCTCTTCGTCGACCAGTCGTACCTCTCGATGAAGGACGACTCGCTCGATCACGCGACGGTGATGCGCATCCACCTCCGCGGGATGTGGCTCGCGTTCACCATCGCCGCCGCGTTCATCGGCTATTTCGTGCACAAAGTGCAGCGCGCACGCGAGCAGCTGGAGGACGAGCTGGCGCGTTCGCGGGCCCGTGAAGCGCGCAGCGAGAAGCTCGGCGCGCTCGCGACGTTGGCGGCTGGCGCGGCGCACGAGCTCTCGACTCCGCTCTCGACCATCGCCGTCGCCGTCAAGGAGATGGAAAGGCGCCTCTCGACGATGGAGCACGCCGACGGGCCGCCGCTCCTCGAGGACGCGCGGCTCATTCGGCAACAGGTCGAGCGCTGTCGCAACGTCCTCGAACAAATGTCGGCCGATGCCGGCACGAGCCTCGCCGACGCGCTCACGACGACCACCGCCGAAGCGCTCCTCGCCACCTGTCGCGACGGCTTGGCGGAGGCGCCGAGCGTCACCGTCGAGATCGATCCCACGCTGAAAAACATGGCGCTTCGTCTACCTCTGCGATCGCTCGCCACCGCCGTGCGCGGGCTGGTGAAGAACGCGCAGGAGGCGTCCACCGGGGCCGACGCGGTGACCCTCCGTGCCGTGCGCGAAGGCCGATCGCTCGACATCGTGATCGCCGATCGCGGCGCGGGAATGGCCAGCGACGTCCTCGCGCGCGCGGGCGAGCCGTTCTTCACCACCAAGGCCGCCGGCGCCGGGATGGGCCTCGGCCTCTTCCTCGCGGGCGCAGTGGCCGAGCACCTCGGGGGCTCGCTCGACATCTCGTCGACGCCTAGCGTCGGCACCACCATTCACGTACGGGTCCCCGACTGTGTCGCCGAACGGTGAAATGCCTGGCGCCTTGGGTGAAGGTCCGTCGATCCTCGTGGTCGACGACGACGACGTCCTCCGCAGCCGACTCGCGCGCGCCCTTCGAGAGCGTGGCTACGACGTGCGGATGGCGCGCGACTACGACGAGGCCGTCGCCAGCGCCGAGCAAGACTCCCCCGAGATGGCCCTCGTCGATCTGCGGATGCCCGGGAAAAACGGCCTCGAATTGGTGCGCGCGCTCCACGCGCTCGACGCCGGCACCAAGATCGTGGTCCTCACCGGCTACGGCAGCATCGCGACTGCGGTCGAGGCGATGCGACTCGGCGCCGTCCACTACCTCCCCAAGCCGGCCGACGTCGACGACATCCTCGCCGCCTTCCAACGCACCGAGACGGCGCCACTCGAAGCCACGGCAGTCGAGTTCGCTGCCCCGTCGCTCGCCCGCGCAGAGTGGGAGCACATCCAGCGCGTGCTCGTCGACTGTGGCCAGAACATCTCCGAAGCCGCGCGCCGAATCTCCATGCACCGCCGTTCGCTCCAGCGAAAGCTGCAAAAAATACCGCCCCGCGACTGAGCTCACGCGAGCCCTGCGACGACGTGTCGCATGGTGCGCCCCCCTCGCGCGCGGTACGAACCGAGCACTGGTTTCTCGCCCATGAAGAAGTCTCTGCTCGGCTCCCTCGTGCTCTTCGCCTGTCTCGCGTGCCTCCCGCTCGGCGCGTGCAGCAGTGACGTGGCCGACCAAGTGCCCAGCAACTTCGCGCCCGCCGCCTACGGCACCACCAACGCCGGCGATGGCTCGCACCTCGAGCTTCGGTTCGCACCCGGCACGTCTCCCGCTCGAGGTGCCAACGCCGCCGAGCTGACGATCACCACCCCCGCGGGCGCGCCGCGCGATGGGCTCGTGCTCACCGTCGTCCCATGGATGCCATCGCACGGTCACGGCTCGTCCGTCGTCACCACCGTCACCGCCAAGGGCACCGGCAAATACGTCGTCGATGGCCTTCAATTCTTCATGCCGGGGCGCTGGGAGCTCCGCGTCGCCATCGGCGAGCCAGCGAGCGATGTCGTCTTCACCTTCGACGTCCCCTGAGCCCCGCGCGCGCGCTCGTCTGGCAAAGAGTCTGGCGAGTCTCGCGGGTCTCGCTGCGTTCGTCGTGATGCTGAGCGCGACGTCGAACGCGCGCGCACAAGCGTGCTGCGCCGGCTCGAGCGCGATCACCCCCGGCCGCCTCGCGGGGCCCGAGGACGCGCTCGTCGGCGTGCTCTTCAAGGCGCAAAACGTGCTCGGTGCGCACGATGCATCCAGGCACTATGCATCCTCGGGAAGCGGCAACTCCGAGGTCGATTTCGAAGAGGATCTGATCGGCACGCTCCGCGTCCTCCGCCGCGCGCAGGTGAGCATGGTCGTGCCCTTCGTCGAGACGAGGCGACGCGTCGCGAGCAAGCTCGGCACCGGGGGCGGCCTCGGTGACGTCAACGTCTCCGGTCGATGGGATCTCACGCTCGCCGGCGCCTCGAAGGTCGTCCCCGGCGTCGCGCTCCTCCTCGGCGTCACGCTCCCGACGGGGCGGCCTCCCGAATCGGCGACGCACCTCAACGCCGCCGACGCGACGGGCATCGGCGCGCTCCAAGGCAGCCTCGGCCTCGCCGTCGAGCAGACCTTCGGCCCCTGGTTGGTCAACGTCGGTGGCTTCGTCAGTCAGCGCGCAGCCCGAGAAACGCAGGGAATTCACACGCGCCTCGGGACGCAGGCGACGTTCCTCGCGGCCGGCGGATACACCTTCGACGACGACGTCGCGATCGCGCTGGTGCTCACGTATGCGCTCGAAGCCAATGCGCGGGTCAACGGCGAGATCGTCTCCGACAGCGGGCGCGCGGTCACCACCGTCACCCTCGCCGGGCTCGTTCCCTTCAACGACACGCTCCGTCTCCAAGGGGGCCTCTACGTGACGCCGCCGCTCGATCACTTCGCACGCAACCAACCGACGCCGATCGGCCTCACGCTCGCGCTGCTCCGGAGCTTTTCGTGAGCGCACGACGACTCGTCGCACTCGCCATGAGCGGCATGACCGCCATGGTCGTCACGACTGCCACCGCTTGCGCGACGAGCTCGCGCACCCTCGCTCCTCCGGTGTTGGCCCACCTCGCCGAAGGTGCGCCGCTCACCGTCGTCGAGTTCTTCTCGGCGCACTGTCCCTGCCAACGCGCGCACGATCAGCGCCTGATTTCGCTCATGCGCGAGCTCCGTCCTCGTGGCGTGCGCTTCGTCGTCGTCGACGCCGAGGCCGGCGCGAACGCCGAGAAAGACGCCGCCGAGGCCAGCGCGCGCGGCTATCCGGTGACGTTCGTCAGTGACCCGAAGGGGGAGCTCGCAGACGCCCTC
>JANYDK010000106.1 GCA_025363655.1 Deltaproteobacteria bacterium | reverse complement strand
GTCTGACGAAGCACCCGCACGAGCACGCCGGCGAAGAGGAACGCCACGAACGTCGCGATCGCCACCAGCCCAATCGAGGCGAAGAGCGAAAGTCGCTCGGCCGCATTCTCGGCGCGCGTGGCCAACACCGTCACCGTCGCGATCGCCCCCGGCCCCGACAAGAGCGGAATGCCGATGGGAATGATCGCGACGTCGCTCTTCGTCTCGGCCTCGGTGGTCTCTTCGGCGGTCGCGCGTGACTTGGTGTGCTTCGCCTGGATCATGTCGAGCGCGTTGAAGAAGAGAAGAATGCCACCGGCCACTTTGAACGCCGGCACGGTGATGCCGAAGAAGCGGAAGATGGCAGTGCCCGTCGCCGCGAAAGTGCAGAGCACGCACGTGAGCGTGAGCGTGGCCACGAGCGCGACCCGCCGCTGCTCCTTGCGCGCCAGATGCCCCGCGAGCCCGAGAAAAACCGGCACTGCCGCGATCGGATCGACGATCGAGAAAATCGACGGAAAGGCGGCTTTGAAGAAGCTGAGGCCGCCCGGCATGAAGGCTTCGTAGGCGTGAGACTGAAGGCCCGCAACCCCTGTCAGAGCGCCTGCTGCTTCCACTCCTCGAGCGCGCTCAGCGCCCGCTGCGCCATCTGTTCATACCGCGTCGCCTTCGGAATCTTCTTTCCCCGCGCATCACGATCCGCATCTGCCGGCGCAAACAGCGCCCACGTCACATTCGAAGGCTGAAACCCGTGCTTTCCCTCCGGCGTGCGCGCGAGATGTCCGTGCAGTGCACCGAGCGCGGTCGTGGGCGGCGGCGCGGAAATCGGCTTTCCCGCCAGCCTTTGCGCCAACATCAGCGCGCAGAGCAGCCCACCGGCCGTGCTCTCGACGTAACCCTCGACGCCCGTCACCTGTCCCGCGAGGAACACGCCCGGTCGCGAGCGGAGCTGCATCGCGCCGTCGAGCACCTTCGGCGCGTCGACGAAGGTGTTGCGATGGACCGAGCCCATGCGAAGAAACTCCGCATTTTCCAGCCCTGGAATCATCCGCAGGACGCGTGACTGCTCGCCCCAGGCCATGCGCGTCTGGAAGCCGACGAGGTTGTGTGCGGTGCACGCTTCGTCTTCTTGCCGAAGCTGCACGACGGCGTAGGGCCATCGACCGGTGCGCGGATCGGTGAGGCCGACCGGCTTCATCGGCCCGTGGCGCAAGGTCTCGCGACCGCGCTCGGCCATCACTTCAATCGGGAGACAGCCCTCGAAATAGCGCACGTCCTCGAAGGCGCGGGGGACGACTTTCTCCGACGCGAGCACCGCGTCGACGAAGGCGTTGTACTCGTCTTTGTTCATCGGCGCGTTGAGGTAAGCGCGATCGCCGCCCTCAGGCACCTCGACGCCGCGCGCTTCGGCGGTGCGACTGTCACCGGCCTCGGTGCCTTTGTCCCAGCGCGAAGCGGCGAAGATTTTCGTCAAATCGAGGCTGTCGTGGGAGACGATCGGCGCGATGGCGTCGTAGTACGCCAGACGTCCGCCACACGCTTCTTCGAGCTGCGAGGCGAGCTCGTCGCCGGTGAGCGGGCCGGTGGCGAGAATGCACGGGCGCTCGCCCTCGTCGGGAATGCGCGTGACGATCGCCGAGACGCGGGTGATGTTGGGGTGCTTCTCGATCGCGGTTTCGACGGCCGTGGCGAAGCGTTCGCGATCGACGGCGAGGGCACCGCCAGCGGGCACCTTCGACTCGTCGGCGCAGGCGAGGATGAGCGAGCCCATCCGTCGCAGCTCTTCTTTGAGGAGGCCCACCGCGTTGGTGATCGCCGCACCACGGAGTGAGTTGGAGCAAACGAGCTCGGCGAGCCGATCGGTCTGCTGGGCAGGCGTGCGCTGGAGGGGCTTCTGTTCACGAAGCTCGACCCGATGGCCGCGTCGTGCAAGTTGCCAAGCCGCCTCGCAGCCGGCGAGCCCGCCCCCGACGACGATGACCTTCACTCCGCCTTCGCTCGCAACGTTCGAAACGTACACGACGCGGTCGATAGCACGTCGCCTCTTGCGGCGCAGGCAGGGCCGAGGCGCGATGTCGGCCGCATGCGTCGGCTCGTTTCTTCACTCGCCGTCTTCGCAGGCCTCGCGCTCTTCTCGCTCCTCGCGAGCTCGAACGTCGCGGCCGCCGGGATCCACGGCCGTGAACCGCTCCGCACGGACGAGCATTCGACGACGGTCGCTGCGCCGAGCACGCGCAAGTGGCGCATCCTCTTCGACGTCGATCTGATGCTCGGCTTCGGCCGCGGCCCGGTGGCGAACCAGCTGCAGCCGAGCGGCGCGGTGGCGGCACCGCAGACGGTCCTCGACGATCGCTCGATCTTCGTCGAATCGTGGATTTTCTCGCTCGGCGTCGGGCTCTCGAGCGGGCTCGATCTCCGCGTGCGCATGCCGCTCTCGTACATGTCGTTTCGCTCCGAGGTCTATCGACTCGGCGCCGCCTCGCTCGGGAACGTCGGCGTCGACGTGCGCTACGCGGCCGAAGGTTCGCGCTTCTCGTTCGGGCTCGCGGTCACCGCGCCGACCGCACAAGGCGAGCCACCGAATCTCGCGCGCATCGATCAGAACCAGAGCAACCGCTACTTCGCCGGGCTCGCCTCGCAGACGACGCGTGGTCACGAGGTCGACTATCTCTTCGCCTGGAAGCGCTTCGGCATCGCGCCCTCCGTCTTCTTCTTCGTCCCCCTCAGCCGTCGCGCGGCGTTCGTGCCCTACGCGCGGGTCGAAGGACGCATCAAGGCCAGCGGCGGCGAAGGCAGCGCGCTCGAAACTTCGAGCACCCTCGGCGGACGCATCTCCCATCGACTCACCGGCAACGCGGTCGCGCCCGAAGGGGGAGGGGGCTCCGAGCTCGCCCTTCGCGCGTTCGCCGAAATTCCGATGAGCGGGGTCGACGAATCTCGCGTCACCGTCGCCATCGAACCGCAACTCGCCGCTGCTGCAGGTCGTTTCGTGGCCGCCGTCGGCGTCCTCATCCCCGTCGTCGGCCCCTCGACCGACCCGCGCTTCATCGGCGTGCACTTCCTCCTCGCCGCACGCCTCTAGGGGCCAGCTGGGCTGACGGCACCTGACGGGGACTTGGCCCGCCACGTCGATGTGCGCCACAAACGCACACGGAGCTCCAGGCGTGGACGCGAAGGCACCCCGAGAAGCACAGACGGAGACGAAGGCGGTGACGCCTGCCTCTCTCGCGCGCTACAAATCGTATGCGCCCTACGTGATCGGGCTCGCGGTCGCGCTCTTCACGTCGCAAGCGATGTCGCGCGGGGACGAAGGCTCGGTACGTCTCTTCGGCCTTCGTCCGACGATGCTCGGCGAGTCGGTGCCGAGCGGGAACGATGCAGGCGAGGTGCTTCGAAGGCGCCTCGTCGAGCACCTGCGACGTCCGTTCGTGCTCACGATCGGCAAGAGCGGCGAGCAGCGGCGCACCAGCGCGGAGGCGCTCGGGGCACGCATCGACGAGCCCCGCCTCGGCCAGCTCCTTCGTGACTTGCGCGATCCGCAGAGCGCGCTGGTCCGCGGTGCGTCGTCGCAGATGGCGCTGCCGCTGCCGGTTCGTCTCGATCCGAAGGTGGCCTTCGATGCGATGGTCGCGATCAAGGAAGATCTCGACCTCGCGCCGCAAGACGCCAAGCTCGATCTCGACGCGCGCAAGGTCATTCCCGAGACCGAAGGTCGACGCATCGACGTCTACGCGACGATGGCCGCGCTCGACCTCGCGTTGAAGAACGGCGACGCCACCATCCCCGTCACCTACGCCGATCTCTCGCCGACGCTGACCAAGGAAAAGCTCGCCGGCGTCGAGCTCGCCGACACGCTCGGATACTTCGAGACGAAGTACGCGACCGATCACAAGCACGTCGATCGGACCTTCAATTTGCGGCTCGCCGCGTCGCACCTCAACGGCAAGGTGATCATGCCAGGCGAGGTCTTCGACTTCAACGCGGTCGTCGGTCCGCGCGACGAAGGGCACGGCTATCGCGTCGCCAAGGTCATCGCCGACGGAGAGCTCGTCGACGGCATGGGCGGTGGCACTTGCCAGATCGCCGGCACGCTCCACGGCGCCGCGCTCTTCGCCGGGCTCGAGATCGTCCACCGCACGCCGCACACGAGGCCGAGCTACTACATCAAGATGGGGCTCGACGCCGCGGTCGCGTACCCGGGCATCACGCTCAAGCTGCGCAACCCGTTCCCGTACCCGGTGGTCCTCAAGGAGACCGTCGTCGGTGGCGTCGTTCGGGCGGAAATTCTAGGTCCAAAGCGATCACGGGTGGTGACCTTCATCCGCAAAATCGAGGAAGTCATTCCCTTCGCCGAGCGCGAGGTCAAGGACGACAAGCTCCCCGAGGGAAAGAAGATCGTCACCCAGCGCGGCATCCCCGGGTTCAAGGTGCGGCGCTATCGCATCGTCCGCGACGGTGCCAACGCGCTGCGAGAGAAGACCGACGACACGTACCCGCCGACGATGCAAATCGTCCACGTCGGTACCGGCGTGGCGTCGGCGGGCAAAAAGGTCATCGACGACGATCACCCCGAGTACGTCGCCGACGTCTTCCTCACCATCACCCAAGGGCCCGGCATCGGAAAAGCCGACGAGGTCGGCGGCGCGGGGATGGAAGAGGTGCGTGTCGCGGGCGAGACCGGCACCAAGGGCTGGTCGAAGAAGTTCGCGAGCGGTGGATCTTCGGAGTCGAGCACGCCCCACAAAGTCGACGCCGAGGCGGCGATCGACGCGCCCCCTCCGTGCGACGAGTCGGGGGACGGTGCCGACGAAGATGCGGAGAAATGCAAGGGGATCGCGAAGAAGTCACCGAAGCCGAAGCGCCACAAGAAGCACCCGAAACCGTGAGGATTCGTGCTTTCATCGGTGAGTGGCGGGCAAGGGTCGCACGGCGATCGACCGCGAGGAGCACTCGACGATCGAGCTCCTCGAGCGTGAGCTCGCGCGCGCCTATCGCATCGAGCGTGCGCTTCGTGACGTCGGCCTCGCGCTCGGCACCACGCTCGATCTCGACTCGCTCCTTCGCCTGATCCTCGAGCGCACCACCGAGGCCCTCGAGGCCGAACGGGCGACGCTCTATCTGCTCGAGCAGAAGCGCCGTTGGGATCCGACGACGACCGACGACATCTCCGGCATGTCGGTCGAACGTTCGCCGAGCGGCGAGACGCGATGGGAGACGATGCTCGTCTCGCGCGTGGTCGAAGGTGGCGCCATCGACGAAATCGCGCTCCACGTCGGTCAGGGCATCGCGGGCGAGGTGGCCCGCACCGGTCGCGCCGCCAACGTCCGCGACGCGTACACCGACGCCCGCTTCTCGCGTGCCTGGGACGAGCGCACCGGCTTCCGCACGCGCGCGGTCCTCTGCGTGCCGCTTCGCAGCCAGCTCGGCCGCGTCATCGGCGTCATCCAGGTGCTCAACAAACGTCCGGGCGGCCTCGTCTCGGACACTGGCAGTTGGTCACAGACCGACCTCGAAGATACGCCGGCCTACTTCGACGAAGACGACGAGGCGCTCCTCGCCGCGCTCGCCGCACAGGCGGCAGTCTCCATCGAGCAAGCCCGCCTCTTCGCCTCCATCCTCGACAAGAACCGCGAGCTCCAAGGTGCGCGTTCGCAGCTCGAAAAGAAGGTCGAAGACCTCAACGTCCTCTTCGCGATCGAGCGTGCGACGGCGCGCGCGACGACCCGAGAAGAGCTCGCCCTCGCCATCCTCCCCGAAGCGGCGCGCGCTTGCGGCGGTCGCACGGCGTACGTCGTGCTCGGCGACGAAGCAGGTGATCTCACCCTCTTCCACATCGGGGTCGACGCCGTCGATGCCGCGCCTCCCGACTCGCTCGCGCCCCCTTCGCGTGGCAGTCGTCCGAGCGCGCCGATGCTCGCGGCCGCACCGGTGTCGGCGAGCACTCCGCCTTATGGCACCCCGTCGATCCAACTCTCGCCGGCCATTCGTCGCCTCCGGGTCAAGGCCGGCGAAGGGCTGATCGGCACTGCCATCGCCAGCGGGACCACCGTCGTCGTCGCGGATCTCGCGCGCGACGTGCGGCAGAGCCCACGCATTGCCGAGGCTCTTTTTCCAGGTCGCGAGCACGTCGGCGCCCCTTGCGCGATCGTGCCCTTGGTCGACGAGACCGAGCACGCGTTCGGCGCCCTGGCGGTCGTTCGTCGTGGCGGCGACAAGCCCTTCGACGACGACGACGTCGATCTCCTCCGCCTCCTCGCCCTCAACGCCTCGACCGGTTTCCAATTGCAACGGGCCCGCGAGGCGAGCGCGCAAGAAGCTCGGCTCTCGACCATCGGCTCCCTCGTCTCCGGCATGCTCCACGACCTGAAGACGCCGATGACCATCATCAGCGGCTACGTCCAGATGATGGCGAGCGACGACGACAAGACCGCGCGCGCCGAGTTCGCCGACCTCGTCCTCCGTCAGTTCGATCACATCGCGGCGATGCAGAAGGAGGTCCTCGCCTTCGCCCGTGGCGAGCGCACCGTGCTCGTTCGGCGCGTCTATTTGGCGAAATTCTTCGAAGAAATCGAGCGTTCGATCCGCTACGAAATCGAGCGTCGCAAATCGAAGGTCGATCTCGTCGTCGAGCTCAAAGATCGCGGCATCGCCCGCTTCGACGAGGCGAAGATCACCCGCGCCCTCTACAACCTCGCGCGCAACGCGGTCGAAGCGATGGGAAGCGAAGGCGGCCACCTCACCATCAGCGTCGGCCGCACGCCGGCGCCGGTCGGCTCCGAGCTCGGGAGCATCGTCATCATCAGCGTCGCAGACACCGGCCCCGGCATCCCGCCCGAGGTGCAAGAGCGCCTTTTCCAATCGTTCGTCACGGCAGGCAAACCGACCGGCACCGGCCTCGGCCTCGCCATCGTCAAGAAGATCGCCGAGGACCACGGCGGCACCATCGAGGCCGCCTCGTCCCCCTCGGGCGCGCGCTTCACCCTCCGTCTTCCGCAACCGCAAGAAAACGCGCTCAAACGCACGCCGACGCCAAGCCAGGTTCGCTAGCAACTCAGAGAAAGTTCGCGAACAGGCGCATCAGCTCGCCGAGCCAGCGACGAAAGAAACCACGCTCGCGAAGATGCTCGTGGGTCCATCGCTCGCAGCGCGCCAGGTCGCGCTCGATGCCGGCGAGGACGCGTCCGCCGAAGGTCGCGTCGGAGACCGCGAGGTTGCACTCGAGATTGTATCGATAGCTGCGCGCGTCGAGGTTGTACGAGCCGATGGTGGCGAGCGCGCCGTCGACGAGCGCGGTCTTGGCGTGGAGAATCGCGCCGGTGTAGGCGAAGGCCTCGATACCCCGCTTCGTCATCCGCTCGAGCGTCGCCTCGACCGCCCATTGCACGAAGGTGACGTCGCCGATCGCGGGCACCATCACCCGCACGCGCACGCCGCGGCGCACGGCGGCGAAGAGCGCGCGTTTGAGCTTGGCGTCGGGGAGGAAGTACGCGTTGACGACGTCGATGCTCTTCTGCGCGCCGCCGATCCACCGCAGGTACGTCTCACGAATGCGTCGCCGATTGGCGCGATGACGATTGGCGAGCACCCACACGGCGTTGGTCGGCGTAGCGGTGAGCTTGCCGACGTCCCGCGGAAGGAGCCGCGGATTGCGACGCTCGGCGCGCGTCAGCGTGTTGCGCCAGGTCTCGTAGAAGACGGTGCGCAGCTCGACCGCGGCGGGCCCATCGACCTGCACCATGTCGTCGCGGAAGCCGTCACCTCCCTCGTCGGGCGGAGCCCACGGCAGCCCGATGTTGAGCCCGCCAGTGAAGGCCACGCGTCCATCGCAGACCACGATTTTGCGGTGATCGCGGCGCACGAAGCGCTGCAGCGTCTTGGTCCAGGAGAGCGGATTGTAGGCCCGCACATCGACCCCGGCACGGCGCATCTCGGCGAACATGTCGTCGTCGACCGGCGAGCTGCCGACGACGTCGTAGAGCACGCGCACCGTCAGACCCTCGCGCGCCCGCCTCGCGAGCCGCTCGGCGAAGCGTCGTCCGAGCGCGTCGGAGCCGAACCAGTAGAACTCGAGGAGGAGCTCGGTGGAGGCCGCGTCGATGGCCGCGTCGAGCGCAGGAAAGGCCTCGATGCCATCGCGAAGGAGCCGCAGCCGATGCTCGCCTACCGTCGTCCACTCGGGCGTGAGGGGCGACGGGTGTGCGACGTGATGGGCCAGTTCGGCGTGCGGTCCGACGTCGGACATCTCATCCGAGCGCCTCGATCGCTTGATCGAGCGTGAAGGCGCCGTCGAGGAGCGCGCGACCGACAATGACGAAGGGCACGCCCGGAGCTGCCGCGAGCGCGCGCAAGTGTTCGAGCGTGCCGACGCCGCCCGACGCGATGACCCCGCGGCCGCTCTCGCGGGCGAGCGTGAGGGTCGCCTCGGTGGCCGGCCCGACGCGCGTGCCGTCACGCGAGACGTCGGTGTAGAGGAGAGAATCGATCGCCAGGCCCTCGAATTGTCGTGCCACTTCGAGCGCGGTCATCGTCGACGAGGTGGTCCAACCGTCGACGGCGACGAGGCCGTCCTTCGCGTCGACGGCGAGGATGACGCCGCCCGGATGCGCGCTCGCCAAGGTACGCACGAGCTCGGGATTGCGAACGGCTGCGGTGCCGAGGACGACGCGGGTGACGCCCGCCGCATAGAGCGCCTCGGCGGTGGCGACGTCGCGCACGCCACCGCCGACCTGCACGCCGGGACCGAAGGCCTTACATAACGACTTGATGAACTCGTGCTGCGCTGCGGTGCCGCTGCGCGCGCCTTCGAGATCGACGAGGTGTAGCCGCGGCACCTTGCCTCGGAGGAAGGTCGCGTGCGCCAACGGATCGAGCGGATAGCGCGTCACCTGCGCGTAGTCGCCGCGATGGAGCCGGACCACGCCGCCGTCGAGAAGGTCGATCGCGGGAAGGAGCTCGGTCACGCGGCCGCCTCTTCGAGCACCGCGGCGAGCAGGTCGAGCCCCGCGCGCTGACTTTTCTCCGGGTGAAATTGCGTGGCGACGACGTTGTCCTTGGCGACCGCGGCGGTGATTTCGAGGCATCCATACGACGCGAGCGCACCCACCACCTGCGGGTCGTCGGCGCAGGCGTGGTAGCTGTGGACGAAGTAGAAGTGCCGCGCGTGCGAGAGCGCATCGAGCCGTCGAAGCCGCGCCCCCGCCGGCCCTTCGATCAAGTGGGGGACGTTCCATCCCATGTGCGGCACCTTGAGGTGGCGCTCCGGCTCGCGCTCGTCGACCAAGTCGGCGGGGATGCGAACGACGCGTCCCGCGAAGTGACCGAGCCCGCGTGCGCCGGGAGCTTCTTCGCTCTCGGTGAAGAGGAGCTGAAGACCGAGGCAGATGCCGAAGTAAGGAGCGCCGCGCGCGATCAGCTCGCCGAGCGCTGCCCGCATCGCCCCACCGTGGGCATCGAGGGCTGCTGCGCCGTCACGAAAGGCGCCTTGTCCGGGCACGATGACGCGTTCGGCGCGCGCGATCACGTCGGCGTCGGCGCTGAGCACGGGAGCAGCGACCCCGGCGGCGTGCGCCGCATGAACGACCGCCTTGTGTACGCTCGCCAGGTTGCCGAGCCCGAGATCGACGAGCACGAGCGGGAGGCGCTCGAGAGAGCTCATTTCACGCTCATTTCACGCTCATTCCGTGAGGGTCCCTTTCGTCGAAGGCACCCCGACCACGCGCGGATCGAGGCGCGTCGCCGCTTCGAGCGCCTTGGCGAGCGCCTTGAAAGAGATCTCGACGAGGTGGTGGAGGTTGTCGCCGCGCTCTTTCACCACGTGCAAGTTGCAGAGCGCGCCGCGCGCGAAGGCCTCGAAGAAGACCTCCGCGAGCTCGACGTCGAAGTCGCCGATCTTCGCCTTCGGCAGCGGCAGCTCCCAGACGAAGAAGGGCCGGCCGCCGAGATCGAGCGTGCAGGCGACGCGCGCGTCGTCCATCGGGAGGACCGCGAAGCCATAGCGACGAATGCCGCGTCGATCGCCGAGCGCTTGGTGGAAGCACTGACCGAGGACGAAGCCGAGATCTTCGGTGGTGTGGTGCCCGTCGATCTGGGTGTCACCCTCGGCGCGCACCTCGAGATCGAAGAGCCCGTGGCGCGAGAGCTGCTCGACCATGTGCGTGAGGAAGGGCAGCGGCGTCTGCACGTCGTGCACGCCGGTGCCATCGAGGTCGAGCGTCGCCTCGATGCGGGTCTCTTTCGTCTCGCGGCGGACGGTCGCAGCGCGCATGCCGGCACTCTACTCCATGTCGACGAATTACCTCAAAAAGGAGTCATGCCGGTGTCGCCACCGGGGCCGCGCTCTTCGCCGAGCACCACGTTGTCGATGAGGCGGGTCGACCCGACGCGCGCTGCGACGGCGACGAGGGCCCGCTCGCCGACCGTGGCATCGTCGGCGTATGGGGCGACGGTCGACGGATCGGCGCAGGCTACGTAATCGATCGAAGTGACAGTCCCTTCGAGGTGCGCACGCACGGCCGCGACGAGCGCTCCAGCGTTGCGCTCTCCGTTGCCGAAGGCTTTCACCACCGCCGCGAGCCCGGTCGGAATGGCGCGCGCAGACCGACGATCTTCCGGCGAAAGATAGGCATTGCGCGACGACATCGCGAGCCCATCCATCTCGCGCACGGTCGGATGTCCGACGACCTCGATCGGCAGGAAGAGATCGCGCACCATCCGTTTCACCACCTGCAGCTGCTGGTAGTCCTTGCGCCCGAAGATCGCGACGCTCGGTCCGACCAGCTGAAAGAGCTTCAAGACCACGGTCGCGACGCCTTCGAAGTGATGCGGCCGGAACGCGCCCTCGAGGTGCTTGGCGGTCTCCGGCACGCGCACGCGTGTCTCGTCACCGGTCGGATAGATGGCAGTCGCGTCCTCTGGAGAGAAGACGAGGTCGGCGCCGGCAGAGGCGCACTTCTTCAAATCACCCTCGAGATCTCGTGGATAGCGCGTGAAGTCTTCGCCCGGCCCGAACTGCGTCGGGTTGACGAAGATGGTGACGACGACGCGTTGGGCGTGCCGCTTCGCTTCCTGCACCAGCGCGAGGTGGCCAGCGTGGAGCGCGCCCATCGTCGGTACGACACCGACGCGAAGTCCGCGTTCGCGCGCGGCGGCAAGCTCTCCCCGAAGGGCGTCCACGTCGCGGAGGAGGCGAGGCTCGATCATGGCCCGCACTATACCCGGGCGCCCCGGATTTTTCTGGCTCCGGCCCGCGCCCTGCTAATGCAATGGCGTGGTTCGCCTCCGCCTGCTCGGGCTCCCGCTCGGCACCTTCATTTTCGGGGTGATCGGCTGCGCGACCGGCTGCACTCGCGGCAACGCTTCGTCGGGCCCGCCCGAGCCGGCCACGACCTCCTCGAGCTCGCTCGCTTCCGGTATCACGGACGCGGCACTCGAGGGAGCGAGCGACGCCGACGCCGACGCGAGCGCCGTCTCGAAGGGCCCGACGCAGATCGACGTCATCGTCGGCGGCGACGCCATCCCGCAAGTGAAGGTGCTCGCCAACGTCATCGGTGAGGTGATGAAGGGCGTGCCCTCGTGTTGGGGCTCGGCCGACGCGCGCATCCTCAACCTCGAAGCCCCGATCGGCGAACGCAAAGGCTTGCCGGGCGACAAGCAAATCCTCGCCTACGCGGCGCCACCGACGTGGTTCGCAGATCTCTACGCGGTTTCGCACGCGAGCGGCTTCGTCATCGCCAACAACCACAGCTGCGACCTCGGCCCCGCCGGCCTCGCCGACACGGTGAGCGAGGCGGGGAAGATCTCGGCGCCCGTCGTCGGCGCCGGCCCGAGCGATCCGTGGAAGCGCCTCGATGTCGTCGAAAAGGGCGGAAAACACGTCTGCATCGTCGCCTGGACGACCTTCCTCAACGACAAGGGAAAGAAGCAACGCGGCTGTCTCGAGGGCGCGAACGGCGCCATGGTCGCGCGCGCCGAGCTGAAGAACGTCGGCCTCGACGAGATCCACAAACAGCTCGGGGCCCCCGGCCGATGGGACGGTTGCGACGCGCGCATCGCCTATCTCCACGGCGGTCGCGAATACAAGCCGCAGATTCGTCCGGTGCTCGAACAAGCGAGCGCGGCCGCAGCCTACGTCGACGCGGTCATCGTCTCGCACCCGCACGTGCCCGATCTCGCCGAGACGATCGTCGCGCCCGCGCCCAAGTCCGATCCCACCGCCGCCGGAGGTCGCGTGGTCGGCCGCGGCGTCCCTCTCTACCGTTCGCTCGGCAACTTCATTTCCAACCAGGGCATCGCCTGGACCCTCGGGATGTCGGTCGATCTTCTGGAAAAAGAGGGCGTTCCCGATCCGATTCGCACCGTCTGGACGCGCGTCTCGGTGCTCGCGCGGCTGCGCTTCGGATGGGACGAAGGGAGCAAACCGGGCACGCCGCCGAGCAGCGTCCTCTACGGCTACACGCTCGCCTTCAGCGATCGCGGCGGCAACGCCAGCCTCGACATCCGCCTGCGTCCTCTCCCGAACGGCCCCGACGACCCGGTCGCCGCCAAGCTGCGCAAGGGACCGAAGCCCTTTGGGCTGCTCATCGACGCGCCCTGTCGCATCGACGAAGACAAACCTCCGACGTGCGACGCGCTGCACGCGATCCCCGCGAAGGACGCGATCCCCGCGAAGGACGCGAAGGACAAGGGCGCTCCCGAGCCTGTTTCGAGTGGAAGCGGCGGCGGGGGCAAAGATGTGCCCGAGCTGCCCGACGAGTGAGACGAGTCGTGGCGCAAGCCGTTCGGCAGCGCTAGAATTCGAGGGTAAATGTCGTTCGACCTCAACGCGCGCGCGCGGAAGATTCTCTACGCCGCGATCACCGAGTTCATCGCGACCGGCGAACCTGTCGGCAGTCGCACCCTCTCGCGAAAATACGAAATCGACCTCTCCCCGGCCTCGATCCGCAACGTCCTCGCCGACCTCGAGGAAGCCGGTTTCTTCCACCAGCCGCACGCCTCGGCCGGCCGCGTCCCGACCGATCGCGCCTTCCGCGTCTTCATCGACGCGCTCATGCAAATCCGAGAAATCTCGACCGATCAGCGCACCACCATCGAGGCGCGCTTCGAGGACATCGGCAAGGGCGGCAACTTCCTCCGCGACACCGCGCGCCTACTCTCTGGCCTCACGGGCACCGCCGCGGTCATCGTCGCGCCGCGGCTCGAGGTGCAGCAGCTGAAGCAGTTGCGCTTCATCGCCACCCGTCCGGGCGAGCTCCTCTGCGTCATCGTCACCGCCAAAGGTCAAGTCGAAAACCGGTTCATCCAGGTCGAATCGACGCCCGACAACGACGAGCTGCAACGCATCCACAACCTCCTCGACGACGTCCTCGAAGGCCGCTCCCTCGCCGAGGTCCGCGAGCTCTTCGCTCGTCGTCTGAAAGATCTCCGTGACGAGCTCGGTGCCCTCCGTCGCCGCGCCTTCGAGCTCGGCCAAGCAGCGCTGCGTTCGCGACCGACCGTGCTCGACGTCTTCATCGAAGGGCAGTCACAGCTCCTCGACAAGCCCGAGTTCGCCGACGTCGACCGCCTGAAGCAGCTCGTTCGCGTGCTTGAAGAGCGCGAGCAGTTGGTCGGTATCCTCGATCGCACGCTCGAGACGCGCGGCGTGCAAATCGTCCTCCCGGGCGAAGACGGCGGCTCGCTCGGCGTCCAGCAGCTTTCGGTGGTGACGGCGCCCTACCAGCTCGACGGCGCGGGTGGTCTCGCGGCCGGCAGCGTCGGCGTCCTCGGTCCGACGCGCATGGACTACCCGTCGATCGTCCCGATGGTGCAAGAGACCGCGCGTCAGGTCGGCGCCTATCTCGCCCGCGAGCACGCCCGCCGAGAGAACGACGACTAGTCTTCGCCGCGGCCGGCTACGCCGTGTTTTCGCGCCAAATCAGTGAGGTGCTTGCGATCCATCTGCGCCTCGCGCGCGGCCGCGCTGATGTTGCCGTTGTGACGACCGAGGAGCCAGGTGACGTACTTCTTCTCGAAGAGCCCGTCGTAGCGCGCGCGCGTCTCGCGGTAGCTGAGGCTCGATTCGAAGACGAACATCTCCGGCGAGCTGGTCCGCGCGCGCGCCGGCAAGCCGACGAGCCGCACCTCGGTGTCCCCTGCCGCGCGCGCGATGTAGGCGGCACGTTCGAGGATGTTGCGCAGCTCGCGAACGTTGCCCGGCCAGTCGTGCGCACGGAGCGAGAGCATCGCGTCGTCGGGGATGATCATCCCCTGCGAGTCGGCGTTGGCGTCGAGAATTTTTCGCGCCAGGAGCGGGATGTCCTCGGGCCGACTGCGCAGCGGCGGCACATGGATGGGAACGACGGCGAGCCGGAAATACAGGTCTTCGCGGAACTTCCCGCGTTCGACCTCGCGCGGAAGATCGCGCGTGGTGGCGGCGACGATGCGGACGTCGGCGGCCATCGTCTTGTTGCCGCCGACGCGCCGGAACTCCCGCGCCTCGAGGACGCGGAGCAATTTGGGCTGGAGCTCGAGGGGTAGCTCGCCCACCTCGTCGAGGAAGAGCGTCCCGGTGGCCGCCCTCTCGAACGCACCTGCGCGCGAGGCGATCGCGCCCGTGAACGCGCCGCGCTCGTGGCCGAAGAGCTCGCTCTCGATCAGCGAGTGGGTGACCGCGCCGCAATCGACGACTTCGAAGGGTTGCTTGTTGCGTGGGCTCGCGAGGTGGATCGAGCGCGCGAGGACGTCTTTGCCGGTGCCCGTCTCGCCCGTCAGCAGCACCGTCGCCGCGGTCGGCGAAATACGCTCGAGGAGGCCGAAAATTCGGCGCATCGCCATGCTCTGACCGAGCGCGAGGCCGAACAGCTCGTGCTCGCTCGCCGGCACCTCGACGCCCTTGAGCTCGACGCGCACCGCCAGCTCGACCTCACCGGCGCGAATGAGCGAGCCAGGCTCGACGATTGCTTCTTTGATCTTGGCGCCACCGATGCGCACGCCGTTGGTCGAGCCCAGATCGACCAGCTTCATCCCCTCGGCGGTGCGCGTGATCGTCAGGTGGTTGCGCGAGACGGTGTCGTCGGGGAGGACGAGATCGTTGTCCGTCGCCTTGCCCACCTTGAGCGCGGTGCCCATGTCGCCAGGGATGCGCGCGCTCTGCCCTTTGGCCGCGCCGGAGAGCACCACCAGGATGGCGCCATCGGGGGACGCCGTCGCGCCGCCATGTGCGCGGGTCGCGAGCTCGTTCTTGTTCATTCCAGGCCTCGCGTCACGTCTTCCAACTCTACGCGCGTCTCGTCTCCGTGGAGCTCGATGGCGACGTGATGCGTGCGAATTCCCGTAGCGCTCGAGAGCTCGACTTCGAGCTGGGCGCTGCCACTCGGGAGATCGAAGGCCCATGGCAGCGTCGCCGGCGCACCGTGCTCGAAGCTCCAGGTGCTCTCACGATCCCAGGTGCCCGGAGCGCCGTGACCGACGCGCGCGGTGGCGCTGACGACCCGACTGGCGCCGATGCCGAGGTGCAGCCGGAGCTGCTGACTGCGCGGCACCTTGGGCAAAACGAAGAGCCCGAACACGATCAGCACCATTCCGAAGATGGCGATGCGAAGAAACCGGCGTCGAACAGCTGCGGTCCGCGCCTCGGCCGGCTTCACCGGCGTGTCTTGCGGCTCTTCCGTCTCTTGCGCTTCTTGCTCTTCTTGCGTTTCGTCTGGCGTCGCGTCGGTGTTTTCGTCGGCTTCGGCTTCACTCGCCGCGCTTGCAGACTGCTCGCCCGGCGCGAGCGTCAGGCTCGGGGTCGCCTCGGACGACGATTCCTGCGGCGTATCCGAGCCGGGCACCGGGGGGTTCTACCCGTATGGGAGCCGGAGGGCCACCCGGTCACCACGCCGCGGACCACGTCCGGACGCGTGCTAGAAGCTGTGGATCGTGCGCGCCTTCGGCTGGTCCCTCGTCGCCTGCGCGCTCGGCGCGTCCTGCAGCTCGACCCAGCCGACCCACCCCGATGCGGGGCTCCTCCCACGCGACGTCGGCGTCCTCGTCGCCGAGTCGGTCGATCCAGGAAAGGCAGGATTTCTCGAGGAAATCGATCCCTCGACGCACACCTGGGTCCAGCACGCGGGCACCGCCTTCGACGAGCGCCCGCGATTGCGCCGGCTCACGGATCCGCGCGATCAGACTTCGCGATTTTTCCTCCTCGGAGAAAACCACGGCGACCTCACCGAGATCACGCGCCAAGGAAGCATCGTCGCCGGGCACGCGCTCGTCAGCGGCACCGAGGTCGTCTCGGGCGCCGGCATCGACCCTGCCGACATCGCCATCTCCGCGGACGGCTCCCTCTTCGTCACCCGCAGACGACGCCCCTCGGTCTTGGTCCTCGCACCGAACGGCTCATTTTCTCGCCTCATCGACCTGTCCGCCTTCGCCGCGCCGGATTCCGCCGGGGTCCCGACGATGAGCGCGATCGCGATCGTCGATCACACCGCCTTCGTCGCCCTCGCACGCCTCTCGGCATCTGGCGCAGCAGATCTGCCCGCGCAAATCGTCGCCTTCGACGTCGCCGGTCCGAGCGTCGCGCCGCACGTCGTCGTCGATCTTCCGCTCGCGGTCCCGAGCGCTCCCTTCGTCGTCGTCGACGATGGGGCAGGGGGCACGCGCCTCTGGGTGCTCTGCGACGGCACTCCCGACCTCGATCCCAAGGGTGTCGCCTACGGCCTCGTCGCGGTCGACGTCGAGGGTCGCGCAGCCACCGCGAAGGTCGCCATCACCGACGACCTACGACCGAGCGGGCGAGTTCCGCTCGCGCTCGCCCTCGATCCAGACGGTGGCGCGCTGCTCACCGGACGCGCCGCCATCGCAGGCCCCGACGGCATACGCCTCACCTCGCTCTTTCGCTTCGATCTCGCGACCGGCGCGGTCGGCGCGACGTGGTTCGAGCGGGCCAGCGCCGAGCTCGGTGACGTCGCCATCGCCGGCGAACGGGTCCTCGTCGCCGACCGACTCGGCGTCGGCCTGCGCGTCCTCGACAAGGTCGACGGGGGCTACCTCGGGATCGTCGCGCTCGAGTCGCCTCCCAACGGCTTCCTCGTGCTCCGTCCGTGACGAGCAAACGGTGTAGGCTAGCGACGTGCGAATCGGCTTGCTCGGCCCCAGCGACGGCGACTTGGTCGCGCTCGCCAAAGCTTCGAGCACCGCGGTCGATCGCCTAGGCGCGCAGCAGGTGATCTACCTCGGCGCCGATGGTGCGCTCGATCGCGTCGTCGCTGCCTGGGCCGAAGGTCTCGGCGTCGACCTCCCCATCGATCAGCGCCCCGAAGAGGTCCGCGCGCTCCTCGACGCCGATCTCCCGACTCTACGTTCCGCGCTCGATCACGAGCATGCTCGTCGTCGCTTCGGCGTCTTCCGCGCGCTCGGAGGCCCAGGGCTGCGGGCCTTGGAAATCCTCAACGATCGCGTGGTCGTCATGGTCGACGACAAGTCGGTCCTCGACGAAGAAGATCTCCTACCGGCGACGGTCATCGTCTTCGGTCGCGGCGACGCCACCATTCGTCGCGTCGGCACCCGCGTCTTCATCGCGCCTGGTCACCCGACGCGAGGAAATGAGGGTATTTGCCTCCTCGACGAGGGCGAGGGCAACGTCGGAATCTCCGTGACCTTGCACGACGTCGGCGGCGCCACCAAGCAGAAAGACTTCATCGAGACCTCGCGCTCGGCGAAGCTCAAAGTGCACGCGTAGCCTAGCGATACAATCCGCGTTCAGCGATGTAGCGGACGACGGCCCATGGAAGCAGATCGCCGACGTCTTCGCCGCGCGCGAGGTCGGCGCGAATGGCCGTCGAGGAGACCTCGGGG